>DATFNQ010000001.1:0-16490 GCA_035266305.1 Methylovirgula sp.
ATGCCGATGGCGAAATGCGGCTCGATCGCGCCATAGGGCGTGATCGCCCGGCGCACCGTCCGGGCGATCGAGAACCAGCGCGAGCCGTCGGTCAGTTCGACCACCTGGGTCAGAATGCGGCCGGGATCGCTGAAAGCGGCATGGATGTTCCATAACGGGCAGGTGCCGCCGAAATGGGCGAAGGGAAAGCGGCCGGAGGAAAACCGCTTCGAGACATTCCCGGCGCTGTCGACGCGGATGAGGAAGAAAGGGATGCCGCGCGCGGTCGGCCGCGCCAGCGTCGTCAGCCGGTGCGCGACCTGTTCGTAGCTCGCGCCGAACCTTGCGCCGAGAAGCTCGATGTCGTAGCCGGCGAGCTCCGCCGCTTCGTGGAACTTGCCATACGGCATCATCAGGGCGGCGGCGAAATAATTGGCCAGCGTGACGCGCAACAACCGGCGCCCGAGATCGTCGCCTGGCTCGAGCTTTTGCGCGAGCTCGCTCAAAAGAGCATCGCAATCGGCAAAAGCCAGTTGATAAGCCGCTTGGAAGGTGCGGCCCGGCTGATCCATGATTTCGGAAATCAGCAATTGGCGGCGGTGGTGGTCATACCAGCGCAGCCGCTCGCCCATGGCTTCGAGCGGCAGGACGCGGACACGTATGCCGTGCCTGGCGCGCAAGTGATCCGAAATCGCGAAGAAAAGCTCGTGACCGCCGAGCGCGAGATCGGAGGCGAAGGTCTCGGCCGCCTGATCGAGCTCGGGGAAATAATTGCGCTGCGCATGCAAAATGGCGCGGACGCGATCGACCGGACTTTCGCGTATGATCGCCTCGGTCCGGTCGGGGTCGGCACGTTGCGTGAGACTCGCCTGGCTCGCTTCGCGCGCCGCGACATAGGCTCGGTAGAGCCTCTGCATGGCCGCAAGCAGCGTCGGCGCATGTTCGGCGGCGTCCTGCACTTCCGTGCGCGGGACGCCGGCCTCACGCATGATCGGATCGGCAAGCAGCTGTTCGATCTCGCCGATCGCCTGATTGGCCTCGCCCTCCATGAATTCGCGCGGATCGAGCCCATAGACGTCGGCGAGGCGGATCAGGACCTGCACGGTGATCGGGCGTTGATTGCGCTCCATCAGGTTGAGATAGCTCGCCGAGACGTCCAGCTCCTCGGCCATGCGGGCCTGGGTCACTTGGCGTTCGCGTCGCAGCCGCTTCAGCCGCGCGCCGGCAAAGATCTTGCGAGAGGTCGGGGATTGGGCAACAGTCATGACGAGTTCCTTACACCGGTAAATTCCTTGACACAATTACAATTTACACTGTCAGGTATTTACCAAACAACCCGATTTTGCCAAGCCCAAGGGTTGCGAAACCGAGGATTTTCCTAGTTATACAAAGCAGCTTTCGCCGTTTCTGTTGTCAATCACTGTGAACCTGGTTCTGTTGGCGTCCGGAGAGATCTGATGAGCAATGCAAGTTTCGAAGATTTGGTGCCCTCCGCGCCGAAGGGCCGGTTCGATGGTATCCGCCGCGCGTATACCGCCGCCGACGTGCGCCGGCTGCGCGGGTCATTTGCGATCGCCCATACGCTGGCCGAGCGCGGCGCCAACAAGCTCTGGAAGCTGTTGCATGAAAAGCCTTACGTTCATGCGCTTGGCGCGTTGACCGGCAATCAGGCGGTGCAGCAGGTCCGCGCCGGGCTCGACGCCATCTATCTCTCCGGCTGGCAGGTCGCCGCCGACGCCAATGTCGCCGGCACCATGTATCCGGACCAATCGCTCTATCCGGCCAATTCCGGTCCCGACGTCGCGCGCCGCATCAACAATGCGCTGAAGCGCTCGGACGAGATCGAACATGCCGAGGGCCGCGTCACCCGCGATTGGTTCGCCCCGATCGTGGCCGATGCGGAAGCCGGTTTCGGCGGCGCGCTCAACGTCTTCGAGATCACGAAGGCCTATATCGATGCGGGCGCCGCGGCGGTCCATTTCGAGGACCAGCTCGCCTCCGAGAAGAAGTGCGGCCATATGGGCGGGAAAGTGCTGATTCCGACCGCTCAGCATGAACGCAGCCTCACGGCGGCGCGGCTCGCAGCCGACGTCTGCGGCGTGCCGACCTTGATCGTCGCCCGTACGGACGCCGAGTCGGCCAAGCTCATCACCTCCGATATCGACGAGCGCGACCGCCGCTTCATCGAGCCCAACAGCCGCACGGCGGAAGGTTTCTTCCGCTTGAAGGAAGGCACGGGGCTCGACCATTGCATCGCGCGTGGCCTCGCCTATGCGGAAGTTGCCGACATCCTGTGGTGGGAAACGTCGAATCCCAATCTCGACGATGCGCGCAAATTCGCCGAGGCGGTGCACAAGCGCTATCCGGGCAAGCCGATGGCCTATAATTGCTCGCCGTCGTTCAATTGGCGGGCAAAGCTCGATCCGGCGACGATCGAGAAGTTTCAGCGCGAGCTTGGCGCCATGGGCTACAAGTTCCAGTTTGTCACGCTGGCCGGCTTCCACACGCTCAATCTGTCGATGTTCGAACTCGCCAACGACTATCGCGATCGCGGCATGGCGGCCTATTGCGAGGTGCAGGACGCCGAGTTCGCGGCCGAGAAGCACGGCTATACGGCGACCCGCCATCAACGCGAGGTCGGCACCGGCTATTTCGACAGCGTGGCCGAGATCCTGTCCGGCGGCAAGGCCTCGACGATCGCTCTGCGCGAGTCCACGGAAGCCGCGCAGTTCCACGACAAGAAGGTGGCGGCCGAATGAGCCGCTTGTGACCCGCCGGTGAAAGAGCTATAGGGGCGCCGACGCGCTGCGGCGCCCCTTTCCTTTCCTGCCTCGGTCTTCCGAGCCGATTATTGGGATTTCGCGATGAAGGCCGACATTCATCCGAACTATCATTTCATCAAGGTCGTCATGACCGATGGAAATGAATATGTGACGCGCTCGACCTATGGGGAGGAAGGCGCGAGCCTTCACCTCGACATCGACCCGAAGACGCATCCGGCCTGGACCGGCGGATCGCAGCATCTCGTCGATCGCGGCGGCCGGCTGACGCGCTTCACTTCGCGCTTCGGCAGCATCGGCCTCGCCAAGAAGTAATGTAAGGGATCGGGGGACCCCGGCCGGGCCGCTCATTCGCTCAGAGCGAAGGCGGCGCGGAGCAATTCGAGCTGCGGCTCGAGCGGCCTTGCGGCATGCGCCGGCACCCCTTTCTCGGTCGTCGGATGGATCAGGCGATCGAGATGCAGAATGCGGCCTTGCAGGCGCAACGACCGCTCGATGATCGCGGTCAGCCGGGGCGGTAATTTCGCAAAGACGTCAGGGCCGGTCGAAACCTGCTGCTCGCTCAGGCGAACTTTGCGTTTCTCCGTCGCCGCCTCGCCCTGCGTCAATTCCCCTTCATTGACTGCACGCTGGAGCAGCAGCCAGGAGGCCATCTGCATCAGCCGCGTGGTGAGCCGCATGCTTTCCGTCGCATAGGCAAGCGCCGCGAGGCGGGAAAGGCGCTTGGCTTCTTCACGCCCGTCGCCGTCGAGATAGGCGGCGGTTTCTTCGACGAGAGTCATGCCCTCGCGGAACAGCGACTTGAAGGACTCCGATGTCGCCAGCCGGTTGGCGAAGGAGACGGCGCCCTCTGTTCCCGATACATTCATTACGCTACGCCTCGGCGGCCCAAAACTCATGCGATGCGGCGGCGCGTGCCCGCTATCGCATACTAGGCCCATTGCGAGGGGCAATGGCCATTAAGCTTTCAGTAAGGTTAACCAATTTAAGGACTCAAGCCAAGCCGGAAGCGACCGGCAAGAAAAGAGCCGCACGAAGCGGCTCTTGAAGTCGATGTTGGGGAGGTGTGAGACCGAGGCGGAAAACCTCTCGGCTCGGCCGGTTCGCAACCGGCATATTTCGTTAATAAACGAAAAAGTTTAACGAAACGTTATGAGCTCCTGCGTAGGGCGTCGCGCCGCCCCGGATCACGGGGCAGATTTGAAAAACCCCGCGGCGGTGGCGCGGCCCGCCTCCTTGGCTTGGCGGGCGCGCTCCAGCCGCTCGATCTCGGCGCGCAGCGCCGCGATGCGCTCTTCAAGCTCTTGCACGGAAAGCTCGTCGAGCAATTGTCCGATCACGTGGACCGCCGGTGCCGCGCGCGGCGCAAATGGATCATCCTCGTCCTTGCTCATGGCTGCCTCGACACCGAAAAGCCGGAAATTTAGCTTGTTCAATTCGAAATTCTCGGCGAATTTCGGCCGCTTCATCCTATATGTAACAGGGGCGCCGGCCCTTCGGCGCATGCATTCGTCCGCCCACCTTCATAGATAGAGCGTTTCCCATCATAGATATAGGTTGACCCCGCGCCGCGGCAGGAACCCGGGCCCGAAATGAGCGCTGCGCCTGATTTTGCGCCGGTCGGCAAAGGAGAACAAGATGAACAACACGCCTCTCATGCCCAAGGCGACCGCCGTCTGGCTCGTCGAGAACACCTCGCTCAGTTTCGATCAGATCGCTAATTTCTGTAAGCTGCACCCGCTCGAAGTGAAGGGCATCGCAGACGGTGAGGTCGCGACCGGTATCAAGGGCCACGATCCGATCACCTCCGGTCAGCTGACGCGGGAGGAGATCGCAGCGGGCGAGAAGGATCCGGGTCACCAGCTCCAACTGGCCCAGGCCAAGGTGAGGCTGCCGGAGGCCAAGCGTGTGCGCGGCCCGCGCTATACGCCCTTGTCGCGCCGGCAGGACCGGCCGAATGCGATTCTATGGCTGGTTCGCAACCACCCGGAACTGAAGGACGCGCAGATCATGCGTCTCGTCGGAACGACGAAGACGACGCTCCAGTCGATCCGCAATCGGACCCATTGGAATTCCTCCGCCTTGACGCCGATGGATCCGGTGACGCTCGGGCTCTGTTCACAGATAGATCTCGATTTCGAGGTTAACCGGGCCGCCAAGGAACGGGCGCCGGTCGAAGAAGACCGCAGTCAAACCCTTGTGCCGGCCGAAGTTACGACCGCGGGCCGCCAGTCTCAGGCGGAGCGCGACAGCGAGGTCTTCGGGACGCCATCGGCGCCGGCCGAGCACGAGGCCGACATCGATGTCGACTCGGTGTTCGCCAAGCCGAAGGACCTCAAGGTCAAGGAATGAGCCGCTATCGCGTCGTTTGTCGAATGCCGCGAATCAGATAGCAGATCGAACTGGTCTTGGCTCCGGAGGGAGGCGAATGGCTCGAGTGGGGGAGCGAAGCTTGTCCGAAGCCCGCGGCGTCTGGCCTCGCCGCCTGGTATCGCCGTCGACGTTGAGGCGCTGCCTTTTTGCCCTGTTGCTGACCGGATCGGGCGCGCAAGCCGCGGATCTCGGCCGCAACGGACCCCCGGGATGGCCGGGGCCTTATCCGGGAAGCGTCGCTGTGATCCCGCCGCGCTGCGTGGTCGTGCCGCAACCGCAGATGAACCTCTACAATGACGTGACGTGGTATCGGCCGATTTGGGTCTGTGCGTCGCGCGGCGTCTCCGCGGACACACTTTGGCCCTACCCCTGGCCCTACTAAAGGGCGTGGCGATCCGGTTAACCTTAGCTGAGCGACTGGCGGGTTGAAGTAACGCCCGGATAAGGATAACGCTTATAGGCTGATCGGGTTATCCTTCAGGAGAGCCGGGTCAAAGAGCGGATGCCGATGCCTTTCAGAACAGATCTCGCAGGCCGTATCAGCGCGTTTGCCGCCGTGGCGTCCGTTACGATCATGCTCGCCGGTTGCAGCGAAGATTCCGGCCAGCTGAGCAGCAGCCGCGCCTATCAGCCGCTTTCGCCGGAAATGCTGGCGCTCATGCAGGATAAGGGCACGACCGAAGAGGCCCCCGTCCTCATTCGCGCCTTCAAGAAGGAGGCGGAGTTCGAGATCTGGAAGATGAAGGCGGACGGGCACTATACGCTGCTCAAGACCTATCCGATGTGCCGCTGGTCGGGCCAGCTCGGGCCCAAGGTAAGCGAAGGGGATCGCCAGGTTCCGGAAGGTTTTTATACGATCACGCCCGGACAGATGAACCCCAATTCGAACTATTATCTCTCCTTCAATGTCGGCTACCCGAACGCCTATGACCGCGCGCATGGGCGCAGCGGTGGGGCGATCATGGTTCACGGCGCCTGTTCTTCGGCGGGCTGCCTGTCGATGACCGACCAGCAGATCGCCGAGATCTACAGCATCGCCCGCGAAGCCTTTGCCGGCGGGCAGCGTGCGATCCAGATGCAATCGCTGCCGTTCCACATGACGCCCGAGAACCTTGCCAAATACCGGCTCGATCCGAACATCGATTTTTGGAAAGAGCTGAAGACCGGCAGCGACAATTTCGAAGTGACCGGGCAAGAAGTCGCGGTCGGCGTCTGCAATGGCCGTTATGTCTTCAACGCCGAGCCGGCCGACGGCAGGTCCTTCGAGGCCAGCGGCCCTTGCCCGCCGCTCAATCGGGATGAGGTCGTCCAGTACGAAGTCTTGGCCAAACAAATGCGCGACGACGCAAGAATCGCCGAACTCGTCGCCGAGGGCGTACCGCCGGTGCATACCGTCTATGCCGATGGCGGCCAAAATCCGAGCTTTGCATCGATGCGTGGCGAGGTGAGCCGGCCAGACGCGCTCGCCGAGGGCCCCGTCGATGTCGCGATCGACGCCAAGCGCAAGACCCCGACGCTGGCCGAATTGGAAGCGGCGAAGGCCAAGGACCTCGCCGAAGCCGATGCCGCCGAGAAGAAGGCGGACGCGCTGCGTGCCGCGCGCGCCGATGCCTCAGGCGAATCCGGGAAGCCGGAGCAGGCGCAAGCGGTCGCCGATGCACAGCCGCAACCTGCCAATCCACCACCAGCTCAGCCGGCGCAAGCCACTTCCGACGGCTCGATCCTGACCCGTCTGTTCACCCCGCAACCGCAGCCGCAGCCCCCTGCGCCGTCAGCCCAAGCGACCGCTGAGCAGCAGCCTGCTGGGCCGCAAACAGCCGAACCGGCCGCGGACGGCAGCGAAACAGGCTTCAGCCGCCTCTACACGGCGACGCAGCCGACGAAGCGGCCGCCGCCGGCCCCGGCCGCGGTGCAAGCCGCCAGCGCCTCTTCTGCCGAGTCGGACGAGGCAGCGCAGCCGGCCAATGCCCCCTTGCCACCATTGCGCAAACAGGCGCAAGCGGCGAAGCCGGGGACGGTGCAAGACTCCACGGCAGACTCGACCCCGGCCGAATCGGATGGAGCGCAACAGCCACCGCTGCGCAAAGAGACGCAAGCCCCGGCTGACGACGCTGTGAGCGGCGCGACGGCGATCGTCCCGCAAGGCTTCTCCCTCGCAGCGCCTGACCGCTAGGCGGGTTGCCAGGCCCGTAACCGGCGAGGCACGGTGGCGAGAAGATAGACCGCGACGCTCAGCGCTGTGATCCAAAAGCTGCTCGGCCAATCCGTGTAGAAGGCAAGCGTGATGCCGCCCCATGCTTCGAAGAGCGCCAAGCTTGCCGAAAGCAAGACACCGGTCGGTACCGCGCTCGTCAATTGCTGAGCTGCCGCGGCGGGGCCAACCATCAGCGCGAAGACCAGCAGCACCCCAACGATCTGGGCGCATTCGGCGGTGGTGAGAGCGACGATCGCCAGGAAAAGCACGCCATAGAGCTGCAGCGAGACGCCCTTTGCTTCGGCGAGCTGCGGCTGCAGGCTGGCGAAAAGCAAAGGGCGCGAGATGATGGCGAGCATTGCCAGGCTGACGGCACCAAGCCCGAGCAGCGTGAACACCGTAGGGATATCGACCGCGAGCACATTGCCGAACAGCAGCGTCGTCGCCTGGGTCGCGAAGGCCGTGTAGAAATGCAGAAACAGCAGGCCGAGGGCGAGCGAGAAGGCGAGCACCAGTCCGATCGCCACGTCGCGCTGGACCAGGCGCTCTCCCATGAGGCCCATGCCGATCCCCGCGGCCATGGTCATCGCCACCAAGCCCCAGAGCGGTGGTATGCCAACAAGAATGGAGCCCGTCGCGCCGGTAAAGCCGACATGCGCCAGAGCATGGCCGGCGAATGTCTGGCCACGCAGCACCAGGAAATAGCCGACGGTGCCGGCGACGAGCGCAACCACCGTTGCCGCGGCAAAGGCGTTGCGCATGAAATCATATTCAAACATGGTCCGCATGCGCTCCGTGCGAACCATGCTCGTGAGGCGAACCGGCTTCGTGCCGATGTGCGTCGCGTTCCACATCGTAACCGCCAGCCATCACGAAGATCCGCCCTCTGAGACGGATCACGTCGATGTCGGAGCCGTAGAGCCGCGAGAGAACCGGCCGCGTGATGACCTCGTCGATCGTCCCAAGCGCAGCCTGGCCGCGCCCCAGATAGAGCACCTGGTCGATCGCGCCGAGCAATGGATTGATCTCGTGGGCGCTGAACAACACGGTGATCCCCAGCTCCACCTGGAGCTCCTTGACCAATCCGACGACCTCTTGCTGATGGCGTGGGTCAAGGCTGATCAGAGGCTCGTCGAGCAGAAGCAATTGGGGGCGGCCGATGAGCGCCTGGGCCAGCAGCAAACGCTGCCGTTCCCCACCCGATATGTCGGCGAGCGGGCGACGGGCGAGCTTGCGCGCTCCGACGAGATCGAGGGCGCGTTCGGCTTCCGCCCGGGCCGCCCTGCCCAGGATTGGCAGGCCGAGCCGATGGCCGCTCGCAACGCTCGCCACGAAATCCCAGCCGCTGAGCCGCGTGGCCTGAGGGACGGCGCTCGCTGCTTGCGGCAGATAGCCGACCGAAGGATTGCCGCGCGTCGCCGCCTGCCCGAGGACGCGAATCGCGCCTCGACTTGGCGGCACCAGTCCCAGAATGGCGCGCATCAATGTGGTCTTGCCCGATCCGTTTGGACCGAGCACGCCCACAAACTGGCCGGCGGCGATCTCCAGACTAATGTCGGACAGAACGAGCCGCCCGGCGAGCGTCAGGGAGACGTCACGCAACTCGATGGCATTCATGGGGCGCTACTTCGGAAGCGCGTGGTCAACCGCATCGAGTTCGCTCTGCATCCAGGCCTGATAAGTCAGTCCGGGCGGTTCGGTCTCGCTCGCGCCCACCACCGGGATATCCGATGCCTTCGCGAGTTTCATCATATGTTCGGCGATCGGGTCCGAGGCCTGGGCGTTATAGACCAGCAGTTTGACCCTGTGTTGCTTCAGGTCATCCTCAAAGCCGGCAACGTCGGAGGCGCTCGGCTCGGTGTTGTTCATCACCGCGAGTTGAAACGACAGGTTGCGGCTCTTCATTCCGAGCGCCTCGATCATATAGCCGAACACCGGCTCAGTGGCCGTCACCTCTGTGCCCGCCAAGCGGCCTTTGAGCGCTGTGATCTTCGCCTCTATGCGCTCGAGCGATTTCTGAAATTGCGCCAAGCGCCGCTGATAATCCGCCCGGTGCGCCGGATCGGCGCTGCCGAGATCATCCGCCAATGCCTTTGCGAAGGTCTGCATGATCGTCACATCATACCAGATATGCGGGTTATCGCCGGTCTTTTTCCCCACCAGTTCGGCGACGACGATGGTCTTGCGGTCAGAGCTCTTTGCAGCGCCCAGCAGCTTCTCCATCCAGGGATCGTAATCGATTCCACTATAGACGACGATCCGGGCGGCGGAAACGGCGCGCCCCACCGAGGGGCTCGCCTCGAAAAGATGCGGGTCCTGGTCGGGATTGCTGAGGATGCTCGTCACGCTCACGGCAGCTCCGCCGATCTGTTGGGCCACGTCGCCATAAAAATTTTCGGCGGCGACGATATTGATGGGATCGGCCGAGGCGAGCGCCGGAGCAGCCAGGAGGGTGGCAACGGAGGCCAGGAGAGGGAGCAGTTTCATGTGAAGTCCGCGTGAGGCTGATTCGAAGGATCGGTTTGTTGGATCGATCCTCCGCTGATTGAAGACCGCATGACCTTTCCGCGAAACGAGGTCCGGCGGCTCCGCTGCAACGATATAACATAGATGCCCCTGCGATCCAAACGGTAAGTTCGGCAGCTCGCCGCTTCGCCGGCGAAACCCTCACAACCGAGCGAGGCGCGTGTCGCAGGCCATTGCGCGCTTTCGACGCGGCGCGAACATGTGAATGGAAAAGACTGGCCTTGTCATGCGCGAAAAGGTCATCACATAAACTTCAAGCTGCATGCGAGGGATCGGCGCTCGGACTTTTTCTCGCGTGCTTTTCTCGATACCGGGGGCCAGATTCCGGCCATGTCTCGACGTTTTTTGCTCCGCTTCGCAATCTCGATCCTCGGCCTCGCCGGCGTGGGCGTGGCCTCGTTCATGATTGTCTCCGGACAGCAGACCCAGGGCGCGTTGATCGGCGGTCCGTTCCGCCTGGCCTCGGCAAACGGCGGCGAGGTCACCGATGCCAATTTCAAGGGTCGTCCGTTCCTGGTCTTCTTCGGCTATACGCATTGTCCCGATATCTGCCCGACCGTGCTCTTCGAGATTTCGCAGGTCTTGAAGGCGATGGGCGACGACAAGCAGATCAGGGCGCTGTTCATCACCGTCGACCCGGAGCGCGACACGCCCGCGGTGATGAAGGAATATCTGTCGAGCTTCGATCCCCGCATCATCGGCCTTTCCGGCACGCGGCAAGAGACAGACGCCGTGGAAAGGGCTTACCGGGTCTATGCGAGGAAAGCACCTGGGCATGGCAGCGACTATGCGATGGACCACACCGCGGTCGTCTATCTCATGGATAAGCAGGGTCGTTTCGTCACCGCCTTCAATCTCGACCGCCCGCCGCAGATCGCCGCGAAAGATCTCGCCACATATTTCTGATGTTCATCCTGCATCGGAGTGAAGGCTCGCACGGCTTAAGCGCGCGGTCGATCAATAGAAGCCGATCGGAAAATATTTGAGATAGAGATCGGTATAGACGCCGCGCTCGGCTAGTCGCAGCAGGGCATAATCGAGCGCCAGGCGCAGACTTCGATTGCCTTTCTTCACCGCGATCCCCACGCCTTCTCCGAAAAACCGGCTTTCGGTAAAGGGGCCGCCCCGAAAGACGCAGCATTTCTGTGCGTCGGTTCCGGCGAGCCAGAAGCTCGAAATGATCGCGTCATCGAAAAAGGCGTCGATCTCGCCGCGTTTCAAGGCCGCATAGAGCGCGGCGCGGTTGCCGTAAGCTTTGCGCACGGTCTTCGGGAAGAAGATCTGGAGATAGGCTTCGTGTGCCGTTTTGCCGATGACCCCCACGCGCTTGCCGGCCAGCCCTTCAGGTGTCGCCTCGAGCTTCGTGGCGGCAAGCGACACGAAGCGGGCAGGCGTCGCATAATAAGGCGCGGTGAAATCGAACTTGGCCCGGCTCTGCGCGTCGATGCGCAAGGAGGCGATGAGCGCATCGCCGTCGTTCGCATTCAATGCATCGGCGAGCAGATCGAAGCGGCGCGCCTGGATCGTGCAGGCGATCTTCAGTTCCTCGCATATGGCGCGCGCGAGATCGACATCGAAACCGGCGAGCGAGCCGTCCGGCAGGGCAAAATGGAAGGGCGGGTAATCGTCCTCGGTCAGGAATCTCAGGCTGTGCAGCTCTGTGAGATCCGGCTTATCAACCCTGTGTTGCGGATCAAAGAAGTTTGGCACGACGACGGAGCCGAGAGGCTGGCCCGTGACCATGCAGGGCACAACTAGAACGAGCAGGAAACTAGCAAGCCTGGCGAAGAACAAAGCAACCCCAATAGCCAAAGTCGAAGCTCTCGGTTAGTCTCAAACGGTTCCGCTGGGCATTAGCGGTATTCGGGCGTCCCGTGTTGCGTCCCATGCCGTCGAACAATAATCAACCACAGCCGGCGCCCTCGGAGAACTGGCCGAGCGAGGCCGTTCCGCGCCTTGATCTGCGCCGCAAGTCGGATGCTTCGTCCCCGCCTGTCGAAAGGCGCGCCAGTCCGCGGTTTGATCCCAGCCCCAAACCGCAGCTTTGCTCGACTGTCATCGCGTGGCAAAATGCGAGTGCGGCTTCGGCGCGCGTCGCACAGAACCTGCCGGCGGAAATCGGCTTTCTCGTCCATTATGGGATCGCTTCCGGCATTCTTGTGGCGGCAGCGGCGAAAGCGCGGGCACAAGGGGCAACGGCGGATGCCGTTCTCCCCGCCGAAGGCAAGATCTCCGAAGATCATTTCTACAGGTCCCTGGCACGCCATCTCCGTCTTGCCTTTGTCGATGGACACGTGACGCTCGGGCCGGCGACGCGCTATCCGCAATCCATCAGGGCCGGATTGGTGCCGCTCGTCGGTTGCAAGCGACCGGCCTTTCTTGGCGCGCCGCGCGGCAAGGCGATTGTTCATCTCATCGCTGCCGTGCGGCGCAACGGCGCCCTTTGCGCCGGGCTGGCGCTGACCACGCCGACGCATCTGATGGAGCTGGTGCGCGCGGCTTGCCGTGAAGAGATCTCACACGCGGCGAGTTTAGGGCTTTGGTCTCTCGATCCCGTGCTTTGCGCCAAGGACGGAGCAAGCGTGCGCCAGTGGTACGGTGGCTTGGCAATCGCCATGTCGATTGCGCTTTGCCAGCTCATGGCCCCCGCAGCAACAAGCGCGGCCTGCGGAATGCTTTTGAGTCTCGCGTTTATCGCCGTCATCTGGCTGCGGCTGAGGCCTGCGTCGCCAGTCTCGGCGCGCCCGCGCCGCGACTTCGGCGTCTCGAAGACATCGAACTGCCGATCTACGATCGTGATCGCGCTTTATCGAGAGGCCCGCATCGTCCCGCAGCTCCTCGCGGCCATGGACCGGATCGACTACCCGCGCGCCAAGCTCGACGTCAAGTTCGTGATCGAAGAAGATGACGAGGAGACCCTCGGCGCCTTGATGCAGGCCGCTCGTCTCCCGGGCGAAGTCGTTGTCGCGCCAGCCGGAACGCCGCACACCAAGCCGCGGGCGCTCAATGTGGCTCTGCCGCTTCTGCGCGGCCAATTCGTCGTGGTTTTCGATGCCGAGGACGTCCCGGATCCGTTGCAGATCAAGATGGCAGCCTGGCGGTTCGCGGCGGCTCCTCAGAGGCTTGCCTGTTTGCAGGCACGCCTCGCCATCGACAACACCGGCGACGGATGGTTGACGCGCGGTATGTTGGCGCAAACGCCGGAAGGCCCGCTAAGTGGGCTGGGCGGCGCGGTGCGCGCTAATCAGCGTAATTCTGTTTTTCGCCAGGGCATATTGCCCAACTCCACTTGTCCATTGGGGTGACGCTGCCATCCGCCATGAAAACTGGCCTCAGGAAAAAACAGTAAGCGGATCGGTGATTCTTTCCGAACGTCTGATAAAAAAAACATCCATGAATTCCGAGAAGGTTATTTCGATTGATGAAATCGGCGTCGGCGCGGAAAGTATCCTTCTCAAGGGGGCCTATGGTCATCGGATTTGTTGTGCCGGGGATCATTGGCCATATGACACCGGCGCTATTCTCCTTTGTGACCTTTGCGCAAGAATCATTAGCTTGGAATCTGTTGGAAGGGATTATTGGGCCGCTGAAGCCTTTCATGTTTATCCAAAAATGATCGTGAAACTCCATCATATTAAAAGCGGCGCTTTTGCCGCTATCCAAGTAGGCGATGACATACGCTGTTTTATCGCCAACCTTTTTAGGCACTGGATTTTCGAGCGCGGAAACGATTGGACCAATCCAAGCCCGATTAGCTTGAACAGTAGCATTTTTAGCTTCATTCAAGGTGCCACTGAGAATCCACCATTGGGCTATTCCGACCCCGATAGTGGCAGCGGTGAAGAAGGCGATAGCGACAGTGGCCCCAGCCGTCCAATTGGCCGCCCGATCATTGCTTCTTCTTTGATTGTTTTTGGCTTCCTGTGCCTTGGCATAGGATTTTGCAAGGTTTGCAATTATTCGCCACCCAGATGGCGATTTGTCCTGGTCATCTTGGTCGGGTATGTCGCCGTTGCCCAAGGAACGTATCTTCTTCTTAGCTAAATATCCTCCAATCTTAGGCCATCCAATTCTAGCGCCGCAAGACAGGCCATAAAGAAAGTCGCGGCGAACGTGCCGCGATTCAATTTGCTCGTTACCGAGGCTTCCGTTTCTTCCTTCAAACCATGCTTTTTGAGCCGCTCCGCAAGCTCGGCATAGGTGACATCGGCCCGCTTCAATTCGGCCTTTAGGAAGCGCTTGACGGCCTCCGCCCATTCCTTTTCGTTCGCCTTCGGCCTCATCGGCTTACCTCTGAAAGTGAATTATTCCTTTCATATTTGCACGATTCCTTATTGACACGCAAGTGAAACTATCCTATCGTATGTGCAAGGTTAAAGGCACATACGCAATGTCTCAGCATTTCCTCCAATCCAAAGCGGCCCGGACGCTCTCTCTCGCGAGCGTCTTCCGCATGACGGATGCTGAGGCCGAGACGATCTTCCGCAAGCTGCGCTGGCCCGAGACGGATGGCGAGCCGGTTTGCCCTCACTGCGGCGGATTGAAAGCTTACGACTGCCGCCGTCCGAATGGCGCGCCCCGCTTTGAATGCCGGGCTTGCGGCAGGGATTTCAGCATTACGAGCGGGACGCTGTTCGCATCTCACAAGTTGCCGCTCCGCGCCTATCTCGCTGCAATCGCCGTGTTCTGCAACGAGGTGAAGGGCAAGAGCGCGTTGGCTCTGTCGCGCGACCTCGGCATCTCGCACAAGACCGCTTGGGTTTTGCTGCACAAGTGCCGTGAAGCGATGGCCGCAGAGATTAAAGGCCGTGTCGTCGGCGGGGAAGGCAAGGTTGCTGAGATCGACGGCGGATTTTTTGGAGGTTATGTCAAGCCGGCGAACCTCAAAGAGCATCGGATCGATCGCCGCTTCACGTCCAATCAATCGGGCAAGCGCAAATGCGTTGTGATCGTGCGCGAGCGCGGCGGTAACTCAGTGCCGGCAGTGTTCCGCTCGGAAGGCCACGCGCTCTCTTTCATCCGCTCGCGCATCGCAAAGGGAACCGTTGTGAACGCGGATGAAGGAACTGCTTGGAACGACCTTCATGGCCAATTCGAGATGCGCCGCGTAAATCATCAAGAGGCTTACTCTTTAGCGGGCGCGTGCACGAACGCGGCGGAAGAATATTTCTCAAGGCTTCGCCGCGCGGAAATCGGACATCATCATCATATCGCGGGCGCGTACCTTCTCCGCTACGCGCAAGAGGCTTCATGGCGCGAAGATCATCGGCGCTCGAGTAATGGCGATCAGGGGAACCGGCTCGCCGCGCTCGCATTGAAGGCCAAGCCGAGTGTCGATTTTTGCGGGTATTGGCAACGCGCGAAAGCTGCTTAGACGCTCAGGGCTTTTGCCCGTCACTGAAATCTTCGCGCCTCATCTCGGAAAGCTTAGCAGTCAGGATATGGATTGCCACGTCCTTTTCGGTCTTGCCTAAGACCGTATTTCGGACAAGCCATCCGAGGTATTTCCAGAGCTGTGGCGACGGCGTGAAGCGGATCACGCCCGCTTCTTCCTCCTGAGCTGCATCATCATCAGGACGCGCACTCATTTGAACCCGTCAAGATTTGTCAGATTTGGGCAAAACCCGTCGGAAAAAGTCAGAATTTGCCGAAAATCTCCTTGATGGAACACATTAAGCCCGTTACAAATTATTTGTCAAAAGTGAGTCGCCTTTGCAAAGAGGCGGCGCTTTAATAAAAAGCGACCCCCGAAGGGGTCGCCAAGTCTATCTCTCTCCAGAGATCATTGCCCTCTTAGCGGGGCCAACTACGGAAGTGGGAGCGAATATGCTCCCACTGACCGTGCCGAAAGCGACGATAGGACCGCACAAAGACGGCCTTCTCGCGCCCGGCGGGCCGATACGGAATCATTCTTATCACCTCCTTTCCTGGGTCAGCGCCCCGTTGCCAATCGAGCGCTAAGAGTCCCAGGGGAGTGTGATTCGTTCGGCCGGCGCGGAAAGTGATCCGGTCCTTTCATTAGGTCAAGTGGATAACCCGGGAATCATCAGGGTTTGAGCGACCACCTCGCGCTTGCCCGGTCCCCTTCCTTCACCACAAGGCCACGCTCTCTAGCCAAATAGCAGAGGTTCGCGCGAATACGGTTTCCCATGCCACGCTTGGCCTCTGGACCATGGCCTAGCTCTCGGGCCACAACATCCGTTATCTGGACGCTCGAAAGCGGTTTCTCGGCCTTCCTAAGCACTCCTAGAATGAGCCGGTTCAATTCGCCCGAAGCGAACAGCTTCACGCGCCGATATGGCTTCTTTTCTGGGATTGCTCCGGGATCAAGTGAGGGCGAAAAGAGCCTGAGCGCTCCGTCCACATGCTCGACCATCTGGCGAAGATAGCGGAGGCGAGATTCGAGCGAGGTTATCTCTCCCGCGATTGCAGCCCGGCGTTCTTTCAGAGCGGCAAGCGCATATTTGTTTGAGATGTCATCCATGCACGTGATTTAGGTGCGGGATGGCTTGAAAGCTTCCGGCGTTTGCGCCAACATACCGTTGACGCGACTTTTTGCGATCGAATATGCGGTCCTGTTCGACGTGATCAATGTCGGGTTCGCCGCACTGCGCCTGCCCTTCCCCCTGGGCGGCTCG
>DATFNQ010000002.1:0-2738 GCA_035266305.1 Methylovirgula sp.
GTGATAGAGACAGCGCCGGCGCAGCGCGTCGGACAATTCGCGGGTGCCGTTCGAGGTCAGCACCACGCGCGGGATCGAAGTCGCCTTGATGGTGCCGAGCTCGGGAATGCTGACCTGAAAATCCGAGAGCAGTTCCAAAAGAAACGCCTCGAACTCCTCGTCGGCGCGGTCGACCTCGTCGACCAGCAGCACCGGCGGCGCGACCCTGCGGATGGCGGCGAGCAGCGGCCGTTCCAGCAAATATTTTTCGGAAAAGATGTGCTCTTCGATGGCGTCGGCATCTTCGCCGACGCCCTCGCGGGTTTTGATCGCCAAGAGCTGACGCTGATAGTTCCACTCGTAGAGCGCCGCGTTCTGGTCGAGCCCCTCATAGCATTGCAGCCGGATCAGCTCGGCGCCGTGCACGGCGGCCAGGGCCTTGGCGACCTCAGTCTTGCCGACGCCGGCCTCGCCTTCGAGCAGCAGCGGGCGCTTGAGGAATTCCATCAGCCACAGCGCGGTCGCGATATCGCGGTCGGCGATATAGCCGACGGCGGCCAAGCGATCGGAGATTTCTTCGCGCTTTAGCGTCATGACGTGACCATCACTCACACTCCGTCATGGCCGGGCTTGTCCCGGCCATCCACGTCTTTCTTCTATGTCGAAGTCGTGGATGCCCGGCACAAGGCCGGGCATGACGCATGAGGGGCGGCAGTGCCTCACCCATGCAGCCCGAGCTTCTCCGCCGCCGCCCAGGTGCGCCAATGGTCGTGGGGCATCTGGATGTGGGTCGAGCCGAGGAAGGCGAAGGCGTCGTTGACGGCGTTGGAGAAGCACGGCACGCCGCCGACATTGGGGCTTTCGCCGACGCCTTTGGCGCCGATCGGATGATGCGGCGACGGCGTCGTGGTCCAGTCGGTCTCCCAATGCGGCGTCTCGACCGCGGTGGGGAGGAAATAATCCATCAGCGACGCGGTGGTGACGTTGCCGTCGTCGTCGTAATGGATCTCCTGGCCCATGGCGATGCCGAACGCTTCGGTCAGGCCGCCGTGGATCTGGCCTTCGATGATCATCGGGTTGATGCGGGTGCCGCAATCGTCGAGCGCGTAGAAGCGGCGGACTTTGGTCTGACCGGTATCGACGTCGACATCGACCACGCAAATGTAAGCGCCGAACGGGAAGGTGAAATTCGGCGGATCGTAATAATTGATCGCCTCAAGCCCGGGCTCCATGCCGGGCGGCACCTCGTGGTAGGCCGCCCAGGCGAGCTCGGTCATGGTCTTGAAGCGCTCGGGATTGCCGCGCACCCGGAAGCGATCGACGTCCCATTCCAGATCGTCGTCGTGCACTTCGAGCATGTAGGCGGCGATCATCTGCGCCTTGGCCTTGATCTTGCGGCAGGCCATGGCGGTGGCGGCGCCCGACACCGGCGTCGAGCGCGAGCCGTAGGTGCCGAGACCATAGGGAGCGGTGTCGGTGTTGCCCTCCTCGATCATGATGTTGTCGGCAGGCAAACCGAGCTCGGTGGCGATGATCTGGGCATAGGTGGTCTCGTGGCCCTGCCCTTGCGATTTGGTGCCGAGCCGGCAAATGCCGCTGCCGGTCGGATGGATGCGGATCTCGGCGGAATCGAACATGGCGATGCCGAGAATGTCGCAGGCGCGCGACGGGCCGGCGCCGACGATCTCGGTGAAGAAGGCGACGCCGATGCCCATCACCTCGCGGGTCTCGCCGCGCCTGAAGGCTTCGCGTTTGGCCTTCTGCTCGGCGCGCAGCTTTTTGTAATCGACCGTCTCCATCGCCTTGTTCATGGCGGTGTGATAATCGCCGGAATCGTACTGCCAGCCGAACGCCGACGTGTACGGAAACTGCTCGCGCCGGATCAGGTTTTTGATGCGAAACTCCGCGGGATCCATGCCGAGCTTCTGCGCCATGATGTCCATGGCGCGCTCGATGCAGTAAGCGGCCTCGGTGACGCGGAACGAGCAGCGATAGGCGACGCCGCCCGGCGCCTTGTTGGTATAGACGCCGTCGACCAGGCAATACGCAGTCGGGAAATCGTAGGAGCCGCTGATGATGCTGAACAGTCCCGCCGGCCACTTGGTGGCGTTGGCGCAGGCATCGAACGCGCCATGGTCGGCGATGGTGTAGCAGCGCATCGCCGTCACCTTGCCATCCTTGGTCGCCGCGATTTCCATGTCCATGTGGAAGTCACGGGCGAACGCCGTGGTCGACAGATTCTCGATGCGGTCCTCGACCCATTTCACCGGGCGGCCGGTGACGATCGAAGCGACGATCGAGCAGATATAGCCCGGGTAGGCGCCGACCTTGTTGCCGAAGCCGCCGCCGATATCCGGGGCAATGACGTGGATCTTGTGCTCGGGGATTTTCGAAATCAGCGAGCCGACCGTACGGATGACGTGTGGCGCCTGGAAGGTGCCCCACAGCGTCAGTTCGCCTTTGATCTTGTCGAAGGAGGCGACACACTGGCAGGTCTCGAGCGGGCACGGATGTACGCGCGGATAGATGATCATCTCCTTGATCGTCACATCAGCTTTCTGAAAAGCCGCATCGGTCGCGGTCTGGTCGCCGGCCTGCCATGAGAAGATGTGGTTGGGATGCTTGCGCTTGCCGTGGGCGCCGTCGGTCTTGTCCTTGATGTCCTCGCGGATTATGGGCGCGCCGGCCGTCATCGCCTTGAGCGGATCGACGTTGACCGGCAGCGGCTCGTATTCCACCTCGACCAGATCGGCAGCGTC
>DATFNQ010000003.1:0-21890 GCA_035266305.1 Methylovirgula sp.
GTCGCGCCAGACCCTCGCGCGACACGATCAAGGATCGAGCTTCGATCCATGATCGGCCGAAAACCATCGAAACCCGCGGCGAGGCTGGCCATTGGGAAGGCGATCTCATCATCTGCAAACGCACGCGGCCCGTGCTCGTCCTGCACGAGCGAAAGTCGCGCGTGACGCTCGCCGCGCGACTAGCCGGCAAAACCGCCGCCGAAACCATCTCCGTCATGCTCGCCGTATTCGGCCGGATCGATCCCCGCCTGCGAAGATCCGTCACCTTCGACAACGACACCGCCTTCGCCCGGCACGGGTTGCTACGGGACATGCGAGACATGACCACGTGGTTCTGCGACGCTTATGCCTCATGGCAGAAGGGCGGAATCGAAAACGCTAATGGACGATTGCGGCGCTGGCTGCCCAGACATCTCGATGTCGATCGGCTCTCAGACGCCGAAATCCAGGACATCGTCATAACCGCCAATCTGACCCCGCGAAAATGCCTCGCATTCAAGACCCCGTTCCAGGCGATCCTCACCGAACTTGGCAAAGACGTTCAAATCCGCTTCTCATAGCCCCGTTGCACTTCACTCCGGAATCCAGGGGGCGCCAAACGCAGTGCTCGACGACGGCAGTCACAAAATGAGCGATATTTCGGAGACTTTCCGATTTCTCTATCGGCGCACGGCTGCAGATGGCGTCTATGCGGTCGGGGATTTGCACACCGCGTATTGGGATGAATTTGGCGGCGGTCTCGGGCGTGCCGGTTCCTTTATCGAAATCTGCAAAGGTCTCATCGATGAATTGAACGCCGATTGGACCGGAGACAAGCTCCAGTCTTCGGAATTCACCCGTTGCACACTGTCGATGCACTTCTATGACAGCATGGTTGTGTTTGAACGCGGCCGACATCTAACAAAAGGTGCGCCGCGGATTGGCAGGAAGTTCTCGCGTGGCTTCTTCCGCTGAACCATAATCGACGACAAGCTCGGCGTCATTTATCGCGTGAGCTACGGAAGTTGAGCCAAGCGCTCGCGCCGGGCGGCTGTGGCGACTTCAAGAATGGCGATCTCGGCGGCTTTGACGATCTCGGCGAACGTTGGACGGGAAGAAGAATAGGTCGAGCTTCGCCGATCGCGCCGTGCCGCTGCCGGCCAGGGAATGTGGATGAAGCCGACGCTGGCCGCGTGGCGCGCGACGAGCGAATGATAGAGCGCCGCATTGCAGAGATAGGTGCCGGCGTCCTGCGAGAGCCGGCTCGCTATGCCGGCGCGGCGCAGCGCCGCGGCAATCTGCGCCGCCGGGATACGCGCCCTCACGATCATCGGGCCGCCCGCCACGAGGCTGAACGCCGCGACGCAAGAGCCGCCGGCATCAGGATGAACGGGGTTCACCCGATTGCGCGCCCGCGTCTCGATGGAGATGCTCTTGCGCCCGCCGGCCAGGCCGAAAAGCAGAATGGCGTCGGGCGCGATCTCTTGCGTGAGCCTGGCAAGGAGCGGGCCGATATCGGCGTAGAGGACCGGCAGAACCCGCGCTTCGAGCCTTATGCCAAAGCGCACGAACCGCGCCTTTCGGCGCTGCAAGGCGCCGATCAGGTCGAGGGTGGGATTATGCCTTGCGCCTGGGAAGGCGCCAAAGCCGGTGACGAGGAGGGTGAACATCAAGGCCTGGCGTGCCGGCGGCGCGGAAGGAATTGGAAAGAATGAATCAAGAAAACTGCCAAGCTTGCGTCGCGTGGGCGTATTTTCGCGGCGAGGGAAGCAACGGTGCAAGCGGCCGGTAATCTCCGCAAGCGTAGTGAAGGCGCTGATGCGCGGTATGCCGGGGCGAGCGTCTGGAGTTCTCGGCTGGCTGACATTTCGATCCATGCAAATCCGAAAACTCTGGTGCTTCCGGACGTGCTCGACATCAAGGCGGCGATCTCGCTTACCGAGGACATTCTTTCGCTGCGCGGCGCGGAGATTATCATCGATGCATCGCATGTCGCGCGACTCGGCGGCCAATCGTTGCAGATTCTCCTCTCGGCGATGACGACCTGGCAGGCTGACGGCGTGTCGATCGAGTTCGCGCGCCCTTCAGCGTCCTTCGTCGAAGGCCTCACGCTTTTCGGCATAGCACCTGAGACCTTCCTGAGCGGCGTTCCAGCGTCGGCTGCCGGCCTGCATTGACCGAAGGCGCAAGTTTCAAGCCGCTGCCGCCTCCTCGGTTATGAGGATCGCGCGGAAATCGTTCACATTGGTCAAGGTCGGCCCGGTCACCACGCTGTCGCCGAGCGCCTCGAAGAAACCGTGGCCGTCGTTGGCGGCGAGGCTGTCCTGCGGTTTGATCCCTTTCTTCCACGCGCGGGCAAGCGAGTCGGGTGCCACATAGGCGCCGGCGATTTCCTCCAGACCGTCGACGCCGTCGGTATCGCCGGCCAGGGCGAAAATGCCAGGGTGGCCGTCGAGCGCAAGGCCGAGCGCCAGGAGGAATTCGACGTTGCGGCCGCCGCGCCCCGCGCCGCGCACCGTCACCGTCGTCTCGCCGCCAGAGAGCAGGACGCAGGGCGGCGCGAAAGGCTCGTTGTGGCGCGCCACCTGCAGGGCGACCGCCGCCAGCACCTTGCCGACGTCGCGGGCCTCGCCCTCGATCCTGTCACTGAGGATATGCGCGGGAATCCCTGTCTTCCGCGCGGCCTCGGCCGCCGCTTCGAGCGCCATCTGCGGCGTGGCGATCATCCTGACCTCGCTGGTGGCAAGCCGCGGGTCGCCGGGCTTGACGCTTTCGCCGCGACCGCTCACCAAGACCTCGCGGACCTTGTCGCTCATCTCGATTCCGTAGCGCGCGATGATCGCCAGGGCATCGGCGCAGGTGGTCGGATCGGCGATCGTCGGGCCGGAGCCGATGTCGATCGGCGCGTCGCCCGGCACGTCGGAGATCAGCAGGGTCACGAGACGAGCCGGATAGCAGGCGAGCGCCAGCCGGCCGCCCTTGATCGCCGAGAGATGCCGGCGCACGCAGTTCATCTCGCTGATCGTGGCGCCGCATGTGAGCAACGCCTTGTTGAGACTCTGCTCGTTTTCAAGCCCAAGGCCTTCGAGAGGCAGCGGCAGCAGCGCCGAGGCGCCGCCTGAAATGAGGCAGAGAACGAGATCATCCTCGGTCAGGCCTTTGAGGCTGGCCAGGATCCGGCTGGAACCAGCGAGCCCGGCCGCGTCGGGCACCGGGTGGCTCGCCTCGATCACCTCGATCGTTCGGGTCGGCAGACGATGGCCATAGCGGGTCACCACGAGGCCCGAGAGCTCGCCCGGCCAGGCCGCCTCGACGGCGCACGCCATGGAGGCTGCGGCCTTGCCGGCGCCGATGACGAGCGTACGGCCTTTCGGCGGAGGCGGCAGGTGGCGGGCGAGAACGCGGGCCGGATCGGCGGCGGAGATTGCCGTCTCGAAGAGAGATCGCAACAGGGCTTTCGGCTCATCCAGCATCTTAAGAATATCGCCTAACATCCAGATGTTCGTACGGATCTAAGTTCAGCCAGCGGGCCGACCGGACCGGCTAAAAGGGAAGCGAAGGTGCGCGCCAAGCTGCTTATGCCTTTATCGCGGCGGCAAGGAAAGCACGCTTGGGCGTATCGGCATCATATGCAGTAGGTAAGTTCCGCCTCGCCGCGCACGGCAAAAGCGCGCATGTCGGCGAGCGTGCGGTTGTCGAGAACCGTCGCGATCGCCTCGCGGGCTTCGAGCATGACGAGCCTGACGCCGCAGCTTTTCTCGTCCTTGCAATCGTCGCAGCGTCGATACGACGTTTTGCTCGCGCATTGGATGGGCGCGAGCGGTCCGTCGAGGATGCGGATGATATGGCCGACGCGGATTTCCTGGGCCGAACGGGCGAGCGTATAGCCGCCGCCTTTGCCCTTCTTTGAATTGACGAGCCCGGCGTTGCGCAATTCGCCGAGGATCGTGTCGAGGAATTTCTTGGGGATGGCATTGGTCGTCGCGATCTCGGTGACCAGCGACGGCTGGCCCGGTGGCCGGCCGGCCAGGTGAAGCATGGCTTTGAGCCCGTATTTTCCCTTTTTAGTCAACATGGTGGCACGTCGGCCAATCCTGCCTGCATTCCTGATGCAGGTTCCATTAGGGAGCGAGCTGCAGGATGTCTATTAATTTTATCATTAGAATGGAGAAGACGAGTCAAGCCTCGCGATGGCCGCAAAGCGTATTCACGACCGCGCCATCAGCTCGACAGCCAAGCCATAGATGCGCAGGCGAATCGGCTCGGGCAGCGCGGCGAGCGTCTTCAGATAAGTTTGCCCCACAGCGCACATTCTCTCGTCCGCGATCGGCGGATCCGGCGTCTTGCCGTCGAGAATTGCCGCAATTTCCGCCTGATTGAGGCCCTGTGCCTTCAAGGCGCTCTCGAGCTCGTTGAAATCGGCGTCGTTCGGCGGCTGGCGCTCGATCTTATTCCTCCGGCCGCTGCTGATCGCTTCGAGCCCGGCAATCGCCATGCCTGAGACGAGCCGGCGGTTTTGCGCGGAAAATTCGAAGAAGGCCTCGCTCGCGCCCCCGTAGAGAAAATCGACGCAGAGCCGCGCATCCCTGGCCGCAAGCGCCTGCATCATTTTCAGCTGCATGTCGAAAATATGCGAGAGCGCCGCGCTATCGGCTTTGGCCGCCAAGATGCCGTTCGACAGCCGCACGTCACGCACGGCATCAGAGAGAAGCGAATCGACATTGCTCATGTCGGCGCCTTCAAGCGATTGTTTAGCGAACCTGTCGAGGATCGCGTCATATTCGGTCGGCAGGACGCTCTTCAGCCGGTCGAAGAACCGCGCGTAGTCGGGCGCCTCAGCTGCGATCTGCGCCTCGATCTTCTGCCGTGTTTCGCGCAATGGCTCGTCAGGTGCGAAACTCGCAAGCGCAGGACTCGGCGCATTGTCCTCGGTCGGTGCGTTCGCCTCGAAGAGAAAGCTGATGCCCAAGATGATGGCGATGAGCGCGGCGAGGCTCAAAAGCGCGAGCCGCAGAATGTCCATGCCGGGCAATCCTCGAACAAGAGGGATTGTTTGCCTTTGGAAGACGTTGAGCAAAGAGGACTCCGCACGCGAACGCCATCAGGCTTGAGCTATCGCGCCGTTCCGATCGTCCCAGCCGGCCGTCTAATCGTTCAATTTAGATCATTTTCGGCTGAGATGGACAATGGTTTGATGGTGGGCAGCCGCTTCAACATTCGCAGTCGTGCCTTCATTCACGTCACTTCTCTCAGCCTGACGAAGCCCGCTTCGAGATCCGCCTTGAGATCCTCGGGGTCTTCGAGGCCGATCGAGAAGCGCAAGGCGGGGCCGGGCGGGCTGAAGAGGGTTGCGGTACGATAGGCGCTGCAATCGAAGGGAACGACGAGGCTTTCGTAGCCGCCCCAGGAAAAGCCCATGCCGAACAGCGTGAGGCCGTCGAGGAAGGCGGCGAGCGCCTCCTGCGAGCAGGGCTTGAGGAACACCGAAAAGAGACCCGAGGCACCCTGAAAATCGCGCTTCCATATCGCATGACCGGGGCAAGCGGGCAGGGCGGGATGCAGGACCTCGGCCACCTCCGGGCGGCTCGCCAGCCATTCGGCGATGGCGAGGCCCTGACGCTGCGCTTCTCTCAACCGCAATTCCAGGCTGCGCAGGCCGCGCAGCGCCAGAAACACGTCCTCCGGGCCGGGGCACATGGCAAAGGCATCGAAAGTCGCGCGCAGCCTCTTGAACCAACGCTCGTTGGCGGAGACGAGGCCGAGCAGCAGGTCGGAATGGCCCGAGAGATATTTCGTGCCCGCTTCGACCGCCATGTCGATGCCGAACGCATGCGGCGGGAAGAACAGCGGCGTCGCCCATGTGTTGTCGAGGATGGTGGCCAATCCCTTCGCCGCGGCGACGGCGGTGATCGCCGGCACGTCCTGCATTTCGAAGCTCTGTGAGCCCGGCGTCTCGAGAAAGATCGCGCGCGTATTCGGCTTGACGAGGCTTTCGATCGCCGCCCCGATCAGCGGATCGTAATAGGTCGTCTCGACGCCCATGCGCTGCAGAACGCTGTCGCAGAAATTCCGCGTCGGCCGGTAGACCGAGTCGGTCACCAGGATGTGGTCGCCGGATTTGACCGCGGTGAGCAAGGCAAGGCTGATCGCGGCAAGCCCGGACGGCGCGAGCACCGTGCCGGCCGCGCCGGCAATCTCGGTCCAGGCGGACTCGAGCGCCTCGGTCGTCGGCGTTCCGATCGTGCCATAGACGAAGCGCGCGTTGCGGGCGAGAAGATCGGCATAGGTCGGGAAAAGAACCGTCGAGCCGCGATAGATCGGCGTGTTGATGAACCCATGCTGCTCGAAGGGATGGCGGCCGGCATGGACCAATTTCGTCCGGACTTTCAGATCTCTTCGTCCCTCGGACGTGGTCTTCGTCATTGCGCTGTCCGAAGTGCGAAAGAATAGGCCAATCCTAAAAAAACGAATTGGCGCGGTTCGACAAGCTGAGTTTCGGCCCGAGTATCGCGAGCGATCGGCTCGAGGGCAATCCCGCACGCTCGGGGATTCCGAATTGTGCTGAAAGCTGATCGCAAACCGCAACTTACCACATTCGGCCCGACCCCGCTTGACCGCGGCGGCCGAAACTCCTGATAGTCCAGCGCCCCTCGCTGAAGACAGGGTCGTCTTCGCTCGACCCGGACCAATCGGTCCGCTGCCGGGAAATCAGAGCAAGCCTTGTCGGAAGGCCGAGCCAAGCTTCATGTTCAGCGCGATGTTGTCGAAAAAACTCCTGTTTTGCGTCTTTTTCGGCTTGGCGCTCGCCGTCTCAAGCGGCGACGCGGACGCGACAACCCTCGATCAGGTGAAACAGCGCGGCTACCTCATCTGCGGCTCCAATCCTGGCCTGCCGGGTTTCGGCCTGCCGGACGACAATGGCAATTGGACCGGATTCGACGTCGATTTCTGCCGGGCGGTCGCGGCGACGATCTTCGACGATCCGAGCAAGGTGAAGTTCTTACCCTTGACGGCCAAGGATCGGTTCACGGCCCTGCAATCGGGCGAGGTCGATGTGCTGGCGCATAATACGACCTGGACGCTGTCGCGCGAAGCGGGACAGGGCCTGCTCTTCACCGGGGTGAATTTTTACGACGGCCAGGGCTTCATGGTCCGTGGGAAATTGAACATTTCCTCGGCGCTCGAACTCTCCGGCGCATCGATCTGCGTGCAGCAGGGCACGACGAGCGAACTGAACATCGCCGATTTCTTCCACTCCCATCAGATGCCCTATGAGCCGGTCGCCTTCGCGACCTCGGATGAGGCCGTGAAAGCCTATGAGAACGGCCGCTGCGACGCATTCGCCACCGATTCCTCCGCCCTCTATGTCGAACGCGCCAAGCTCGCCGACCCGGACGCCCACGTGATCCTGCCGGAAATCATTTCGAAGGAGCCGTTTAGCCCGGCCGTGCGCCAGGGCGACGATCAATGGTTCAATCTCGTGAAATGGGTGAATTTCGTCATGCTCGATGCCGAGGAGGCGGACATCAGCTCGGCGAATGTCGACGACAAGATGAAGTCCGAGGATCCCGAGGCGAGGCGCATTCTCGGCGTCGAAGGCAATTTCGGCGAAGGATTGGGATTGTCCAAGGATTGGGCCTATCGGATCATCAAGCACGTCGGCAATTATGCCGAGGTTTTCGAGCGCAATCTTGGGGAAGGCTCACCATTGAGGATCAAACGCGGCCTCAACGCTCTGTGGACGCATGGCGGCATTCAATATGCTCCGCCGATCCGCTGAGCTGCCCATGCCTCGGCAGGATGGGCACCGCGCCCGATGTTAGCGCTTTCATCTCTCAGGCGCGACGCGGTCCTGCGCGGCGTCGCGATCCAAGTCCTCTTTCTCGGCGTGCTCGCCCTGCTTGTCTACGAAGCCGTTGCGACCGGCCTCGCCAACATGCGCGCGCATCACATTCCGGTCGATTTCTCGTTCTGGAGAGAGCCCGCAGGCTTCGACATCGATCAGCATCTGATCCCCTATTCGCCCGCCTCGACCTATGGCCGTGCCTTTCTCGTCGGCCTGCTCAATACGCTTCTCGTGGCGGCGATCGGCATCGTGCCGGCGAGCCTGCTCGGCTTCGCGCTGGGGGCAGCGCGGCTGTCGCGCAATTTCTTGGTCGCAAGGCTTGCCGCGATCTATGTCGAGGCGACACGCAATGTGCCGCTGCTGCTTCAACTCCTCTTCTGGTACAATGCAGTGCTTGAGGCTCTGCCGAGCCCGCAGCGATCCTTGGCGCTCCCGGGCCACGTCTATCTCAACGACCGCGGCCTCTTCCTGCCGGCACCAGTGTTTGCGCCGGCGGCCGTATGGGTGCTTGTCGCCTTCGGCTTCGGCCTGTTCGGCGGCCTTGCCTGTTGGTTCTGGGCAAAGCGGATGGACAGCTGGCGATCGCTCGCCGTTCTCCCGGTGATCGCGTTTCCTCTCGCCACCTATTTTGCTATCGGCCAACCGCTCGGTTTCGACGTGCCGGTGCTCAAGGGTTTCAACTTCTCAGGCGGTGCCAAGCTGCTGCCTGAATTCATCGCGCTCCTGTTCAGTCTCGTTCTCTATACCGCCGCCTTCATTGCCGAGATCGTGCGGGCCGGCATCGAGGGCGTGCCGAAAGGGCAGGGCGAGGCAGCCTCCGCGCTCGGGCTGCGCGAGGCCGAAGCGCGCAAATACGTGATCATCCCGCAAGCCATGCGGCTCATCGTGCCGCCGCTCACGAGCCAATATCTGAACCTCTTCAAGAATTCGTCGCTCGCCGTGTTCATCGGCTATCCGGATCTCATTCAGGTCTTTGCCGGCACGGTGCTCAACCAGACCGGCGCGGCCGTGCCGGTGATGGCCACGACTATGGCCGTCTATCTGTCCGTTTCGCTCCTGACTTCGCTCCTGATGAATCTCTACAACCGCCGCATTGCCAAGGTTCAGCACTGATGCCGGAGCTCGCTCGAACCAGCCCGAGCCGCGCGGCGCCTCCGCCGCCGCCGAGGGCGCCTGGGAGCGGCGAGATCCTGCGCACGCTCTTTGCGACACCCAGGTCGGCACTCTTGACGATCGGCTCCGTCGTGCTCGTCGTCTGGGCAATTCCCGGCCTGCTGCGGTTCTTCATTTTCGATGCGGTCTGGAGCGCCAGCGACGGCGGTCCTTGCCGTGCGCCGGCGGCTGGCGCCTGCTGGGCCTTCGTTGCCCACAAGCTTCCCTACTTCACCTACGGCTCATATCCCCTGCATGAGCACTGGCGGGTCAACCTCGTCTTCGGCATCGGCGCCATGCTCGTCGCCTGGCTTCTCACTCCGAAAGCGGCGTGGCGGCGGCTCGGTGCCGGTCTGTTCTTCGCGCTCTATCCCATGCTTGCCTTCGTCCTGCTCTGGGGCGCGCCGGGCCTTGGCTTGCCCAGGGTTGGAACCGATCTCTGGGGCGGCATTCTGGTGACTTTCGTCGTCGCAGCCTTCGGCATCGTCGTCTCGCTGCCGCTCGGCATTGTGCTGGCGCTCGGGCGGCGCGCGCGCTTGCCGGCGCTGCGGCTCGTCAGCATCGCCTTTATCGAGTTCATGCGCGGCGTGCCGATGATCGCGGTTTTGTTCATGGCGAGCACGATGCTGCCTTTGTTCATTCCCGAGCGGCTTGCCCCCGACAGGCTGGTGCCGCCGCTCATCGGCGTGGCACTCTTTGCTTCGGCCTATATGGCGGAAGTGGTGCGCGGCGGCCTTCAGGCTTTGCCGAAGGGGCAGAGCGAGGCCGCCAAGGCCTTGGGCCTGCGCTTCTGGTCGATGCAGCGTCTCGTCATCCTGCCGCAGGCGCTGCGGCTCGTCATTCCCGCCATCGTCAATACATTCATCGGCCTGTTCAAGGATACGACGCTCGTCGCCACGGTCGGCGTTTTCGATTTCCTGCGCAGCGTCGATTCGGCGCGGCTCGATCCCAACTGGGCCGGGCCGACGATTACGCCGACCGCCTATTCTTTCGCGGCGCTCTTCTATTTTGTCTGTTCTTCCGGCATGTCGCGCTATTCCTTGTTTCTCGAGCGGCGGCTGAGCCGCTAGGCTTGCAAAGACCCATGGCCGACACATCCCAACGCTTCGCCGATGCCGGCGCCGTCGAGATTGCCGGGCTCAACAAATGGTATGGCGATTTCCACGTCCTGCGCGACATCGATCTCGTCGTGGGCAGGGGCGAGCGGATCGTCATCTGCGGTCCTTCGGGCTCCGGCAAGTCCACCTTGATCCGCTGCATCAACGGGCTCGAAGAGCATCAACAGGGCCGGATCGTGGTCGACGGGATTGAACTGACGCGCGATCTCGCCGCGATCGAAAACGTGCGCCGCCATGTCGGCATGGTCTTCCAGCACTTCAATCTGTTTTCGCATTTGACGGTGCTGGAGAACTGCACCTTGGCGCCGATCCATGTGCGCAAGCTCCCGAAAGGCGAGGCTGAAGATCTCGCTCGGCAATATCTTGAGCGGGTCAGAATCGCCGATCAGGCGCATAAATATCCCGCTCAATTGTCGGGCGGCGAACAGCAGCGTGTCGCGATCGCCCGCGCTCTATGCATGAGCCCCAGCATCATGCTCTTTGATGAACCGACCTCGGCGCTCGATCCCGAAATGGTGAAGGAGGTTCTCGACACGATCATCGGCCTTGCCGAGGAAGGCATGACCATGCTGTGCGTCACGCATGAGATGGGCTTCGCTCGGCAGGTGGCAAACCGGGTGATCTTTATGGATGGCGGCGAGATCATCGAAATAAATCGGCCGGACTCTTTCTTCTCTGCGCCGCGGCACGAGCGCACCAAGCTTTTTCTCGATCGTATCCTGCGGTAGAGAAGAGCTTCAAACCGGATGCTGCGTTTAGGAACTCGGATGCACGGTGGAACTCCGTCGTGAATACTTAATGAACCGGCCTTTCAGCCGGGGTTCATGCGCCATGTCCGATGCTGGTTGAGGGGGCTTGAAGGAGGAAGGCAATGAATACGAAGCTGAAGCTTGTTGTTGCTGGGGCCGTCGCGCTTGCTAGCCTTGGAGCCTTCGCCGATTCAGCCTCGGCTATGGCGCAGGGGCTTGATCCCGGCGTCGCCACTTCGGCCGATCTGCAGCAGGGCGTCCAGGACGCGCGCTGGGTCTGCGGTCCCTGGGGCTGCCGTTGGGCGCCATATTGGGGCCCTTATTGGGGTCCGCGTTGGGGTTGGGGCTGGCATCGCTGGCACCGTTGGTGATGAGAGCGCGTCGCCACGATCAGTGAAATCGGGCCGAGAGCCATGCGCTCTCGGCCGTTTCGTTTGATGGTCTGCGCCTCGCGCGATTTAGCAGGGCGAGGTATGAAGGGCAGGCCGATTCGCGGCGAGCGCGGAGGATGCGATGATCGAGATGTGGCTGGGGCTGCCATTGCCCGCCCTGCTCGCCTCTCTTGCTCTGTTCTTTTGCACAAGCGCTGCTCTCCTCGTCTGGCTTTGCTTCGGCCGCAGGACCGGCCTTGCGGTGCAAAGCTTCAGGGGCGTCGCCGCGCCGTTTATCGGGGCCGTGGCGGCGGTCCTTGCCATTCTCATCGGCTTTCTCGCCAATGACATCTGGGATCGTGACCGGCGCGCCGCCGCCGCTGTGCGGACGGAAGCCGATCAACTCCTCGCACTCAATACGCTGGCGGCGACTTTCGATCTGCCGCGCGACTCGCTCGCCGCGGCGATTCGCGCCTATGCCTCGACCGTCGTAAAAGAGGAATGGCCGAGCATGGCGCACCAGCAGTCCTCGCCGGAGGCGGAAGTCACGCTCGACCAAATCTTCAAAGCGATTGACGGGCTGCATCTGAGCGCCGGCGGCAGAAGCGATCTCGACCGCCTGATGTTCGACACCGCGCTCACGCTGCGCACCGCGCGAAACACGCGTTTGGCGCTCTCTCAGGATCAATCCGAAAATGTCAAATGGTTGTCGGTGCTGGCCCTCGCGGTGATGAGCCAGGTCAGCGTCGCGCTGGTTCATCTCGAAAGGGCACGTGCGCAAATCGCCGCCATCACGGTGCTGACCGTGAGCCTCGTCTTGGTCATCGGGTTGCTGGCAGCGCATGAATTGCCGTTCGCTTCGCCGTTCGCGATCCCGCCCGCTCCGATCATCCATGTCCTCGATGTCGTGCCGGCCGGCTAGAGCATGATCCGCGAAGGGGAACCAATACGATCATGCGGCGGACATGGAGCAGGCTAGCCCGGCACAAGCTTTCCCGCCAATAAAGGAAGAGCCGAGAATGTCCCGCTCGGTGGAACTGGAAATGTCTGCCCCGGCGTGTGCCGCACGTCGGGGCTTATTTTAAGATTGGACGATCTCGGCTGGGCGGCCCGCGAAGCGACGTCAAAGTTTCGAAAGGCGCGGCAAGCCGGTCAAGATGCGGCTCGATTGTTATACATTCTTGAAAGTTCCCTAACGATTTGATGTTTTCCCCAGTATTAACAAAGGGATGGAACATGAACATTCGGACCGCCCACTGGTAACCCCATGATTTGTCTTTGAATTTTTGCCTCAAAATATTTCCCGTCCGGAAGTTAAGCTTGACACGGAACATAATAGGAATATAAGGGGAACATTCGGCTATCGGGGGTGATCGGATGTTGCCCTTTCTCGAAGATGCGGCGGAGCTCGCCTCGCTCACCATCTTTGTTGCTTTGCTCGCGCTGCTTGCCAAAGGCATGGGGGCGAGTTGAGATCTCTGTTGAGATCCCACGGGTTTACCTTCTGAGCGGCGGCGCAGGCCGCTAGGATATTGGCGAGGCTTGGCGCATCGCGCCCGGCGCTGTTTGCTCAGGGTAAGGCCCGTGGACTCCTTTTTTGCCGAGAGCAATTTCGCAGTTGTCGTGCCTTCGCTGAACGGCGTTTGTGCCGCAGTAGGCTTTGTCCATCTCCATCTCCACACATCCTTTTCCTTGCGGGAAGGGGCCTTGTCGATCGCCAAACTGGCCAAGCTCGCGGGCGCCGACGGCATGCCGGCGCTCGCCATCACCGACACCAACAATCTGTTCGGGGCGCTCGAATTCTCGGAAAAGCTGGCCAAAGAAGGAATTCAGCCGATCATCGGAATGGAGCTTGCGGTCGAGTTCGGCGATGGCGCGCAGGTTGCCCCGCGCGGCGCCGAATCCGGAGCAGGGCGCGCCTCCATCGTGCTGCTGGCCAAGGACGAGGCCGGCTATCGCAATCTCATGCATCTAGCCTCGCGCGCCTGGCTGGATCCGGCGCCGGGGGATTTGCCGCATCTGCCGCTCGCCCGGCTCGAGACCCGCAGCGACGGGCTGATCGTTCTCTCCGGCGGTCCCAAGGGGCCGCTCGACCGCTGTTTCGCCCTCGGCCGGCCGGAGATTGCCGAGCGCCGACTGAACGCGCTGCGACAGCTTTTCCACGGCCGCCTTTACGTCGAACTTCAGCGCCATGGGCTCGCGCGCGAGCGCGAGATCGAGCCGCAACTCGTCGAGCTTTGCATGCGGGAAGGCCTGCCGCTGGTTGCGACCAACGAGGCCTATTTCGCCGGCGCGCAGGATTATGAAGCGCATGATGCGCTTCTCTGCATCGCCGACGGCACGGTGGTCGGCGACGGCACGCGGCGCCAGGTCTCTCCCGAGCACCGGTTCAAGACGCGCGCGGAAATGGCCGCTTGTTTCGCCGATCTTCCCGAGGCGCTCGCCAATACGGTCGAGATCGCCTTGCGCTGCGCCTATCGCCCCTTGACTCGCAAGCCGATCCTGCCGCGTTTCGCGAGCGCCGGTGGTGCCGCCGAGGAGGCGGCGGAACTTGTGAAACAGGCCGAAACGGGACTTGAAACGCGCTTGGCCAAGCACGGTACGGCGCCAGGCCTCACGGAAGCGGCGTATCGGAAGCGGCTGGCTTTCGAGCTCGACGTCATCATCAAGATGCAGTTTCCCGGCTATTTCCTCATCGTCGCGGATTTCATCAAATATGCGAAAGCGGAGGGCATACCGGTCGGGCCGGGGCGCGGCTCGGGCGCCGGCTCGCTGGTCGCCTATGCGCTGACCATCACCGATCTCGATCCGCTGCGCTTCGGCCTTCTGTTCGAGCGCTTCCTCAATCCCGAACGCGTCTCGATGCCGGATTTCGACATCGATTTCTGCCAGGATCGGCGCGACGAAGTGATCCGCTACGTGCGCCGCCGCTATGGGGAAGACAGGGTGGCGCAGATCATCACCTTCGGTTCTTTTCTGGCGCGCGGCGTGATGCGCAATGTCGGCCGTGTGCTCGAAATGCCGCTTGGCCAGGTCGATAAGCTCGCCAAGCTCGTGCCGCAGAATCCGACGGCGCCCGTCAACATCAAACAGGCGATTGCCAGCGAGCCGCGGCTGAAAGAGGCGGCGCTTGCTGAGCCACGCGTGGCTCGCATGCTGAAGATCGCCGAGACGCTCGAAGGCCTCTACTCGAACGCCTCGACGCATGCCGCCGGCATTGTCATCGCCGACCGGCCGCTCGAAGAGCTGGTGCCGCTCTACCGCGATCCGAAGTCCGACATGCCGGCGACCCAGTTCAACATGAAATGGGTCGAGTCGGCGGGGCTCGTCAAATTCGACTTTCTGGGCTTGAAGACGCTCACCGTGCTCGCGACCTCGATCAAGCTTCTCGCGCGGCGCGGCATTGGCATCGACCTCGCCGAAATTCCGCTCGATGACGCGAAGACCTATGAAATGCTTCGCCGCGGCGAGACGGTCGGCGTGTTTCAGCTGGAAAGCGCCGGCATGCGCAAGGCGCTCGTCGAGATGCGCGCCGACCGGTTCGAGGACATCATCGCCCTCGTCGCGCTCTATCGGCCGGGGCCGATGGCTAATATCCCGACCTATTGCGCGGCGAAGACCGAGCAGCAGGAGGCGGACTATATCGACCCGAGCCTGGAGCCCGTCCTGAAGGAGACGTTCGGCGTCATCATCTATCAGGAACAGGTGATGCAGATCGCGCAAATGCTCTCCGGCTATTCGCTGGGCGAAGCCGATCTCCTGCGCCGCGCCATGGGCAAGAAGATCAAAGCGGAGATGGACGCCCAGCGCGACCGTTTCGTGTCAGGCGCGGTGGCGCGCGGGCTCGCCAAATCGCGGGCCCACGAGATCTTCGATCTTCTCGCCAAATTCGCCGATTATGGATTCAACAAGAGCCATGCCGCGGCCTATGCGCTGATCGCCTATCAGACCGCTTGGTTCAAGGCGAACTATCCGGTGGAGTTTCTTGCCGCCTCGATGACGCTCGACAAGTCGAGCACCGACAAGCTCGCCGAATTCTGCAACGAGGCGCGCCGGCTGGGCATCAAGGTCGAGCCGCCCTCGGTCAATCGCTCCGGCGTCGATTTCGAGGTGGCCGCCGACAAGGGCGGCGCCCTGTCGATCATCTATGCGCTTTCTGCGATCAAAGGTGTGGGCGAGGGCCAGGCTGGCGCGCTCGTTGCGGCGCGCGGTGCCGGCTTCGCCGATCTCGGTGACGTTGCGGCGCGCACCAACCCGCGCGATCTCAACAGGCGCATGCTCGAAAGCCTCGCTTCCGCCGGCGCCTTCGATTCGGTCGAGGCCGACCGCGCCCGTGTCTTTGCTGCGATCGAACCCATGCTCGCTCTCGCGCATCGGCGCGATGATGAGCGGCGCGCCGGCCAGTCGGCGCTGTTTGATGCCGAGCGGCTCGATCCGCTCGCCGGCGTCAAGGTGAACAGCTGGCCGCTCGCCGAGCGGCTGCGCCGCGAATTCGAGGCGGTCGGCTTCTTCCTCTCCGGCCATCCGCTGGACGCTTATGCCGCGATTCTGGGCCGCCTTCGGGTCACGCGTTGGGCCGAATTCGCCCGCGCCGTGAAACAGGGCGCCTCGGCCGGCCGGCTCGCGGCGATCGTGCTCGACCGGCAGGAGCGGCGCACGCGCGCGGGGACCAAGATGGGCATCGTCCAATTGTCGGACCAGTCCGGCCAATATGAAGCGATCCTGTTCCAGGAAGGCCTCAATCAATACCGCGATCTTTTGGAGAAGGGCGCGGCGGTTCTCGTCTCGCTGCAGGCCAATGTCGAGGGCGAGGACGTGCGCGCCCGCATCACCACCGTCGAGCCCTTGGACAAGGCGGCAAGCCGCATACAGAAAGGCCTGCGGGTTTTCCTGCGCGACGCGGGTCCGCTCGACGCAATCGCCAAACGCCTTTCGGCCAAGGGCGAGGATGAAATCTTCCTGGTGCTGCCGACAGGCGCTGGCGAGGTCGAACTCAAACTGCCGGGCAAATATCAAGCGAGCCCGCAAATCGCCGCCGCGCTGAAGGCGATTCCCGGCGTGGCGAATGTTGAGCATGTGTGAGCCGCAAACCAAGCCCTCATGCTGAGGAGCACGCGCAGCGTGCGTCTCGAAGCATGAGGGTTCGCTAAGCAGACTTGTCGATAGGCTAAACTTCTACTGGAAGCATTCACGCTTCGCGATGTGACGCCATCTCCCCGCCCAGCACCTCAGCGACACTCGCCCGAATGAGCTTTGTCAGCGCATCGATTGCCGACCGGCGCGGATGGCTCGGGCGCGAGATGAGCCGTACGCGGCGGCGCGCCTTCGTGCCGCTGAGGCGCCGCGCCACGAGATCGCCGGGCAGCGGCTGTTCCTGCTTCAGCGCCAAGGCCGGGATCAGCGTCATGCCGTAGCCCGCCGCCGCCATGTGCAGCAGCGTGGTCAGGCTCGTGGCGCGCATATCGGCCATGGAATCATCGGGATTTTGCGGATGGCCGCAGAGATCGAGCGCCTGGTCGCGCAGGCAATGACCGTCGGTCAAGAGCAGCAGATCGTGGGAATCGATGTCGGCGACCTCGATCCGGTTCTTCTTGTTGAGCGCATGTCCATGCGCGAGCACCAGCCAGAAATCCTCATCGAAGAGGGGATCGACCGTCAGGCCTGGCGCCTCGGGATCCGAGGCGATGATCGCCGCGTCGAGCTTGCCCGCGCCGACCAGCTCGACGAGACGCACCGTCAGATCCTCGACGAGGATCAGCCGCATCGCGGCGAGCGCCTGTTTCGCGCCGGGCAGAACATAGGGCATGAGATAGGGCCCGAGTGTCGGGATGACGCCCAAGTGAAACGGTCCGGCCAAGGGATCGCGGCCTCTTTGCGCCACTGCCGCGATATCGTCCGCCGCGGCGAGCGCATTGCGCGCATAGACGAGGATCTGCGCCCCGGCGTTCGTCGGGCGGACCGAGCGTCCGACCCGCTCGAAGATGGCGAGGCCGAGCTGCTCCTCGAGCTTGCGGATCTGACCGCTGAGCGTCGGCTGGCTCACGTTGCAGGCTTCGGCGGCACGGCCGAAATGGCCGCAATCTGCGACCGCGACGATATAGCGAAGATCGCGCAGATTCACTTTGTTACGCCAGCTGGAGGCGTGCGGCGCTCCAATCGGCGCCGCCTATCGTTTTAAGTGAGATAATCGATTGGATCAATAATTTAAAGGCGCCTATGCTCCGCGCCAACCGCCGAGGAGGAGACAATGGCTTCAGAAAAATTCACGACGACGGCCGGCGCGCCGGTCCCCGACAACCAGAATTCGATCACGGCCGGCCCGCGCGGGCCGGTGCTCATGCAGGATTATCAGCTGATCGAGAAGCTCGCGCATCAGAACCGCGAGCGTATCCCGGAGCGCGTCGTCCATGCCAAGGGCTGGGGCGCTTTCGGCACGCTGACCGTCACCCACGACATCAGCAAATATACCCGCGCCGATATTTTCTCGAAGATGGGCAAGAAGACCGATCTCTTGATCCGCTTCTCGACGGTGGCAGGCGAGCTCGGTGCCGCCGACGCCGAGCGCGACGTGCGCGGCTTCGCGATGAAGTACTATACCGATGAAGGCAATTGGGATCTCGTCGGCAACAACACGCCGGTCTTCTTCGTGCGCGATCCCTTAAAATTCCCGGATTTCATCCACACCCAGAAGCGCCATCCGCGCACCAACATGCGCTCGCCGACCGCGATGTGGGATTTCTGGTCGCTCTCGCCCGAGAGCCTTCACCAGGTGACGATCCTCTTCTCGGATCGCGGCCTGCCGGTCGCGCCGATGTATATCAACGGCTACGGTTCCCACACCTATTCCTTCTGGAACAAGGCCGGCGAGAGATATTGGGTCAAGTTCCATTTCAAAACCATGCAGGGCCATCGCCACTACACCAATGCCGAGGCCGCCAAGCTCATCGGCAAGAGTCGCGAAACCTACCAGGAGGAATTGTTCGGTGGGATCGAGCGCGGCGAATTCCCGAAATGGCGGATGCAGGTCCAGATCATGCGGGAGCAGGATGCCGAGAAGACGCCGTACAATCCTTTCGACCTTACCAAGGTCTGGCCGCACAAGGATTATCCGCCGATCGACGTCGGCATCGTCGAATTGAACCGCAACGCCGACAATTACTTCACGCAGATCGAGCAGGCGGCCTTCTCGCCGTCGAACGTCGTGCCGGGCATCAGCTTCTCGCCCGACAAGATGCTGCAGGCGCGCGTCTTCTCCTACGCCGATGCGCATCGGCATAGGATCGGGACGCATTACGAAGCACTGCCGGTGAACGCGCCCAAATGTCCGGTGCACAATTATCACAAGGACGGCGCGATGCGCTTCTTCCCGAACAATCCCAATCCGGACGCCTTTTACGAGCCGAATTCCTTCAAAGGGCCGGTGCAGGACCCCTCCGTTCTCGAGCCGCCGCTCAGAATCTCGGGCGACGCGGCGCGCTACAATCATCGCGACGGCAATGATGATTACGGACAGGTGCGGGCGCTCTTCGGCCTCTTCGATCAGGGCCAGAGGCAACGCCTCTTCCTGAATGTCGCCGAAGCCATGTTCGGCGTGCCGCAGGAGATCGTCGAACGCCAGATCGGCCATTTCCAGAAGGTTCATCCAGACTATGCGGCCGGGGTGCGCGAGGCGCTCGCCCACATGACGAAAGAGAAGGCTGCGGAGACCGCCCAGCAGCAGGGCATCGCGGCGGAGTAGGCTGCGCCTCTGGACTGGCAGCATCCAACCACCAAATAGAAGGGCAGCCGCGGGCTCTCGCGGCTGCCTTGCTTTCCGGCATCCCGCGCCCTATAAGCGGCGCCATCCCACACGCGGATTTCGCGGTCCTGCCTCAAGGCCCGCACCCGGTGGCTCGCCGATGCAATATCGGCCGGCCTGATCTTCCGCGGCGGCTTCAACCGGAGAAGACACCATGGCTTTGCCTGAATTCACCATGCGCGGCCTGCTCGAGTCGGGCGCCCATTTCGGCCACCAGTCGCATCGCTGGAATCCGAAAATGGCGCCCTATATTTTCGGCACGCGCAACAATATCCACATCATCGATCTCGCCCAGACCGTGCCTCTTCTGCACCAGGCGCTGAAGGCCGTCTCCGACACGGTGGCGCGCGGCGGGCGGATTCTGTTCGTCGGCACCAAAAGGCAGGCGCAGGAGGGGATCGCGGCGGCGGCGAAACGCTCGGCGCAATATTACATCAATTCCCGCTGGCTCGGCGGCATGCTCACCAATTGGAAGACGATTTCCGCCTCGATCCAGCGACTGCGCAGGGTTCAGGAACAGCTCGAGGGCGGCGCCCAGGGCCTCACCAAGAAAGAGCGGCTGATGCTCTCGCGCGAACGCGACAAGCTTGAGAAGGCGCTCGGCGGCATCAAGGAGATGGGCGGCACGCCGGATCTGATTTTCGTCATCGATACCAACAAGGAGCAATTGGCGATCAAGGAGGCGGCGCGTCTTCACATTCCGGTCGCCGCCATCCTCGACACCAATTCCAATCCGGACGGGATTACCTATCCGATCCCAGGCAATGACGATGCCGGGCGCGCCATCAGCCTGTATTGCGACCTCTTCGCGCGCGCGGCGCTCGACGGCATCTCGCGCGGGCGCGGCGAATCGGGCGTCGATCTCGGCGCGGAGGAAACCCCGACGCCGGAGATCCTGCCGCAGATCCTGCAGGAGATCGCCCCGGCGGCGCCTGAGGCGCCGCGCGAATATTTCGAATTGCTGACCGCGCCGCGCGGCGCGCCCGACGATCTTGCCAAGCTGCATGGCGTCGGCCCGCAGATCGTCAAGAAGCTCAACGACGCCGGCATCTTCCATTATTGGCAGATCGCTGCTTTGACGCCGGAAGAGGCCGCCAAGCTCGATCAGGATTTGAAGCTGGGCGGCCGGCTCGAGCGCGACGACTGGATTTCGCATGCGCGCAACCTGATGGCCGCCTGAATAAGCCGTTCGGGGCACCTATATTGGATGCTCATTGCATGAGGACGAGCCCGGCTTTTAGATGAAGGAATAGCGCGATGGCGAACGTCACGGCGGCAATGGTGAAGGATCTTCGCGAGAAGACCGGGGCCGGCATGATGGATTGCAAGACGGCGCTGGCCGAGTCCAATGCCGATATCGAGGCGGCGGTCGACTGGCTGCGCAAGAAAGGCCTCTCGAAAGCGGCCAAGAAATCCGGCCGCGTCGCCGCCGAAGGCCTCATCGCGGTCGCGGTCTCGGGAAACGACGGCGTCCTCGTCGAGGTCAACTCCGAGACGGATTTTGTCGCCCGCAACCACGAGTTTCAGAAGCTCGTGCGTGGCATTGCCCACGTTGCGCTCAAGCAGGGGTTGACCGAAGTCGAGGCTCTGAAGAGCGCCCCTTACCCCGGCGGTGGCAGCGTGGCCGAGGCGCTCGCCAATGCGATCGCGACGATCGGCGAGAATATGAATCTGCGCCGTGTTGCGCGCGTACACGTCGGCCAAGGCGTCATCGGCCATTACGTCCATAATGCGCTCGGCGACGGGCTTGGCAAAATCGGCGTGCTCGTCGGGCTCGAATCCGCCGGCAAGACCGAGACCTTGGCGGCGCTCGCCCGGTTGATCGCGCTGCATGTCGCTGCGGCGGCCCCGCTCGCTGTCGATTCGAGCGGCCTGGATGAGCGCCTCATCGCGCGGGAAAAATCGGTGCTTGCCGAAAAGAACGCCGGCAAGCCCGCGCATGTGCTCGACAAGATCATCGAGTCCGGCCTCAAGACCTACTACAAGGAGGTCTGCCTCCTCGATCAGCCATCGATCCATGCCGGGCACGCGGCCAAGACGATCGGCCAGATCGTGAAGGAGGCCGAAAAATCGGCCGGCGCGCCGATCGTGCTCAAAGCCTTCGTGCGTTATGCGCTCGGCGAGGGCATCGAGAAGCAGGAAAGCGATTCCGCCTGAGCCGCGCAGGCTGGCGGAAAGCGCGAGGCGCACGACATCGCGCCTCACGTGCCGCCGTGTAGGCTTTTCGCTGGCTTCTCCTTTATCTTGCCCCGTCGCCGGCTCGCCAGGATCGTTGCGAGCGTGACCGGCCGATAATCGAAGACATCGACTCCGACATCATATTGGCGCGTTTCCTCTTTGAGCCTCCCGTGCGAATGGCCGTGGAGATCGATCGCTCCCCTGCCCATGTTGTGCCAGGTGCGGAACGGATAATGGCAGAGGATCAGAAGCCGTCCATCGACTTCGCGTTCGTCATAATACGCGACGCTTGACCAGCCCTTATTCTCGATCGTCGCCGGCGGATCATTATTGCCGATGATGAGGTGCTTGCGCCCTTTGAGCGTGGCGAGAAGCTCGGTGACGCGCGCCGCGTTCTTGGCGGCGGTGAAATCACCGAGGTGATAGATCTCGTCGTCGGGGCCGACGACCACGTTCCAACGCTCGATCAGCGCGGCGTCGTGCTCGGCGATCGAAGCAAACGGCCGTTTGTCGACTCGGATTCGCTGCGCGTCGCCGAAATGCGTGTCGCTGGTGAAGAAGATCGGCATGGCTTCGAGGTTACGTGCCGCCCCAGGCGCAGCGGTCGCATACCTTAGCCTCCCTTATTCATGACGGCGTCGTCATTGCGCGAGCTTTTGGGTTCGTTGATTTCGGGCGCACGCCGTCGTTCGGATTTTT
>DATFNQ010000004.1:0-3554 GCA_035266305.1 Methylovirgula sp.
TCCATCTTCATCGCCTCGATCACGGCCAATGTCTCTCCGGCCTTGACCTCCTGCCCTTCGGCGACGGCAAGCGAAACAACGAGACCGGGCATCGGGCAGCGCACGGATTTTTCGCTGCCGGAAAGCTTCTTCGCCGGCATCAGCCGCGCATAGCGCGCTTCGCGCTCGGTATAGACGAAGGCCTTCACCTCGATGCCGCGATAGGCGAGCTCGAAGCCGTTCGGGATCATGCGCACATGCATGGCGATGGCAGCGCCATCGAGCGTGCCGGTCCATACCGGCATGCCCGGTATCCAGCCGGAAGACAGAACGTGGCTGTTGCCGTCCTCAAACAGCACCGTGATCGCTTCGCCGTTGTGCGCCACGTCGGCATGCAGCTCCTCGCCGCTCAGCCAGATGGCGCGGCGGCGCTCGCGGGTGACCGCGCTGTTGAGCTGGCCCGAAATGCGGCGCTTGCGCTCGCCGATGATGTGATCGATGGCGGCAGCGACGCCGGCGACGGTGCGCGCCATCGCCCCGCTCGGCGCGACGCGCTCGAAACCCATGGGGAATTCCTCGGCGATGAAAGCGGTCGACAGCTTGCCGGCGCGCCAGCGCGGATGCTGCATGATGGCGGCAAGAAACGGGATGTTGTGGCGGATGCCCTCGATGGTGAAGGCGTCGAGCGCGTCGGCCTGCGCATCGATGGCCTCCAGGCGGGTCCTCGTGTGAGTAACGAGCTTGGCGATCATCGGATCGTAATAGAGCGAGATTTCGCCGCCCTCGAAGACGCCGGTGTCGTTGCGCACCGTCACGCCGTCGTGTTCGCCTTCGGCCGGCGGCCGATAGCGAACGAGCCGCCCGATCGACGGCGCGAAATTGCGATAAGGATCCTCGGCGTAGATGCGACTCTCGACCGCCCAACCGGAAAGCTTGATGTCGCTCTGCTTGAGCTTGAGCGGCTCGCCGGCGGCGACGCGGATCATCTGCTCGACGAGATCGATGCCAGTGACCAATTCGGTCACCGGATGCTCGACCTGAAGCCGTGTGTTCATCTCCAGGAAAAAGAAGCTCTTGTCTTGTCCGGCGACGAATTCCACCGTGCCGGCGCTGTCGTAGCCGACGGCCTTGGCGAGCGCGACCGCCTGCTCGCCCATTTTCGTCCGGGTTTTGGCGTCAAGCAGCGGGCTCGGCGACTCCTCGATGACTTTTTGGTTGCGGCGCTGGATCGAGCATTCGCGCTCGCCGAGATAGATGACGTTGCCGTGCTTGTCGCCGAGCACCTGAATCTCGATGTGGCGCGGGTTGGTGATGAATTTCTCAATAAAGACGCGGTCGTCGCCGAAGCTCGACCTTGCTTCCGAGCGGGCACGCACGAAATTTTCCGCCACCTCGGCCTTGCTGAAGGCGATGCGCATGCCCTTGCCGCCGCCGCCGGCGGAAGCCTTGATCATCACCGGGTAGCCGATCTGCTCGGCGATGGCGATCGCTTGATTGTCGTCTTCGATCACGCCGAGATGGCCGGGCACGGTTGAGACGTTGGCGCGAGCGGCCGCCTTCTTCGACTCGATCTTGTCGCCCATGGCGGCGATCGCTTTCGGGTTCGGCCCGATGAACACGATGCCGGCTTTGGCGAGCGCCTCGGCAAAGGCCGCGCGCTCGGACAAGAAGCCGTAGCCCGGATGCACCGCCTCGGCGCCGCTCTCCTTGCAGGCGGCGATGATCTTTTCGATGACCAGATAGCTCTGCGCCGCCGGCGGCGGCCCGATGGCGATGGCCGTGTCGGCCATTTCCACATGCAGCGCGTCGCGGTCGGCCTCGGAATAGACCGCGACGCTGGCAATCCCCATGCGACGGGCGGTCTTGATGATCCGGCAGGCGATCTCGCCGCGGTTGGCAATCAGGATGCGCTTGAACATTGCGGCTTTGACACTCGCAAACCGGCCCATTCGCTTTGCGGCGGCGGCGCGAAAATGTCAATGACCGCAACTGGCTCTGCCGTCACGCCAGGGTCATAAGTCGCATTCAAAAGGCGGGCGCGTTCAAAAAAGAAGCCTTGGCCGCTATTGGAAACTGCCCATGCGTTCCTCCCTTCTCATCCTCGCCGCGTTAGCGACTGCCGTCGCAACGTCTCTCGCTCTTGCGCAGGCGCCGGCGTCGCGCCCGCACAATGTCGTTTTGTTCGTCGCCGATGGCTTACGTTCCCCGATGGTCGATGACTCGACCGCCCCGACCATGGCGGCGATGGCGCGCGAGGGTGTGAACCTGCGCAACAGCCACGCGCTGTTTCCGACTTTAACCACGGCGAACGCATCCGCCATGGCGACCGGCCACATGCTGGGCGACACCGGGGATTTTTCCAACACCATCTTTACCGGCTTCGAAGTGCCCGGCGCCGGCAACAGCCTCACCCCGTTTCTGGAAAGCGATCCGGTGCTGGCCGACATCGATGAGCATTTTTCCGGAAATTATCTCGACGAAGCCACGATCCTCAAACTCGCCCGCGATAAGGGCTACAGCACGGCGGCGATCGGCAAGATCGGCCCGACCTTGATCTTCGATTCAACCAAGGAAGCCCGGCCGCAGACCATCATCGTCGACGACGCGACTGGCAGCGACAAAGGCGTGCCGTTATCGGCGGAAATGATCGAAAGGCTCAAGGCGGCGAGCTTGCCGGCGAAGGCCCCTTCGCGCGGCGCTAACGGAAATTTCGGCAGCGCCACCATGCCCGGCACGCATACTGCCAATGTGGTGCAGCAGGATTATTTCGCCGCGGTCACGACCCGGGCGGTCCTGCCGCTGCTCAAGGAGCGCAACAAGCCATTCGTGCTGGTGTTCTGGTCGCGCGATCCGGACGGGACGCAGCACTATCAAGGCGACAGCTTCAATTCGCTCGTTCCCGGCATCAACGGCCCGACGTCGCTCGCGGCGATCCGCAACGCCGACGATGATTTGGCGCGGATCCGCGCAGCACTGGGCGAACTCGGGCTGCTCGCTGCCACCGACATCATCGCCGTTGCCGACCACGGCTTTTCGACGATCTCGAAGGACAGCCAAACAAGCTCAACAGTGAAAACAAAGTTCGCCGATACGCCTGAAGGGCGCCTGCCCCTCGGTTTCGCCGCGCTCGATCTCGCGCAAGCGCTCAATCTCCCGCTGATCGACCCGGACAACGATTATAAGACCGTCGAGCCGGGCGAACACACCAGACACGGCAACGGGCTTATTGGCGGCGACAAAAACAATCCAAAGGTCGTGGTGGCCGCTAATGGAGGGTCGGACCTGATCTATCTGCCCGACGGCGACCGAGCGATGGCCCAGCGAGTGACCGAGGCGTTACTGACGCAGGACTACGTCAGCGGCATCTTCGTCGATACCAAGCTCGGCAAATTTTCCGGCACGCTGACACTCGACGACGTAGCGCTCGAAGGTAGCGCCGTCACCCCACATCCGGCGATCGTGATTAGCTTTCGTTCCTTCGGCACCGTGTGTGGCGAACCGGTGCGTTGCACGGTCGAGGTCGCCGATACTGTTTTGCAGGAAGGTCAGGGCATGCACGGCTCCTTCAGCCGCGC
>DATFNQ010000005.1:0-8896 GCA_035266305.1 Methylovirgula sp.
TCTCCGAAATGGCGGCGTAAGTCACGCTGCGCCATGTTTAGCGAAGAAGGATCTGCGCCGCGCGTTATTCCTTCCGATTTCGCATTGTCCTGCCGCGGGTGCCCGCCAGGACAAACCCAAGTGGCTCCATGGAGATGCATAAGATGGATCAACGGCTTCCTCCCAACGGCGAGCAGACACCGCCCAAGGTTAAGCTCAACAAGCGCCCGTCGACGCGCGTCGTCCTGCTCGGCTCGGTCGCGGCGGTGGCCTTGGCAGGCGCTCTGACCGGTAACGTCTTGCCGCACGCAACATTCGCGTCGACGGCGCAGGCTCAGACCAACCCGCAGGCGAGCCTTCCTGCGAATGCCTTTTCCTTCGCCGATGTCGTCGATAAGGTTCGCGGCGCCGTCGTCTCGATCAAGGTGAAGATCGCCGAGGCCTCCAACACCAGTGACTCGGATGAAGTGCCGGGACTTCAGCCTGGCGACCCGCTGGAGCGTTTCTTCAAGAGGTTCGGCGGCCAGGACGGCGTGCCTTTCGAGTTTCATAACGCCCGGCCGCATATGGAGCTTGCGCAAGGCTCCGGCTTCATCATCTCCCCCGATGGCTATGTCGTGACCAACGACCACGTCGTCGACAGCGCGACCGAAGTGACGGTCACGATGGACGACGGCAAGACCTATCAGGCGAAGGTCGTCGGCACCGACAAAAAGACCGACCTCGCGCTTTTGAAAATCGAGGACGGCTCGAACTTCCCCTATGTCGAGTTCGCCAAGGCGACGCCGCGCGTCGGCGACTGGGTCATTGCGGTCGGCAATCCTTTCGGTCTTGGCGGCACGGTTACCGCCGGTATCGTTTCGGCGCGCGGCCGCGACATTGGCTCGGGACCTTATGACGATTACCTGCAGATCGACGCGCCGGTCAATCGCGGCAATTCCGGCGGCCCGACCTTCAACACGCAAGGCGAGGTCGTCGGCGTCAACACGGCGATCTATTCGCCCTCGGGTGGCAGCGTCGGGATCGGCTTCGACATCCCCGCCGACGAGGCGCAAAGCGTTATCGCTTCGCTGAAGGACAAGGGGAGTGTGACGCGCGGCTGGATCGGCGTTGAGATTCAGCCGGTCACGTCGGACATCGCCGACAGTCTCGGTCTGAAGACGGACAAGGGCGCGCTCATCGCCGACACCCAGCCGAATTCGCCGGCTGCGCAGGCGGGCGTCAAGACCGGCGACGTCATCCTCGGCGTCAATGGCGAGAGCGTCGAAGGGCCGCGTGAACTGGCCCGCAAGATCGCCGCGCTGGGCCCGAACGCCGAGGCCAGCTTGCTCGTCTGGCATGACGGCTCGGAGAAGACGGTTTCGGTGAAACTCGGCACTCTTCCGAACGATCAGGAAGCCAAGGCCGAAACCGGTTCCGGGTCGGGCAGCAGCGGCTTCGATAATTTCGGCCTCGCCCTTGCGCCGGCGGATTCGGTCCCCGGCGCCGGCAAGCAGGGAGTTGTCATCACCGACGTGGATCCGGACGGCAGCGCGGCGCAAAAGGGTCTGAAGGTCGGCGACGTGATCCTCGAAGCGGGCGGCAAGCCCGTCAGCCAGCCGAGCGATATCTCGAATGTCATCTTCGACGCCAAGAAGGATGGCCACAAAGCTGTGCTTCTGCGGGTCAAGAGCGGTGACGAAACCCATTTCGTGGCTCTGGTGATCAACCCGGCGTCCTGACGCCTTGTACATTTCGGGCCGCCCTCGCGGCACGAAAACAGCCTTCCTCTCCGCCAGGCGTCGCATCTGCCCCCCGTCTGCGACGCCGGTCCAAGGAGACGGCAGGTCCGGAGCTTGGCTCCTGGCCTGCCGTTTTTTTGCTGGATTGCCTATATGTCTTCCATGCGCATTCTCATCATAGAGGACGACACGGAAGCCGCCCTTTATCTCGCCAAGGCGTTGCGCGAGGCGGGCCATGTCGCCGACCATGCGTGCGACGGACTGGAAGGCTACGACAAGGCGCGCGAGGGTACCTATGACGTTCTCGTCGTCGATCGCATGCTGCCGAAGCTCGATGGCCTCTCCCTGATCGGCGGCTTGCGTATTCAGAAGATCGAAACGCCAGTGCTAATCCTGTCGGCCCTCGGCCAGGTCGACGACCGGGTGAAGGGTCTGCGCGCCGGCGGTGACGACTACCTGACCAAGCCCTACGCCTTCGCCGAATTGCTGGCGCGCGTCGAGGTCCTGGCCAGGCGCAAGTCATCCGGCGCAGGCGAAGAAACCGTTTATCGGGTCGGGGGCCTTGAACTCGACCGCCTGTCGCATAAGCTTACCCGCAACGGCAAGGAGATCATGCTTCAGCCGCGGGAATTCCGGCTCCTCGAATATTTGATGAAACATGCCGGCCAGGTCGTCACCCGCACCATGCTGCTCGAGAATGTCTGGGATTATCATTTCGATCCGCAGACCAATGTGATCGACGTGCATATCTCGCGGCTTCGGGCGAAGATCGACAAAGGCTTCGACCCGCAATTGCTGCAAACCATACGCGGTGCTGGATACATGATCCGTGACGGCAATCGCTAAGCTCTTCCGGACGACGGCGTTCAAGATTTCGCTCGCCTATCTTGTCGTCGCCGCGATCGGTGCCGGACTGGTGCTTGCGCGTGCCGGCTGGAACGTCGAGAAATTGATCGACGCGCAGATCGCCCAGACTGTGGACACGGATATCACGGGATTGGCGGAGCAATATTCGGAAGGCGGCATTGGCCGGCTCGTCCAGGCGGTCCAGCGGCGTTCCGAGCAGCCCGGCGGCGGTCTTTATCTGGTGACGACCCATGCCGGCGAGCCGATCGTCGGCAATGTCGCGAATCTGCCGCCCGGCGTCCTCGCGCAGCCGGGGCTCGTCGAAACCGATTACCTGCGCGCCAGCGACCTCACCACCCCACATCGCGCCCTGGCCCGCATTTTCGCGTTGCCCGGCGGCTTCCGCCTTCTCGTCGGGCATGACATCGACGAGGCCCTGCGAATGCGCCGCATTTTCGCCGGCGCGCTCGTCACCTCGCTCATCTGGCTCGTGATCATCGGCACGATCGGCGGCCTCTGGGTCGCCCGTCACGTTCTGCGCCGCGTCGACACGATCAATGCGAAAGCCAAGACCATCGTCGCCGGCGACCTCTCCGGTCGTCTGCCGCTGGCCGGCACAGGCGACGAACTCGACCGTCTTGTGCAGAACCTGAATTCCATGTTGGACCGGATCTCGGTCCTCGTGACGGGGTTGAACGAGGTCTCGGATAATATCGCGCATGATCTGAAGACTCCGCTGACGCGGCTGCGCAGCAGGGCCGAACAGGCACTTCAATTTGCAGAGACGCCCGAGGATTACCGGCTCGCGCTCGAAAAAGTCATCGACGAGTCGGACGCGCTCATCCGCGTCTTCGATGCGCTTCTGATGATCGCGCGTGCGGAGGCCGGCGCGGGGCCGGAAGGCATGGTTGATTTCGATGCCGCCGGCGTCGCCCGTGACGTCGGCGAACTCTACGAACCTCTCGCCGAGGATCGCGGTATCAACCTGGCGCTCGAAACCGAGCCGGGGCTCATTTTGCATGGCAGCCGCGAACTCATCGGCCAGGCGCTCGCCAACCTCGTTGACAACGCCTTGAAATACGGCACTCCTCAAAGCGATGCGGAAAAATTGGCGCAACCCGATGTGGTCGTCGCCGCCAAGCGGCAGGGCAAGCTCGTCGAGATCAGCGTCGCCGATCACGGTCCCGGCATTGCGGCCGGCGACCGTGACCGCGTGAAAGAGCGTTTCGTGCGGCTCGAAAATTCCCGCTCTCGGCCGGGCTCGGGCTTGGGCCTGGCGCTCGCCGCGGCGGTTGCGCGCCTGCACAAGGGTACACTGCGGTTCGAGGACAATTCCCCCGGTCTCAAAGCGGTGCTTGCTTTGCCTGCCGCTGCAGCAATCCCGGCTAAGCTCGCTCAGCCGGCGCGATCGCAGACCGGAGCGGCGGCCTGAAGCGCAGGGAACGGCCGACAATGGCTCAGGCGGGGCTTTACCAGCGGTTTTCAAAAGCGCCGCAGATCGCCGGCCGCGCCGTGACAGAAGCTCGTTTCTCAGACTTTGTCGCGAATGCAGGCGCCGAGCTTGCGGCCATCTTGGCTGATCCCGCCACCAGTGCATTGCTTCTGGCCATTGCCGGCCACTCGCCGTACCTCTGGAAGTTGATCAGGTCCGATGCCGGCCGCTTGGTTCGTCTCCTCAACGCGCCACCGGAACTGATGCTGAATGGGCTTCTCGAGGATCTCGTCTCGGCCACGGACAGGGCAGGCTCGGAAGCCGAACTGATGCGTATCTTGCGGCGCGCCAAGCAGGAGGTCGCGCTTCTCGTCGCCCTCGCCGATCTCGGCGGCGTTTGGACGACCCAAACCGTCATGCAGGCGCTCACCGCCAGCGCCGACGTTTTCGTCGCCGCGGCTCTGAACTTCATTCTTCGCGAAGCGCAGGCGAGCGGCAAACTCCAGCTGCCCGATCCGCCGTCGCCCGATCGCGATTGCGGGATCGTCGTCCTTGCGCTCGGCAAGCACGGGGCCGGCGAATTGAACTATTCGAGCGACACGGATCTCATCGCCTTGTTCGATCCGGCAAGTCCGGCAATCGCGCAAACGGGTGAGCCGACGATGCTCTTCGTGAGGATCATCCGGCGGCTCGTCAAGATCCTGCAAGAGCGCACCGCCGACGGCTATGTTCTGCGCGTCGATCTGAGACTGCGGCCCGATCCCGGCTCGACCGCGATCGCGATCTCTTTGCCTGCCGCCTTTTTCTACTACGAATCTTTCGGCCAGAACTGGGAACGTGCCGCTTTGATCAAGGCGCGTCCGATCGCCGGCGACCGCAAGCTCGGCGAAGTCTTTCTTTCGCAACTCACGCCGTTCATCTGGCGTCGCTATTTCGATTATGCGGCAATCGCCGACATTCACGCGATGAAACGCCAGATCCATGCGGTGCGCGGACATGCCGAGATCGCCGTTGCCGGCCACGATCTCAAATTGGGCCGTGGCGGCATTCGTGAGATCGAATTTTTCGTGCAGACCCAGCAGTTGATCTTCGGCGGCAAGCGGCCGCGCCTGCGCGGCACCCAAACTCTCGCCATGCTCGCCGAACTCGAGAGTGAAGGATTGGTGAGCCGCGAGGCGCGCGAGGATCTCGAGGCCGCCTATCTGTTCCTTCGGGAGACGGAGCATCGTCTTCAAATGATCGCCGACGAGCAGACGCAACGCCTGCCTGTCGCGTCGAACGAGCTGCGGCGGTTTGCGAAATTTTGCGGCTATTTGGGACTTGCGCCTTTCGCCGCCGAGCTTCACCACCATCTCGGCCGCGTCGCCGAACATTACGCGCGACTGTTCGAGACTTCGCCGAGGCTCTCGACCGCGACCGGCAGTCTCGTCTTCACCGGCGTCACCGACGATCCGGAAACGCTCGAAACCTTGGCCCGACTCGGCTTCAACCGTCCCGCGCTTGTCGCGGAGACGATCCGCGGCTGGCATTTCGGGCGTCGTGCAGCGGTTCGCTCCGAGCGGGCCCGCGAGGTGCTGACCGAGCTCGTGCCGGCGCTGCTCGAGGCCTTTGCCCAATCCGGCGACCCCGATGCCGCTGTTGCCGCCTTCGATCAGGCGCTCGGCCGGATGAAGGCGGCCGTCGAGCTTCTGTCGATCCTGAAATCGAATGCGCAGCTGCGCAATCTTTTCGCCGACATATTGGGGAGCGCCCCGCGGCTTGCCGAGATCGTCATCCGCCGCCCGCACGTGCTCGATGCTGTACTCGACCGCGGTCTCCTCGCCGCGCCGCTCGGCGATGCCGATTTTGACGCCCGCCTCAGGCATATCCTGGCTCCGCACGCGGCGATCGAGGACGTGCTCGATTCCTTGCGCGATTTCGCCCAGGAGGAATCCTTTCTCATTGGCCTGCGTCTGTTGACCGAAATGATCGCGCCGATCGCGGCGGGCGAGGCCTATTCGGCGCTCGCCGCCAGCGTGGTGCGCGCCTGCCTCGATCATGTCATGCAGGACTTCGAGGCGCGCTTCGGCAGGGTTCCACAAGGCCGATGCGTCGTCCTCGCGCTGGGCAAGCTCGGCTCGCGTGAAATGACCGCGGCCTCGGATCTCGATTTCATCCTGATCTATGATTTCGATGCGGCTCATCCGGAGTCCGACTCTTCCTGGCCGCTGCATGCGACCCGCCATTACACGCGGCTGGCGCAGAGACTCATATCGGCGTTGACGGTCGCGACGCGGCGCGGCCTGCTTTACGACGTCGACATGCGGCTGCGCCCGTCCGGGCGCCAAGGACCGCTTGCGACGCAGTTCGAGAGCTTTGCCGAATATCAGGCCAAAGAGGCGGAAACCTGGGAGCACATGGCCTTGACGCGGGCCCGCGTCATCGCCGGCGATCCCTCGCTTGGCGCCGAGGTCGAGGCGGCGCGGGCCGCGGTCCTTGCCGCGCCGCGTCCTGCCTCGTTGCGCTCGGATGTCGCCGCCGTGCGCAGGCTCATCGCCCAGGAGAAAGGCGAGGACGATCCGTTCGATCTGAAATACGCGGCGGGCGGCCTGCTCGACATCGATTTTCTGGCGCAATTTCTTTGCCTGCGCCACGCGCATGAACAGCCAGCGATGATCGATGTCTCGCCGGCCGCGGTGATCGCCAAGGCAGGCACATTCGGTTATCTCGCGCGGGATCAGGCCGATTTTCTTCTCGGCGCGCAGCGGCTCTATTCGAGCGTCACCCAAGTGCTGGGCACGCTTCTCCGTCCGAGGCAGCCGCTGTCTGAGGCGAGCGAAACGGTCAAGCGGCGGCTCGCGGCCGCGGCCGATTTGCCTGGCTTCGCGCAACTCGCGGTGGAGCTCGAGGAGACGGGCATGAAGGTGAGGGCGATTTTCAGGGATGTCGTGGGCTGAGGCGCCGCTCGCTCTCGAGAACGATAGGATGAAATCGATCGAGTGCCCCTGGTGCAATGGCGATCGAGTGTTACACTCATGGCCATGTCTACGAAACCGAAATCTGTCGCAGTCCCGCCGGCTGTCGTTCCCGTGAACGACGAAACCCGAGCTATGTTGAACTACGCGGCAAGCCCTGAGGGCCGCGCCAAGATTGAGCGCGCGCGCCAGGAGCTTCGCGAAGGCAAAGGTATCGCGGTCACCGACGCCTATTTCGACAAACTGAACCGGCGGATCGCCGATCGTGTTTATTGCTCTGTACGATCGGCTTGAACATCATGTCCGGGCTTGTCCCGGCCATCCACGAAAAAGCTTTCCGATCCTACGTCGTTACACGGCGAGACGTAGGCTTCGTTCGGAAATTATCGCGCCATCTGGCAAAGCAACAAGCTCCCTCATCCTGAGGAGCAGGCGAAGCCTGCGTCTCGAAGGACGAGGGAGCGCTCTTTGGCGTAAGCGGCGGAAAGATGAACGCCTTCCGCCCCCATCCTTCGAGACGGCTGCTGCGCAGCATCCTCAGGATGAGGGCTCTGCAACCTGTCAGTCTTAACGTCGAGCGATTCATTTATTTCCGAACGACGCCTTAACAGCCGGGGCTGTTGCAGCACCGCGCAGATGGCCGGGACAAGCCCGGCCACATTCATTCGTTCAATTGGTCGCAGCTCGCGGTAGCGCCTGCCGCGGCGGCCAGCGCGGCGCGGCGCACAGCAGCCGCTGTTGGGGCGGCGCCTCCGTGACGGGCAGGTGAACGAGCACGATCGTGCCCCCGCCGAGCCGCGAGCGGATGCGCATCGTGCCGCCATGCAGATCGACGAGCGAGCGGGCGATCGCAAGACCAAGGCCGGAGCCCTTCATGCCGTTGTCCAGCATTCCGTTGCGTTGTTCGAACGGACGGCCGAGGCGGGGCAGCGCCTCCGGGGCAATGCCGATGCCGGTGTCCTCGACATAAATGTTCATCGCGCCGTGAATACGGCGGAGCCGCACATTGATGCGGCCCTTCGCCGGCGTGAACTTCACGGCGTTGCGCAGGAGCGTCGAGACGATGCGCTCGAGCGCGGCACGATCGGCATAGAGCTTGGCGTCGGGCGCCGCTTGGGTCGTGACAGCGATCTCTTTGTCCTGCGCCGCAAGCGCGATCTTTTCGACCGCGGCGGCGATCACCGAACCGACGGCAAACTCGGTCTTCTCAAGCCGCACGCGGCCGGCTTCGAGGCGCGACATGTCGAGCACGTCGGAGATCACGCCGAGGAGATATTGGCCGCTCGCTCGGATGTCCCTGCTGTAATCGACATAGCGGCACGAGCCCAGCGCGCCGAAGGTTTCCGCGATCATCATCTCGGAAAAGCCGATGATCGCATTAAGCGGGGTGCGCAGCTCGTGGCTCATATTGGCGAGGAATTCAGATTTCGCCTGACTGGCGCTCTCCGCCTCCGCCTTCTGCTCGAGATATTTTTCGGCGAGTTCCGCGAGCTGCTGGGCCTGCTGCTCCAGCGTCTGGCGCGATTTGCGCAGATCGACGACGGTCGCCGTGAGGCGGCGCTCCGAATCCATCAGCTGCTCTTCGTGGCGTTTCAGCGCCGAGATGTCGGTGCCGACCGAAACATAACCGCCGTCCTTGGTCCGCCTTTCGTTGATTTGCAACCAACGTCCGTCGGCCAGCCGCGCTTCATAGGTCTTGGCGCCGCCGACCGGCCGCTCGCCGAGCGTGATTTGTGATTGGATGAGCGGCGGCGTGCCTTTTGCCATGACTTCCCGATAGGCTAGGCCGGAGACGATCGCCTCGTTGGGCAAATTGTGAAAGCGCTGGAATTTGGAATTGCACATGACGAGACAATTGTCCTTGTCCCATAGGACAAAGGCTTCCGAGACGGCTTCGAGCGCATCGCGAAGCCGCATGTCGGCGGTCGCCGTTCTCTCGGCGAGAATTTTCTGTTCGGAAATAT
>DATFNQ010000006.1:0-19377 GCA_035266305.1 Methylovirgula sp.
GCGCAATGCTTCAGGAGCCCGCATCAAATGGATGTTCACAACCGCAAACGCCCGCGCCAAAATGGGCCGCGCCTACCCCGAACCGATCGGCGCCAAATCGCCCTCGGCCAAAGAGTCATAACCATTGTGCAGAGGTACTAGCCCTATGGCAGCAAATCCGCCAAGGCCTCGAAAGCCGCGGCATTGTCGGCGCTACCGCGCGTCAGCGTGATGATTGGCACCTCGCCGAAAAAATTCGTCAAGCTGGCATGGATCGCCTCGATCGGAACGGGAGAGCCCGGGGTTTCATTGAGAACCAGGGCTGCCATGTCGAGGCCGCGATTTGTCGCGACTTCGGACGCCGTCAGGACGTGGCTCAAGGTGCCGAGATACGTGCCGGCGACGAGGATAATCGGAATTCGCAGCGCCTCGATGAGGTCGAGCACGGTCGACTGCGCATCGAAGGGCACCATGAGGCCGCCGATCCCTTCGATCACGACCACATCCTCGGCCGCCGCGATCGCCAGGCGGCAGAAACCGACGAGCGCGGCGAAATCGATCGGCTTGCGCTCGCGGGCTGCCGCCATGTCGGGCGAGAGCGCAGCTGCGAAACGCCAGGGCGCGATGGCGGCAATGGCCACGGCGCTGGGCTCGCGCCCCAGTGCTTTGAGAAGCAGGGCGGGATCGCTGTCGGCGCTCGCATGGGCATCGAAGCCGCTGATCACTGGCTTCAGGGCGGCGACGTACCTGCCGCGCCGACGCAGAGAGCCGATGAGCCCAGCGGCGACAAAAGTCTTGCCGATCTCGGTTCCGGTGCCGGTGATGAAGATGGCGGGCAAGGTGGACCTGAGTGCGTTAGCTGCCGCTTTCACGATGCGCAAACAGCGCATCGCATCGAAACTGCAAGCGGGCAGCGACCATTTCCGCGAGGCGCGCCACATCTTCATCGTCGTGTCCGGCGCAAAACGCAAAGCGCAGCCGCGCCGTGCCGGCCGGCACGCTCGGCGGCCGGATGGCGACGACGAGAAAGCCTTCGTCTTCGAGCATTTTCGAAGCGCTCAGCGCCGCCTCCGCGGAGCCCAGCACCAGCGGCACGATCGGGCTTTGCGCTTCAGGAAGGCCGAGGCGGCGGGTGAAATCGCGCGCCTTTGCGAGCGGCCTTTTGGCCAGCGCGGGATCGGCTGCGATGATGTCGAGCGCGGCGATCGCCGCCGCCGCATTGGCGGGCGGCAGGCCGGTCGAATAGATGAGCGTGCGCGCCCGGCTCGTCATGAGATCGATGACCGGCTGCGACGCGCAGAGATAGCCGCCATAGGAGCCGATCGCCTTCGACAGCGTGCCCATTTGCAAGGGAACATCAGCTTTGCTGTTCGCGCTGAAACTTGAGCCGCGGCCCGCGGCGAGAACGCCGAGCCCATGCGCGTCGTCGGTCATGAGCCAGGTGTCGGTTAAGGCGCAGAGCTCGGCAAGCGCCGCGACCGGGGCTAGGTCGCCGTCCATCGAGAAGAGGCCGTCGGTGACGAGCAGAACATGCCGGAAGCGCGCGCGTTCCTTCGCGAGAATGGCGCGCGCATGATCGACGTCGTTGTGGTGGAAGATGCGAACTTCCGCCGGCGACAGCCGGCTGCCGGCGAAGATGCAAGCATGCGCGAGCTCGTCGACGAGGATGAGATCGCCCTCGCCGACGAGCGCCGGAATGATCCCGAGGTTGGCGAGATAGCCGGAGCCGAAGACCAAAGCGGCCTCGGCTCCTTTCAACCTGGCGAGCCGCGCTTCGAGTGCGGCGAAGAACGGATGATTGCCGGTGACGAGGCGCGAGGCGCCGGCGCCGGTTCCGTAGGCGCGGATCGCCGCGATCGCCGCTTCCTTCACTTTCGGGTGGCGCGAGAGGCCGAGATAGTCGTTGCAGGAAAAGGAGACGAGCCGGCGTCCGCCGCGGATGACGATCGGACTTTGCTCGCCGTCTGGCGGCCGGCAAGTCGTGACGAGGCCGCGCCGCAGCGCGGCTTCATCCAATTGCGCCAGCTTGGCGTTCGCGAATGCGTCGAGCGTGTTCAAGGCCGCGGCTTTCATTTCGGCTTGCGGCGGTGTAGCGGTGGCGCTCCGTTCTGGCAACAAGGTGCGCGTTTTAAGAATGTCGAGCGCGGCGGACTGGCGAGAGGATTGGCGCAAGCACATTTGGCTGCCTTACAGCCAGATGAAAACCGCTGCGCCGCCGCTGCCGGTTGTCGCCACGCAGGGCACGCGGATCAGACTGGCCGACGGCCGCGAGCTCGTCGATGGTATCGCGAGCTGGTGGACCGCCTGCCACGGCTATAATCACCCGCATATTCGCGAAGCCGTCGCGCGCCAGCTCGCGGTCATGCCGCATGTGATGTTCGGCGGTCTGGTGCACGAACAGGCCGTGCGGCTCGCGCGCCGCCTCTGCGCGCTTTTGCCGGGCGATCTCGACCGGGTGTTCTTCTCCGACAGCGGCTCGGTCGCGGTCGAAGTCGCGCTGAAAATGGCGGCGCAATTCTGGCTCAACAGAGGGGTTCGCGGCCGCACTAAGTTCCTCGCCTTCAAGGGCGCCTATCACGGCGACACGTTCGCAACCATGGCGGTCTGCGATCCCGACGAAGGCATGCACAAGCGTTTCGCCGGCGTCCTGCCGCAAAACATCATCGCCGATCTGCCGCGCGACGCGGAGAGCGCGGCGCGTTTTGAAGCGCTCGTCGAACGCCATGCGGACGAACTCGCCGCTATCATCGTCGAGCCGCTGGTGCAAGGGGCAGGCGGCATGATCTTTCATGCGCCCGCGACGCTTGCCGCGATCCGCGCCGCGGCCGACCGCTACGATCTCCTGCTGATCTTCGACGAGATTTTCACCGGCTTCGGCCGCACCGGGGCGATGTTCGCCTGCGAAGAGGCCGCAGTCCTGCCGGACATCATCTGTCTTTCGAAGGCGCTGACCGGCGGCACGCTGGGGCTCGCCGCGACGATCGCGCGGCGCCACGTGTTCGATGCCTTCTGGTCGGACGATCCGGCCCATGTGCTGATGCACGGTCCGACCTATATGGCCAACGCGCTGGCCTGCGCTGCCGCCAATGCCTCGCTCGATCTCTTCGAGACCGAGCCGCGGCTTGCGCAAGTCGCGGCGATCGAAGCGGGTTTGAAGGCGGGGCTCGAACCCTGCCGCGACATGCATGGCGTCAAGGACGTGCGGGTGAAGGGCGCGATCGGTGTCGTCGAACTGGGCGCGATCGCCGATTTGGATGCGATGCGGCGTCGCCTCGTCGAGCGCGGCGTATTCGTGCGTCCGTTTGGCCGGATCATCTACCTGACGCCCGCTTTGACGATCGACGCCGTGGGTTTGAAACGCCTGACCGATGCTGTGGTTAACGTGGTCGCGGAGCAAGCAAAAGCAGGCTCTTCGGGCTGAGCACCCACGTCGGGAAAGCAGCTGCTCTTGCCAAGCGCGATTTTCGGCCACATATAGCAGGTCTCGACGTTTGGACTGATCTCTGAATCGCTTCGTCTGGCCTGCCGGCGCACGTTTCAGCCTCTTCTGCCAAATTCGACTGAAACCAGGCGTGTCGCACCCTGCGGCCGCCGATGTGCGCCACGAAAGGGCATACGATGCAAGTTGGAACTGTCAAATTCTTCAATGAACAAAAGGGCTATGGGTTCATCGCGCCGGACAGCGGCGGCAAGGACATTTTCGTCCATGTGAGCGCGGTCGAGCGCTCCGGGCTACGCAGCCTCGTCGAGGGCCAGAAGGTCAGCTTCGACGTCGAAACCGACCGTCGCTCCGGCAAGACCGCCGCCTGCAATCTCCAGGCAGCCTGAGTCTGCTTTTGCAGTGATGGAGGCCGCCGCTCTTCGGAGCGGCGGCCTTACCTTCTCCCCTTGCGGGAGAAGGTGCCCCGCGGAGCGGGGCGGATGAGGGGTTGCGCGACCCGCGCCGCTTGCTGTTGTCACGATATCCCTCATTGAAAAGATTTGCGCGACCCCTCACCCGGTCGGCTCCGCCGACCACCCTCTCCCGCAAGGGGAGAGGGTTTCGTGGGCTAATGAAAATTCCGGCCTTTCGGCAGAACCTGGCGGATATCGTCGCGCGGGTCGGTGGTCGTCCTTGCCGTTTTCACATCGAAAAGATCGGGCTCCTTCTCGTGCATCGCCTGCCGCGAACCCTGATGCGGGCGCTTCACCGCATCGGCATGGGCGAGGCCCGAGATCTCTTGGCGTGAAAGAAGGCCGAGCAGCGGGGTCAAATCCTCTGCGCGCTCGACGACCACATGGATGACGCCGGATTCGGATTGCAGCCGGCCGCTGATGGCGATGAAACGGGCGGCGATCACGATCGGACGGAGCGTTTCGAAAATCTTCGGCCAGACGATCGCATTGGCGACGCCGGTCTCGTCCTCCAGCGTGAGAAAGATGACGCCGCTCGCCGAGCCCGGCCGCTGGCGCACGAGCACGAGGCCGGCGGTGCTGACGCGCCGGCCGGACGCTATCTTCGCCAGCTCCTCGGTGCGCAAGATCGATTGTTCCGAAAGCCGGTGGCGAAGCAAGGCGACCGGATGGGCTTTGAGCGACAGCGACAGATGGCGATAATCTTCCACCACATGTTCGCCGAGCGACATCGGCGGCAGATGCGCCTCGGGCTCGAGCGCGCGGAAACTCAAACCCCGTAAGAGAGGCAGATCGTCCTTATCACCCGCGCGGTTCAAGCCGCGCACCGCCCAGAGCGCGTCGCGCCGCTCGAGGCCGAGCGAGCGGAAGGCATCGGCTTCGGCGAGCGCCGCGAGCACGCTCGGCGAAAGCCCGGTGCGCAGCCAGAGATCGCGGACCGAGTCATAGCCCTTGCCGCGTTTGGCGACGAGCTCCGCCATGTCCTTCTCGGCAACGCCCTGGATCTGCCGGAAGCCGAGTCTCACCTTATGGGTCGAGAGAATCTCGCCCTGCATCGAGGCATGGCGGGGGTGGAGGCGGGAAGCGATTCCAGATGCCGGTCCGGTTTCTTCTCCGTCATGGCCGGGCTTGTCCCGGCCATCCATGCGGTGCCGCTGCTGCCCATCCTCGAAAGGTGGCGGCAACGGATCGGCGTGGATGGCCGGGACAAGCCCGGCCATGACGCTGTTCGGAATGGGCGTCTCTTCTTCGAGGATCGCATCCCATTCCGAAAAATTCACATCCACTTCTTCGACCGCGATGCCGTGTTCGCGCGCGTCGCGGACGATCTGCGCCGGCGCATAAAACCCCATCGGCTGCGCGTTCAGGAGGGCGCAGGCGAAGACGTCGGGATAACGGCACTTCACCCAGGCCGAGGCATAGACGAGCAGCGCGAATGAGGCGGCGTGGCTCTCGGGAAAGCCGTAGGTGCCGAAGCCTTCGATCTGCTTGAAGCAGCGTTCGGCGAAGTCGCGACCGTAGCCGCGCGCGGCCATGCCTTCGATCATCTTGTCGCGGAACTTGGTGATCGTGCCGGCCCGTTTGAATGTCGCCATGGCGCGGCGCAGCTTGTCGGCCTCGGCTGGCGTGAAGCCGGCGCCGACGATGGCGATTTTCATCGCCTGTTCCTGGAACAAGGGCACGCCGAGCGTCTTGCCGAGCACGGCTTCGAGTTCTTTCGACGGGTATTCGACGGGCTCCAGGCCCTGCCTGCGGCGCAGATAGGGATGCACCATGTCGCCCTGGATCGGCCCAGGCCGAACGATCGCCACTTCGATGACGAGATCGTAGAAGGTCGAGGGGCGCAGCCGCGGCAGCATCGACATCTGCGCGCGGCTCTCGATCTGGAACACGCCGATCGTGTCCGCGCGGGAAATCATCGCGTAGACCGCAGGCTCCTCAGCCGGCAGGCTCGCCAATGAATAGGCGAGACCGTAATGTTTCTGCAAAAGATCGAGGCTCTTGCGCAGACAGGTGAGCATGCCGAGCGCGAGAATGTCGATCTTCAATATGCCGAGCGCATCGAGATCGTCCTTGTCCCATTCGACAATGGTGCGCTCGTCCATGGCGGCGTGGGCGATCGGCACGGTTTCGTCGAGCCGCGCGCGGGTGATGACGAAGCCGCCGGTGTGTTGCGAGAGATGGCGCGGAAAGCCCTTGAGTTCGTCGGCCAGCGCGAGCGTCTTTTCGAGCCGCTTTTCCTTGGGGTCGAGCCCGAGACGGCGGATCTCGTTATCCGCGATCCTTTCCGAGGTGCCGCCCCACAGCGTGCTCGAGAGTGCTGCGACGATATCCTCGGAAAGGCCGAAGGCCTTGCCCACGTCGCGGATGGCGGAGCGGCTGCGATAGGTGACGACGCTCGCGGCGAGGCCCGCGCGGGCGCGGCCGTAGCGCGCATATATATATTGCATCACCTCTTCGCGCCGCTCATGCTCGAAATCGACGTCGATGTCGGGCGGCTCCTTGCGTTCGGCCGAGATGAAACGTTCGAACAGAAGCTCGTGTCGCGCCGGATCGACTTCGGTGATGCCGAGACAGAAACAGAGGGCAGAATTGGCGGCCGAGCCGCGCCCCTGGCAGAGGATTTTTTGGCTGCGCGCAAAGCGCACGATGTCGTGCACGGTGAGGAAGTAGGGCGCATAATTCAGCGCCGCCACGAGCTTCAGCTCATGCGCGATCGCGTTCGTCACGCGCTCCGGAACGCCGCCGGGATAGCGGCGCGCGGCGCCTTCGCGGGCGAAGGCTTCGAGCGCCTCCTGCGGGCTCGCATAGCCTTCGCGCAATTCCTCCGGATATTCATAGGCGAGTTCGTCGAGCGAGAAGGCGAGGCCCTGGAGAAAGCGCAAGGTCTCGGCGATCGCCTCGGGCGCCTCGGCAAAGAGCCGCGCCATCTCGGCGCCGCTCTTCAAATGCCGCTCCGCATTGGCTTGAAGACGCCGGCCGAGCGCGTCGAGCATCATGCCCGCGCGGATCGCGGTCAGCACATCCTGCAAGGGACGGCGCGCCGCAAGATGCATGAGCGCGTCATTGGTGGCGAGAAGCGGCAGCTTGGCGCGGCGGGCGAGATCGACCCGCTCGGCGAGGTCCTGCCGCATCCTGCTTCCATAGGTCATCGCGGCGGCGAGCCACACGCGGCCGCGGGCTGCTTCGGCGAGCTGATGAAGGAACGCGGTCTCATCCTGGAACGATCCCTCCCCAGGATGGGGAGGGTGGCCATAGGGCGCGCTTCGCGCGCCCGTCTTTTCAATGGACGCCCTACGCTTTGCGTAGGGCTTTGGCGGCCGGGTGGGGCATGCGTCGGTCCCTATCCGGCAGCGAAGCTGAGCTTCGCTGCCACCTTCCCCTGAAAGGGGAAGGATTTGCGTGTCGCCGGATTCCGCATCGGCGAAATCATCATAGACTTTACCGAGCTTTTTTGCGCTGTCCTCCATCTCCCATGTGCTCGCCGGCATGACGGCCAATTGCATGCCTTCCGTCACGCTGAGGAGATCGTCGCGCTCGAGCCGGCAGAATCCTTTCTGCGCTTTCAGGTTGCCGCGGGTGAGGAGGCGGGTCAGCCGCGCATAGGCGGCGCGGTCTTGCGGGTAGGCGAGAATGTCCGGCGTGCCGTCGCAGAAGACGAGACGAGCGCCGATCGCAATGCGCAGATCTGTGATTTCATTCTCTCGTGCGAAAAGATGGGCGCGCACGACGCCGGCCAGCGAATTGCGGTCGGCGATCCCGATCCCGGCGAGGCCGAGTTCGGCGGTGCGGGCGACATATTCTTCCGGATGCGAGGCGCCGCGCAGAAACGAGAAATTCGTCGTCACCGCGCATTCGGCGAAGGGGACGTGCTTGCTTTCCTTCTCCCGCTTGCGGGAAAAGGTAGCGTCAGCGAGGGTCGGATGAGGGGGGGTGCTGAGATTCCTCATCCGTCATGCTCCGCATGACACCTTCTCCCGCAAGCGGGAGAAGGAGGGGCGCGCGAGCCGTCTCATGCGAAAAGCCCGTGCATGAACCAGCGCGGGCGCTCGGTCTCGTAAAGGCCTTCGCGGAAGAGCCAGAATCTGCGCCCCTCGCTGTCTTCGGCGCGGAAATAATCGCGGGTCAGAGGGGCCTCGTTCTTCCACCATTCGGGCGCGATCCGCTCCGGTCCTTCGATGGCGGCGATTTCATGTAACACGCGCCGCCAGCGAAACCGCACCGGCGGACCATCCGGCACGCTGGCGATGGTCTCGATCGGCTCCGGGCGCGAAAGGAGGCGGATGGGACGATGTCCTTCCCCTGCAAGGGGAAGGTGGCAGCGGAGCGCAGCTCCGCTGTCGGATGGGGTTCGACGGCTTTCTGCATTTCGGCGCGTACCCCACCCGGCCGCTGCGCGGCCACCCTCCCCTTGCAGGGGAGGGATCGCAGACGGGGAGAAGGAGGCTGGCACGGCGGTGACCGCGAACTCGGGCCAATGCCGATCGACAAGGGTTAGCCGCGTGACGCGCCTGAGGCCGAGCCGGGCACCGAGCCGATCGATGAGATCGGCGAGATCTTGCGTTCCCGCCGGTGCGAGCCAGTTCGCCTGCTCCTCATCCTGGCGTTCGACCGCAAGCGCCGAGAGGCGCAGGACGTCGAAGCCGAAGCCGGCGTCGAGCGGATCATTCTCGGCGCTTGCGGAAGCAGCCTCGATCTTCTCGCGGAAGAGCCGAGCGATCGTCTTGGGATCGCGCAAGGGCCGGCTCGTGCCGGCCAGCATGTGTTTCACCGTGCCGTCGACGCCGAACAGGCTCACGTCAAGTCGCCGCGCTCCTTCGCCGTGGCGCGCCAAGATTTGCGCAAGCTCTTGAGCGAGAGCGAAGATCGTCGCCTCGACGCATTCGCGCCGGCTGATCGGCTCGGCAAAGCGCCGTTCGGCCAAATAGGCCGGCGCCTCGAAGCGCGGCGAAATCGGCGTTTTGAGGCGGCCGAACAGGGCGTCGAGCCTCTCGAAGAGAGAGCTGCTGAAACGCGCCGCGAGCGGGGCGCGCGGACGCAGCAGAATATCGCCGATCCGCCGCAGCCCCGCTTGGCTCAGATCGGCCAAGGTTTTCTCGTCGAGCCGCAAGGCGGCGAGCGGCAGCGCGCCGAGGCGGCGGGCGATCTCCTGTTCGGCGCAGTCGGACGGCAACAGGCGGTCTTTGCCGAAACGCACCAAGGCCCAGGCCGCTTCCGGCGCCGGGCCGAGCCCGGCCAAGGCGGCAAAGCCTTGTGAAGCCAGCCGCGTCTCGATTTCGACGAGCAGCTTCGCTTCGCCGCCGAAGAGATGCGCCGCGCCGGTGATGTCGAGCATCACGCCGTCTGGCGGATCAAGCGCGGCGAGCGGGGTGAAGCGCCGGCACCAATCGGCGATGGCGGCGAGCGTTGCGGCTTCGCCCGCCGCATCGGCGGCAAAGCAGCGCAGCCCCGGCAGAATCGCGCGCGCATCAGCGAGCGCCATGCCGGGCTTGAGTCCGCGCGCCGCGGCCTCTTGATCGACGGCGACGAGTCTTTGCGCGTTCTTGATCTTGGCGATCGTCGCAAGCCTATGGTCCAAGCGCTCGGCGCTTTGCTTCGCCAAATTCTCCTGCCGGATGATCCGGTCCGTCGCCAGGGATGGCAGCCAAAGGGAGAGATAACGCGTCACGGAAACAAGCCTCTGTCCAGAAAACCGGGTGGACCTTGTCGCGGTCGAAGCCGGTCGGCCCGGCGCGCGCCTTGGCAATGCGTATCGACCAGGCGGCTGAGCCGGGCAGGGGGAGGCGGCGCGCCGCGGAGGCCAGATGCGCGCTAGGCCACGCCCCGACCTCGAAACGCGTGTCGGCGCCGCTCGAAAGCGCGTCGGCGCCGGCAAGACCCGCGAGGAAGAGAAGGCCGGGCGTCGCGTTCTTTTGCGCTGCCAGAACCAGACGGCGCGAGGCGGCAAGATCATAGGCTTTCGCCGTCCAGATCTCCCCCATGACGGCGGCCGGCGCCCGGCATTTCAGCGCCTCTTCCATGGCCCAGAGCGCCTCTTTCGCGCTCGCCGCATGGACGAGGAGGAAGCAAGCCGGATCGATCCCATGATGGGCGAGGCCCGGTCCATAAAGCGCGCCCTGTTCGAGCCCGGCGAAATCCTCGCCGATCCAGACGATGGATCCCCTGTTTCGCGCCGCTTTCAAGCGGGTGGCGAGCGCCAGCGCAAAACTGGCCGCCGCGGGATGATCACCGGGGCGCGCCGCGACGATTTCATGCAAGGCGCCGGGCTTGAGGCCGCCGACGAGCATGCGGTCGAGGCCGGTGTGGCCGAGCGGAATGCGCGCCCGCGGCGTTTCGCCCGACGGCAGCATAGCCAGGTTTGCGGCCTCGATCCCGGCGATTTGGCTGCGCAAAAGGCGCAGCCGTTCCGAACCCGTGCCGCTCTCTCGGAAGGACGCCGGTTGCGGGCGGCTGACCGGCGCCGACTGAGGCTTCGCGCGTGACATCGGCCCTTCCATTGTTCCGCATTTGTTCTTATCGATTCCCGCTTTTTGGGAGGGAGTCAAGGGGGCGCAACGTTACCGCTTATGGGACAACCCGCCCAAATGACAAAAACATTGCCCAAACTTTGGGCGGCACCCCGTAATATCCTAGGCAACGCCGCTACGCTCTCGCGCTTCCCGGTTGTCGCGAAGAGGCTACTTTCCCATTCCGGGAGGCTGGATCGACCGACCATCCGGGGCGTGTCGGTTAACGCCGCAGCAGCGACAGGAGGAGCCCCAGAGCCAGCAGCACGGCCACGCCCTGCCAGAAGCGGAGCGGGTAGCGCTCATAGAGCGTCAGCGGCCGACGCACCGCAAGCGGGGCGCGCGCCGGTCCCGTCTCCATCTCCACGGCAAATTCGCTCATGTCGTTAAAACGTTCGGCGGGATCGATGGCGATGGCGCGCGCGAGTGCCGCCTGCACCCAGGCCGGCAGGTCCGGGCGCAAGGCAGAAAGCGACTTCGGCCGGTTCTGCCCCGGCGGGCTGGTGGCATCGGCATTGCCGTAAGGGAACTCGCCGGTGAAGGCGCGGAACATGGTGATGCCCAGAGCGTAAATGTCAGTCGCCACGTTGCCCGGTTCGCCATTGAACATCTCGGGCGCCATATAGGCAGGGGTACCTGGAATGTCCTCGGGTGGGAAATCCTCCAATCCGGGAACCCGCACCACCCCGAGATCGAGCAGTTTGAGCGATCCGCCGTCCTCGAGAATCACGTTGTCGGGCTTGATGTCGCGATGGATGATACCGGCGCGGTGCAGCGCCGCCGCGCCGCGTGCCAGCTTGATCGCGATGTTGCGTCCTTCCTCGAGACCTAGACGACGCGTGAGCCGGGTCTCCAGGAGTTCACCTTGATAGAGCGGCATGACGGTGTAGAGGCAGGTCTGTCGCCCGGGCGGCAGTTCGATGATGCGGCCGACCCAGGGGCTGTGCACGCGCGCGCCCACCCATGCCTCGCGGACGAAGGCTGCGTGGTAGGTGGCCACGGCGGCGACTTGCGGTTTTGGAAACTTCAACACCACCTCGCCGCCCTCGACTTCGTCGACCGCGCCGAACAGGCGGCTGTAGCGGCCGTCGGACACCAGCACTTTGAGCAGGAAACCATCGACGGTCTCGCCGTCGATCGGCACCGGGATCAGCGGCAGTTGCATGATGGCGGCGCCGATATCGGCCGATTCCGCCGTCGGCAGATCGACCACGTCGAGCACCAAGGCAGTGCAATTGTCGGTGCTACCGGAATGGAGCGCGGCCGCAACCAGCGCGCGGGCGCAATCCTCGGAAGCAGAGCGCTCGCGCAGGATGTCGGCGATGGTCTCCACCGTCAGGAAGCCGTGCACACCGTCGCTGCACAGCAGGAAGCGGTCGTGCCGCGCCATCGGCTGGGTGGCGTAGTCCAGCCGCACCTCCGTGTCGACGCCCAGGGCGCGGGAAAGGATGCTCGAGCGACTGCTGCCAACCTCCCTCACATGGTCGGTGGTCAGGCAGGTGAGGCGGTCAGCGCTCAGCCGATAGGCGCGCGTGTCGCCAACATGCAGCACATGCGCGTGTCGCCCGCGCAGCACAAGCGCCGTGAAGGTGCATCCCATCCCCTTGAGCATGGCGTCGCGCTGACCTTGGGAATAGATCCAGCCATTGAGTGCATTGAGGACCCGCGCCGCCGCATGTCGCACTTCCATGGTCTCGGGTAGGTCGCAAAATCCATCGAGAAAACCACGCACTGCGGTCTCGGCGGCAACGCGACCGCCCTTGGCGCCGCCAATTCCATCAGCGATCGCCGCCACAATGTCCCGGCGTGGTTCCGGCAGCTCCAAGCCGAATACGGTGCCAGCGAAATCCTCGTTGGCTTTGCGCGGTCCGGCGTCCGAAGCGAACCCCGCGCTGGCCTTGACGCCGGAAAGGCGCTCAATCATCGCCGCTGCTCCGATTTCCTCGGGGCGGCGAGCAGCGCGGGTCGCGACGCGGAGATGGCGCAGCCAAGTGGGGACGGAAGGGAGGGGGAGTGGCTTTAATTTTCCAGCCTGCAGCGATCATGGAGGAAATAGCCTCCGGTGCTCAACGCGACAACAACCGTAAGATCACCGGATTGGCGGTCAAGCGTGTAGTTACCGCCGTCTGTAACGTCGTGCCACGAAATCTCGGTATCGCTAACACGGGCCGGATCGGAGTCCACCATGTGCCGATCATAGTCGATCCTGATCTCCATCTCGCGCCGCCGGCCGGGTTGCTGCAGGCTATCGTAGTCTCGCGCGATTGCGCTTCGCCGTTGGCCGCGGAAACGGCGACGCCCGCTGCCAAGGCAGCGATTTCGGCACCAAAGGTAGGTTCAGAAACAGGGTCGCCTCTTCGGAGCCATGCGCGATCCATAGCTAAACTCCGAGCTGCAAGGAATGCCGTAAAGGTAAGGCAGCGGGATTGGTGCTTGCGACGCCATTTCATCATACTTGCCTCTTCTTGTTCAGGATGCCTCTTTTATAAGCATTCGGATCCTATGGGTTGACTGGCTGCATTCCAAAGCGGGGGCTGGCGTATTTGCTCGGGGCATATTTCTTGCTCTCTTGCCTTGTATTATTCGGCCTCGGATTGTGGCTTCGTAACAGCAAATGGGGGTAAATCCATGCTCGTACCATCACCAAAATGGCTTGATACCGGCGACAACGCTTGGCAATTGGCGGCAGCGACTTTCGTCGGCCTGCAAAGCGTTCCGGGGCTGACGGTCCTTTATGGCGGCATCGTCAAGAAGAAATGGGCAATCAACTCCGCCTTCATGTCGATGTACGCATTCGCGTCGGTCCTCGTCGTCTGGGTTCTTTTCGATTACAACTTGGCATTCGGGCCTCAATGGTTCCCGTTCCTCGGCAAGCCGCTCTTGGCGATTTCGGCCGCGTTCACGACCGGCCAGGCGGTCATTCCGGCCGCAGCCTCGGGCATGCCGCCTCTCGCCTTTCCCATGGCGACCCTCATGTTCTTCCAGTTCGTGTTCGCTGCCATCACCGTCATCATCCTGGGCGGTTCTCTGCTTGGCCGCATGAACTTTACGGCGTGGATGATCTTCTGTCCGGTGTGGATGACGCTCGTCTATACGGTGGGCGCATTCAGCCTGTGGGGCGGCGGCTGGCTCGCGAGCATGGGAGTGGCAGACTTCTCGGGCGGCTACGTCATCCATCTCGCCGCTGGAGTATCCGGATTCACCGCTGCGGCGGTGATTGGCCCGCGGCTGCAGGCCGATCGCGATAATTTCCCGCCTAACAGTCTGTTGATCACGCTGGTCGGCGCCGGAATCCTGTGGCTCGGTTGGAACGGCTTCAACGGCGGCGACCCGTACTTTGCCAACGCTGATGCGGGCGCCGCGGTGCTCAACACCAATACGGCCACCGCAGTGGCGCTTCTAGTCTGGACGCTGATGGACAAGATGGCCTATGGCAAGCCATCGGTGCTCGGCGCGGTCAACGGCATGATCGCGGGCTTGGTGGCGATCACGCCCTGCGCCGGCTACATCGATGGCTTGGGCGCAATCATCGTCGGCATCGTTGCCGGGATCATCCCATGGCTTGCCATGAACAAGCTGCAAAAGACCAGCTTCATGATGAAAGTGGACGATACGCTGAGCGTGTTCTCCACCCATGGCGTGGCCGGCCTGACCGGCGGCTTGCTCGTGGGGCTGCTTGGCAATCCGGCCATGCTGCAATACATCGGCACCGACAAGGACGCGCCCGGTGTCAACGTGACGGGCTGGTTCTACGGCAACCCGCATCAGCTCCTGCTTCAGTTCTATGGAGCGGCGTTCATCATCGTGTACAACGCGATCGCGACCTTCATCATCCTCAAGGCGATTGGGCTCATCGTGCCGCTCCGCATGGATGAGACGGTCCTGAAGGTCGGTGATGACGCAGTTCACGGCGAGACCGCCTATGCGATTGGTGCGGAGGGCGAGTAGTCGGTAATCCGGTTTCTCGCGCCGGCAAATTGGGCAAGCATGCTTATGATCGGCGATGACGCGGTGTACGGCGAAGAAGCCTATGCGCTGGACGGCGATGGGCAACGCGTGGCGCCGGGAGCTCCGGCAGAATAGTCCGCGTCAGTTCCATGACTGGGCCGGCCGCCTCGCGGCCGGCCCTTCTATTATTTGCGTTCGCGGCAGCGATAGTAGAGGAAATAGCCGCCGGTACTCGAAGGCCCGCGCATGGTCATATTGCCCGAGATGCGATCATACTCATAGATGCCGCCGCGCCGGGTGTCCTGCCACGTGATAGATCGATCGCTGATGTCAGCCGGATACGAATCGACCGTACGCTTGACGAGATCGACCTTCATCTCCCAAGTCGTCCCGCTGCTCGGATTTGTGCAAGCAAGGACAATCTCATCGGCGTGAGCAATGATCGGAACGGAAGACAGCGACAAAGCGAGCACCGCTCGCGGCAAGATGCTCAACTCCACGATGACTCCTCCCCTGATCGCCCGCGTCTCTCATCTGCACCGCGCGTCCAGCCGCCATGCTGCTGATCCGGGAATTCCGGTTAAGCCAAAGCCGCTGATTAGCCAAGCGCCAAGGCGATGGAAAGACTGGCCAGACCCCCCCTTGCCGGGATCGACTGCCAACCAAGCGAGAAGTTGAATTGCGGGGCACGATATTGCCCGATCCCGACAAGCCGCCAGGTTTCGCGCCTTCGCGGCATGCAGTTCAGGGCCAAGGGGGGCTACAAGGAATGAACACGGCACCAATCTTGCAGTTGTGCAGGGCCATAGCACGACGCATGCGGTAAGCAGCCGCGTTTGCTAAGTAAAATTAAGGAGAAAATGCAATGGCGTACCTTGATGTCAGCCCGATGATCGGCGCTTTGCATGACTGCCCGAGCGATTTCGACATGAGCCGTGGACAACTGCGGCATATGCCGAGCGGCCATAAAGTGGTCTTCGACGCGTTCGGCGGGAGCGCCAGAATCGACGCGCAGTGCGACTGCGCCACGCTGCGGATATCCCGCGAGCAAAGCCGCGACTTGCTGGTCGCGTTCCGCCAATGGAAGCAAGACTATTGGCGCGTGGTGGAGATCAATCGGGATTTTGCCGGCCATTTCCGTCCGAGCTTCGTGCGGCGGCTCTGCGTGCGCGTCCTCAATTATTTCCTCGATCATCCGCACGGAGAAGGCGAAGCTACAGGAGTCCTATTACGCCGCAGCACGCGGCCGCACAATAGAAGAATTCTATTGCGCTGCCGAACTGCTCTTTGATCGACGCAGGCAGAAGGGCCTACGTTGTTGATAATACCTGTTCCTCGTATTCATACGAGTAGCCTCTCGACGCTCTCGCCCGTAGACCGTTGCACGGGCTCTGAGAGAGAGACGCTTCGCTACTTCTTCGACATTGTCCGCGACGAGGCGATCTATCAACGGAGCGGACTACGCAGACATCGCGAGCGCCAGGATGAACGCGATGACGCTCACGCAAGAACTCGCGGGAGCAGGAGGCTGGGGAGAGGTCCGTCGTGGCCACAGTGTCGGACGAGCAAACATCGAGGATTCCGGTCAGAAGGAATCCTCGATTTGAGAAGCTCCCTTGAGCGCGGCTAACTTCCCATCGCGGTTGCTCGCCAGAACTGGCCGGGGCACGCTTGCGGCCCGAAAACCCCCGCAAGATCCGCCCTCTTACAGCCGCCAGCCCGCCGCCAACGCCGCGAGCGTCGCCGAATATATCGCCGATATGACGGGAGAACTCGCCCGCGTTGCCGGCGCCGCGCGGCTCGATATGCTGACCTATTTACTCAACATGGCACGGATGGAAGCCGAGGGCCACATCACGCCACGGCCATAGTCTTTAGCTTGACGCATGATCTTATGCGAAAGTCTGCGCCTTTTCGGGATCGCGCGCGATCAGAGCAGGCTGACGAGATCGCCGCCATAGCGCTCGAGGCGCTCGGTTCGGAGAATCACGAATTCGGCCCTTCATGTTCAACAACGCGCAACTTGCGAACCGTTAATTCATCGACCTCTAGCGCGCTAAAACGTGCCTTCTTGATCACCAGACGACCGATCGCCAAGCGACCGATCGCCAGCGCGCCGATGGCGACCACACCGAACGCTGCCGCGCCCAGCGCAAGCGCCAACACGCTAGCTGCGGAAATGGCTTTGGGTTGGCCCGTTACTTCGCGCGCCATTGGCGACCTCCATCATGTTAGCCAGCTCCGGTAAGTGCTCAGTCGTGCTGCGGGCTTAAATATGGCCCCAAGTCGCGTCATGCAACGCTCGCCGCTGCACGGCTGCAAAAGGCTCGTGAGCCGAAATTCAAACCGAGACGCTGGCACGAGACAGATTTGTCCGGGTCGGTGGCGTGGGATAGTTTGATCCGATGTGTCGATTCGTTTGCATCGCGCTTGCTATGTTGTTTGCCATCGCGGGCTTGCCTTGGGCGGCGCCGGCCATCGCGGACGCGAGGCTCATCGCGCGCGGACATGCAATCGCGAAGGAAAACTGCGGTCGCTGCCACGCCATCGGCAAGACCGGTGAAAGCGCCAATCCCAAGTCGCCGCCCTTCCGCACTCTCTCGCGCAAATATCCGCTCACTGATCTCGAAGAGGCGCTGAGCGAGGGCATTATGGTTGGCCACCAAGGGCCGGAGATGCCGCAGTTTCAGTTCGATCCTGAGCAGATAGCGGCGCTGCTGGCCTATCTGGCGTTTGTGCAGGGCAAGTGAGCGGCCGCCGCTGGCGCTCGGACCCATCATCCACTAACATTCAACGCGGACCAGCTATCCGGGGGGCCGGCCAGCGACGGGCAGGAATCCTTACCTTTTATAAGTCCAAAAGCGTAGCATTACGAAGTAATATCTAGGCGCAAGACGCGATCGATTAGCCATGATCGGCGGGCAGCAGAGTTTCGGTGCAGTGGGGAGCGGGAGGCGAGAGAAATCTCGTCTCGCTTCGCAGGGCCGAGATCATGCCACTGCGCGTTTGGGTGGCTGGTTGGCCGAGGAGTGTCAGGTTTTCTTCGAGAACCAGGCGGGGACCGCTGAGATGGGTGGCGGGGCTGTGGCGCCCGTCAGCCGAAGCTCGCGCCTGCTGGCCCGGATCGACAAGGCATGACCGTTGTGAAATTTCTGACTGCGGATGAAATCGAGACGCGGCTCGAATCACGCCTCGGCCGGATCCACGCCAAGCAACGTCTGGGAATTGAGAGGGACCACCAAGCGCAGGCGTTCGGGCAGGGGCTCAATTTCCTTCATCTGGAGAACATGCCTGTTTCGCAGGCGATCATCGAGGCCGTTCTGCGTGTTTCGGGGATATACTGGCGGGGTCGCGCCAATGCACAACAGATTCAAGTGCGGAAGAACGACGTCACGTCGAGCTTTCTGCCCGAGACGTTCGATGATTTCACGATCCTCCATTTGACCGACCTGCATGCCGAGCTGAACCCGCGTACGATGGACAGAGTCGGTCGCCTCGTGCGCGAACTTCGCTACGATCTCTGCGTCCTCACAGGGGATTATCGGGGGGAGACGTTCGGCGCCTTCGAAACATGTCTGGCGAGCCTTTTCGAATTGCGCAAGCTGATAACAGGCGACGCCTATGGCATTCTCGGCAACCACGACAGCATCCTGATGGTTCCCGATCTTGAAAATATGGGCATAAGGATGCTGCTCAATGAGCACATCGCGATCGAACGAGGCGGCGCACGGATCTATCTCGCGGGCATCGACGACGCACATTTCTATCGGGTCGACAATATCGAAAAGGCCGCCGCCGAAATTCCCGAGGAGGCGTTTTCGATCCTTCTCTCGCACACGCCGGAAATCTACCGGCAGGCGGCTCACGCTGGCTTCGACCTGCTCTTGAGCGGGCATACCCACGGCGGCCAGATCTGCCTGCCGGGCGGCATACCGATTATCCTAGAAGCCGAGCTGCCACGATCGATGGCCAAGGGCGCGTGGAAATACGGGGACATGGCCGGCTACACATCCGCCGGCGCGGGTTCATCCGTCGTTCCCGTCCGCTTCAACTGTCCGCCGGAGATCACGCTCCATCGTCTGCGCGTCGGCAAATGATCGCGCTCAATAGGGCCGGTCCCGAATCTTGAGCGCGTAAAAGACCTGCGAGGCGATCAGCTCGCCGACGAAGAACAGGATCGTGATTGCCGCGACGTCTGCCGGGGTGATCCCCATAAGAGGGATCGCCAGCAGCGCGGGAAACAGGGATTCGGGAATCTGGTCGAGGCCCACCGCCTTGCTGCTCGGCGCCTTTCCCATCCGGCGCTTGATGAAACTCGAAAGTAGATCCCCGCACATTGACGCGAATGCGATGAGTGCGCCCGCGCGCCAGTCAAGCCCGACCAGTGGCGCTGCAATTGCCGGGACCATGATGCCGACCGAAAAGCCTCTGATCGTCTTGGAACGTCCGAAGAGCGGCTGGCCGTCGAAGAATCGAGCACCGCCATCGAGCGGCCATGCGTATCTGTTGCCCAGGATCCGCGTCGCAATGACCGGACTCCCATTGGCGATCATCAACAAAAGAAGGACGGTCGCTATCGAACCATAGTTCATCACTCGACTCGCACTCTGACCGCTCGGCCGAAGCGCGTCGGCGCACGCGCATGGCGAGGATGGCCACGCGGGATCGACTTTCCCTTTGGGAAGCGGTCTCCCGGTGATCTAATCCAGGTGTCCCATGGAGAAAAACAAATGAACATCTATGATCCAATCGACCCAAAGCATCCATCCTGGCAATACCCAGCCGAAAAGGAATGCGTCTGAATGAGGCGCGCAACCTGGTTGCCGATAAAACCAGACTTGGTGTGCCCGGCACGATTGGGTTAAATCACATTGGCAAGATGAGGGCGTGACATGCAATTGCGAAAGCTATTCTAATTCAAATGGGTAACTTGGCTGGGGGGCCTGGATTCGAAGCAAGATTGACGCAGTCAGAGTCCAATTTCCGAGGCCGGGGTTTTGCGTCACGCCAAAAACGAATCAGCAGCTTCCTGAATCGTTTTTCCGCCGAC
>DATFNQ010000007.1:0-13307 GCA_035266305.1 Methylovirgula sp.
CCGGCAGCGATCCTCCGCCGACGCGAGCGCGCCCTTCGTCCCCGTTCGTTTCGGCCGCGTCCGCGGCATGCGTGAAAGCGTCATACCGCCACTATATCTGCTCCAAGCCGCAAAAGCACGCCTTGCCGCTCTTTCGGCTTGAATTTCGCGCGGCTGGGTGCAGGGTTCAAGACGGGCGGGCTTGAGAGTGAAGGGATTGATCATGACGCTCAAATCACGCAGTGCCATCGTTACTGGTTCGACGAGCGGCATCGGATTGGCCATCGCCCGAGCGCTCGCGCAAGACGGCGCCAATGTGATGATCAACGGGTTCGGCGAGGCGCAAGCGATCGAAAATGAGCGCAGCGCCATCGCCAGGGACTTCGCGGTCAAGGCGCTCTATTCGCCGGCCGACATGACCAAGCCGCAAGAGGTCCGCGCCATGGTGAAAGAGGCGGAGGCGACATTCGGCACGCTCGACATCCTCGTCAACAACGCCGGCATTCAGCACGTCGCGCCGATCGAGGAGTTTCCGCCCGAGACCTGGGACAAGATCATCGCCATCACGTTGTCCGCCGCTTTCCACGCCATCGCCGCCGCGGTTCCCGGCATGAAGGCGCACAAATGGGGGCGGATCGTCTCGACCGCTTCGGCGCATTCGATGGTCGCCTCGCCGTTCAAATGCGCCTATGTGTCGGCCAAGCACGGCCTGGCGGGGCTGACCAAGACCGTGGCGCTGGAACTCGCGACCTTCGGAGTCACGGCCAACTGCGTCTCGCCCGGCTATGTCTGGACGCCGCTCGTCGAGAGCCAGATTCCCGACACGATGAAGGCGCGAGGTCTCACGCGCGAAGAAGTCATCAACGACGTCCTGCTGGCAGCGCAACCGACCAAGCAATTCGTCACGCCCGAACAAGTGGCGGCGCTCGTCCTCTATCTCTGTTCGGATGCGGCGGCGCAGATTACCGGCGCGAATCTTGCCGTCGACGGCGGCTGGACGGCGCAATAAGAGGCTTAAGGTGGAAGACTATGCCGTCGTGTTGACGACCTGCGCCGACCGGGCGAAGGCGAGGAGCATCGCCCGCGCGCTTGTCGAACGGCGCCTTGCCGCTTGCGTGCAAATGCTGCCGATCGACAGCGTCTACACCTGGCAGGACCGGCTCGAAGAAGCGGCCGAAATTCTGCTGCTGATCAAGATCAAGCGCGCCGATTACGTCGAGATCGAGAGTGCGATCCTGGCGCTGCATGAGTATGAGACGCCCGAGATCGTCGCCCTGCCGATCGAGCAAGGCTCCGCCGCCTACCTCGATTGGATCGAGGCTGTCACGCAGCGGAAGGCGGAACGGTGAAGCGCGACCCTTCTCCCGCTTGCGAGAGTTCGCGTTCCCTCCCCCCTTGCGGGCTTGCGGGGGAGGGAACAAGCGCGCCCTCACAACACCGAACGCGAGATCAGCCGCTCGGCCTCCTCGATCGCCTGCGGCGTGCCGATATGCAGCCAGATCCCGTCGAGTCTCACGCCGAACAGCCGGCCTTTCTCGGCGGCGCTGAAGAAATAAGGCGCGAGCCTGAAGACCTCTTCGCTCGCATTGGTGAAAAGCTCGGGCTTGATGATGCCTACCCCCGTGTAGACGAAGGGCGCGACCCGGCGTTCCTCGCGCCGTTTCAGCCTGCCTTGTGGGTCCATGGTGAAGTCGCCGAGCCAATCGACGCCGACGCTTGTCGCGGCCGCCCCGACGAGCAGCAGGACATCCATCTCTTTCGGATCCCAGGCTGCGGCGAGGCGGCTCAGATTGGGCTGCGGTCCCTCGATCCAGAATGAATCCGTGTTGCAGAGAAAGAACGGCGCGGTCCCGAGATAGGGGAGTGCCTTCCTTATGCCGCCGCCCTGATCGAGCAATTTCGCGCTTTCGTCGGAAATGACGATCCTCGGGGCGCGGCGGCCGGCAAGATGCGCCTCGATCTGATCGGCGTGGCGATGCACATTGACGATCGCGGTCGTAACCCCGGCCGCGGCGAACCGATCGAGGGCATGGTCGATGAGCGCCTTGCCGCCGATCTTGATGAGCGGCTTCGGGATCGAATCGGTCAGCGGCCGCATCCTCGTGCCGAGCCCCGCGGCAAAGACCATCGCTGTATCGGGCATGCAAGGCGTCATAGCGTCAGGAATACAACACAAATCACGGGCCTTTGTTCAAGGCCCGCGGCAGGTGCGTCTCATACCAGCCCTTCAGCGCCGACAACAGGGGATGCGCGAGGTCTTTCGCCAAATATTTTTCGATGCGCGGCAGATGTGCGAGATAGTGCGGCTTATGATCGCGCTTGTCGAGGCGCGCGAAAATGCCGAGAATTTTCGTTGCCCTTTGCGCGCCGAGCACGGCATAGGCGCGCGCGAAGGCGGCCATGTCGAAGCTCGGATCCGCGGCGCGCCGCAATTGCGCATAATGGCCGAGCAGCTTCAGTTCCATGTCGTCCGGCACGTCGATCCGCGCGTCCTGAAGCAGCGACACCACGTCATAAGCCGGATGACCGAGCACGCAATCCTGGAAGTCGATGATGCCCACCCGCGCGATGCCTTGCCGCTCCGGCAGCCAGAAGAGATTCGGCGAATGATAGTCGCGTAGCGTCCAGGTCGGGCGCGCCGCCGCGATGTCGCGCAGCACGTGGCGCCAGAGATTGGTGAAAATCGCCTTGGCGCCTGAAGGCAATGCGGCTTTGGCGACATGCGGCGCATACCAGTCGAGCAGCAATTCGACCTCGATCGACAGCGCGTCGACGTCGTAAGGCGGAATGCGGTAGGTCGCCGCTTCGTCGATCGGCAGAATATCGGGCAGATTCAATTGATGCAGCCGGGCGAGCACCGCGACGGCTTCGGCAAAGCGCTGCGCGCCAATTGCGTGCTGCTCGACAATGCGCCGATCGCCGAAATCTTCGAGAATGGCGAGCCCGGCCTCGAGATCGAAGGCGAAAATTTCGGGAGCGGACAGCCCTTCAGCGCGCAGGCGCTTGTCGATCGCCACGAAGGGGCGGATGTTTTCGGCGAGCCGCGCCAGCGCGCCATAGGACTTGCCGAAGCGCACCGGCGGTCCGTCCGGGCGCGGCGGCGAGATCATCAGGACGGCAGTCGTGCCGTCTGGCTTGATCAGCCGCTCATAGACTCGCGTCGAGGCATCGCCCTGCATGAATCGCCGTTCGGCCGCCGCCCAGCCGGAAGCCGCGAGGAGATCATGGATCGCATGGGCAAGATCCAGTCGCGGCGCAAATGTGCCGCAGCCGGTCAGCGTCGCGGCGCGGTAATCGGCGCCGCGCTGCGGGTCGATCTCGAAAGCAATGTTCAGCCGGTCGGCGTTCATATATTCCTCGGCGCGCTCCGGCCATTCGACGATGACCAGCGCGCCTTCTTGAGCCTCATCCCAGCCGAGCTCGACGAGTTCGTCGGCGCGCTTGATGCGATAGAAGTCGGCATGGACGATCGGAAACGCGGCGCCTTCGTAGACCTGCATCAGGGTGAAGGTCGGACTCGGAACTTCGAGATCCTGTTCGCGCGCGAAGCCGCGTATCAGGGCCCGCGCGAACGTGGTCTTTCCCGTGCCGAGGTCCCCTGACAGAGTGAGAAGATCGCCGGGCTTGAGCCAATGGCCGATATCGGCGGCAAAGGAGATCGTCGCCGTCTCGTCCGGCAGTTCGATCCGCCAGTGAGCCTTCTGCTGCGGCGCGCGAGCCGCCATGTGCTGCGTCCTCCTCATTCCGCGAAGGCAAAGCCAGCCGATCCGGGCGGAATTCCTGGGCCCTAGATAATGCCGGCTGTTCGGCTTTCTACAGGAGCCGATAAGGCTCCGTCGCCGCTTTGTCCAGCTTCGCGCCGCGCGCCGGGAAGATGCAGGTGACCGTCGTTCCTTCGCCTTGCACGGAGTCGATCAGGACGCGTCCGCCATGCAGTTCGACGAGCGATCGAACGATTGAGAGGCCCAATCCGACCCCGCGATGGCGCGAGCCCGTCCTCGCCGTCTTGAAGCGTTCGAAGACCTGTTCGAGAAGATCCGGCGGAATTCCGCTCCCTTGATCGCTCACATTGAAAATGATCTCGTCGTGGCGGCGCAGCGCCGCTAGCACGATCGTCTGTCCCGGCGCAGAAAAGCCGATCGCGTTGGAAAGAAGATTGAACAGGATCTGGCGGATGCGCTGACTGTCGGCAACGAACGTACCCAATCCATCCATCGCGACGACGTTCAGCTCGATCGAGGCTTCGGCGAGGCGGTCCCGCACGCCTTCGGCGGCGAGACGCATGGTCTTTTCTATGTCGACTTCTCCAAGATTGAGTTCCAGTGCGTCGGCATCGATGGACGCCAGATCGAGGATATCGTCGATGATCGCCAGCAAAGCCGCCGAGGATGCGCGCACGTAGCCGGCATATTCCCGCTGCTTCTCATTCAGCGGTCCGGCCAAGCCGTCGCTCAAAAGCTCGATGAAGCCGATGATGTTGGTGAGCGGTGAGCGCAGTTCGTAGGATACGTGGTGGACGAAGTCGTTGCGCAGCTTCTCGGCTTCCATCAAGGCTTGGTTGCGTTCGGTAAGGGCGCGCTCGACGTTGACGCTGGCGGTCGTATCCGTGAAGGTCAGCAGCGTAGCGCCATCGGGCAGCGGCTGCGCGGTGCAATCGAGCACCGAACCGTCGCGACAGGCGATGCGGCTCTCCAATCCGGTCCGTTGATCGTTAAGGCCGACGACGATGGCTCTGATCTCCTCGAAAATGGTCTCCCCCTCCCCGAACAGGGTGCAGAGGCCGGCAAGGCGATCGATATGCGGCTTGTCGTTGAGCGTGTTGGAATCGAGCTTCAGCAGGCTTGCGAAAGCCGGGTTGAAGAATTTGAGCCTGCCGTCGGTGCCGAAGACGGCGACGCCTTCCTTCAGCGTGTCGAGCGTCTCGCTCTGCACCCGGGTCAAAGCATTGAATTGCGATTCGAGGTGGAAGCGTTCGGTGACGTCGTCGAAAAGATAGGTCACGCCGCCTTGCGGGTTGGGATTGATGACGACCCGCAGCGTCCGCCCGTCCGGCAAGTACCAAATATGTTCGCTTGTCTCGATCGCCTGATAGGCGGCGAAGAGATTCTCCTTCCAGCCGCGGAAGTCGGCCTGTTCGGGCAGCAGGCCGGCGACGCGCAATCTGTCGAGGATCTCGGAGTCCGTCGGATGCAGATCCACGAACGCCTGATCGAGCGACCAAAGCTGGCGATAGGCGGAATTATGGAAGACGAGACGCTTGCGGCGGTCGAATATGGCGACGGCGGTCGAAAGCTGGTCGAGCGTGCGCGCATGGGCCTGCATCTGCCGGTCGAGATCGGCCCGCATCGCCTCGATCTCCGATACGTCGATCGCCATGCCGACCGAACCCATGCTCACCGGCACGTCGATGATGTGGAGCAAGCGCCTTTGGCCGGCAGCCACGGCCGGCGCGCGGCCGCGCCAGATCGCGCCCGCGCCGCGCGTCTCAGCGGCGGCTTCGCGCGTCGCCCGCTCGAGAAGCTCCATCCCGCGCAGGAGAGCATCGGCTGAGTCTTTGGCTTCGACGGCACGGACATAGGCGGCGTTGACCCAGAGGAGCTTGCCGTTGGCAGCGCGCAGCCAGACGGGGTCGGCAATGGCGTCTAGCATGGCCCGCAAGGCGTCAAGCTCGGTGATGGTGCGCACGAGTCTGTCGCGCAGACGCACGGTTTCGAGACGATCGCCCGAAACGTCCCTGATGCGCATGACCGCCCGGCCGCTGACCGCCCGGCCGTCAACTTCAAGAGTGCGGCCGGCGAGGCTCTCGACCGCCAAGCGGAAGCCTTCGCCGCGTGCCCTGAGCCTCTCGACGCAAGCCTCGAGTTGTTGCGCCGGCTCCGGCGGCAGCCAGGAACCGAAGCCGAGAACGCGGCGGGAGATCGGCGTGTCGGTGACGAGGCTGAGATCGCCCTCGATCTCGGGCTCGCCGCTCGGACCGCCCCAGGCGATGATGATCTGCGGCTCGGCCGAGAGAAACACCTCGGCGCGGTCGAGCTTGGCGCGCAGATGATTGAGCTCGGACGAGAATGCGGCTTCGGTCTTGGTCCAGCGGCGATGTTCCCGCAGATAGAGAAGCGCGGTGATCGTCGAGAAGAGTACGAGCCCGACGACGAGCGAAAGCCCGATCACGTCTTGGCTTTCGCGCAGCTTCTCGATGAGCCGCAGCGGATAGTCCGTCTGCGCCAAGGCCGGCGCGGTGCCGACGGGGAAAAAGAGCATCGCCGCAAGCAAAGCTTGCCCGGACACGCGGCTTCGCGGCAGAGCTTGCCGCCCGCGCTCTCGGGCAAAGCCGCCGTCCCGGCGCCACCGCGCTTCCTTGCCCATTCCGACCTCTCGCAGGGCGCCCATGACGCGCTACCGGAGAATCGCTGTCATCCGGCACGAATCGCTTATTTACAGCATGTTCGGAGGAAGTGGTCGCGGTCGCGGCGATCGCGCTTGATTTTCGGTTACAAATCCCCGCGCGTTGCGCAAAAGCCGCGTCGGGAGGCCTGGTTTCGCGCAAGCCTCGCGGCTCCTCAATAGCGATAATGATCCGGCTTGAATGGCCCGTTTTCCGGCACGCCGATGTAATTCGCCTGCTCCGGCGTGAGTTTCGTCAGCTTGGCGCCGACCTTGGCCAAGTGAAGAGAGGCGACCTTCTCGTCGAGATGTTTGGGCAGGACATGGACCTTGCACCCGTAATGCGCCCGCTTGGTCCATAATTCCATCTGGGCCAAGCATTGGTTGGTGAATGATGCCGACATGACGAAGGAGGGATGGCCCATCGCATTGCCGAGATTGACGAGCCGGCCTTCGGAAAGAAGGATGATCCGCTTGCCGTTCGGGAACTCGATCTCGTCGACCTGCGGCTTCACATTGTGCCATTTGAAATTGCGCAGGCCCGCGACCTGGATCTCCGAGTCGAAATGGCCGATGTTGCAGACGATGGCGCGGTCCCGCATCTGCCGCATATGCTCGATCCTGATGACGTCGATATTGCCCGTGCAGGTGACGAAAATATCGGCGCGCGGCGCGGCGTCCTCCATGGTCGTGACCTCATAGCCCTCCATCGCGGCCTGCAGCGCGCAGATCGGATCGGCTTCCGAGATCATGACCCGGCAGCCGGCGTTGCGCAGCGAGGCGGCCGAACCCTTGCCAACGTCGCCGAAGCCCGCCACCATCGCCACTTTGCCCGCCATCATCACGTCGGTGCCGCGGCGGATGCCGTCGACGAGCGATTCGCGGCAGCCGTAGAGATTGTCGAACTTCGACTTGGTGACGGAATCATTGACGTTGATGGCGGGCCACAGAAGCTTGCCCTCCTTGTGCATCACATAGAGCCGGTGGACCCCGGTGGTCGTCTCTTCGCTCACCCCTTTGACCGCGGCCGCGCAGCGTCCGTACCAGCCGGGATTTTCCTTGAGCCGGCGCTTGATGGCGGCGAACAGCACCTCCTCTTCTTCGCTCGTGGGCTTGTCGAGAAAAGCGGTGTCGCCGCCTTCGGCGCGCACGCCCAGATGGATCAGGAGCGTCGCATCGCCGCCGTCGTCGAGGATCAGATTGGGCGCCCCGCCGTCGCTCCATTCGAAGATCTTGTGCGTATATTCCCAATAATCGAAAAGGCTCTCCCCCTTGCGGGCGAAGACTGGAACGCCGGCTTCGGCGATCGCCGCGGCGGCGTGATCCTGGGTCGAATAGATATTGCAGGAGGCCCAGCGGACCTCGGCGCCGAGCGCCATCAGGGTCTCAATCAGCACCGCGGTCTGCACCGTCATGTGCAAGGAGCCGGCGATGCGGGCGCCGGCGAGCGGCTGCGATGGGCCGAACTCGGCGCGCGTCGCCATCAGGCCCGGCATTTCCGTCTCGGCAATGGCGATTTCTTTGCGGCCCCAGGCGGCAAGCCCGATATCGGCAATGGCATAATCGGAGAAGGAATGGGTCATTTGCGCTCCTCGACAGCTGGCGTGCTCATATCAGGAGCCTGGTCGATAGGCAATAAAGATATAAGCAAGTCTTTATGTCGTGACCGAAAGCGGGGTCCAATCGGCGGTTCCCGGCCGAGGTCGCGTTTACTTCCGCCAAGGCCAAGGACGTGTTATCGCCTTTCCATCAGTGGCCGGAGCGGGGGATGATGCTCCACGTCATCAAAAGCCCTGCCCGCGCGTTCGATATGATCATCGACGCCGAGCCCTGGGCTGTTCCCTATCGCGAAGCGCTGCGGGGTCGGCTGAATGAGCCGTCCGGGACGCCGGCGGACGACCGCGGCACGCCGGCCATCGAAGGCTTCGAAGCCGCCAGGCGCCGCGCGAGCATCGCGCGATGGGATGCCGGCGCCGACACGTGGCGGCGGTGGACGCAAAGGATCGGCGCTCTGCGGGCGCGGTTTCAACGCGAGGTTGGCGCCGAGCGGCTCCTCGCATGGCTCGGCTTTGCGGATTTCTCCGACCATTGCTTCGCCGACGCCGTCGATTTCGGCACGCTTGAGCTCCCTGCCGGGGTCTCCTTTGCGCGCGCAAGTTTCGCCGGCGACGCGTGGTTTGCCGACCTGCACTTCCACGGACGCGCCGACTTCCAGGCTGCTCGGTTTTTGAGTCGCGCGTCGTTCGAAAACGGCCGGTTTGAACGCAATGCCGATTTCCGCCACGCGGTGTTTTTGCACGACGCGCGCTTCACCTCCATTTGCGCCTGCCAAGGCATGACGTTTCGCGACGCGGAATTCTCTAGGGATGCCTGGTTCCGCTATTCGCAGTTCCTGGGCCCGCTCGATCTTTCGAAAGCGCGGATCGGCGGCGAGGCAGGATTCGGCAATTGCCTCTACGCGGGAGACGTCGACTTCTCGGAGGCCGAATTTCGCGACAATGGCGGCTTCGAGCAGAGCATTTTCTCCGGCAAGGCTTCGTTTGCGCGCGCCTCTTTCGGGCGCCACACCAGATTCACGAAGTCTTCGTTCCAGAAACAGCCTCTCTTTGCCGGCGCGCGCTTCTTCGCGCCCTGTCATTTCGACGACACATCGATGCCGAACATCCAGTCGCCCGTCGCCGAACAGCTGAAAGCGCTCGAACAAGGTCTGCGGGAGGCGTGAACGCACTTCCCTTCTCCCGCAAGCGGGAGAAGGAGGGCGCGCCCGCATGTTCGAGACCATGAACCCGAGAGGCATCGCATGAGCGAAGCCAAATGGTCTGCCGTCGATGATTACATCTGCGATCTCTTCGTCGGCGACGACCCGATCCTCGCCGCGGCTCTCGCCGCGAGTGATGCGGCCGGCCTGCCAGCCATCGCTGTCGCGCCAAACCAGGGCAAGCTGCTGCATCTCTTGGCGCGCATGCAAGGCGCGCGCGCGATCCTCGAAATCGGCACGCTCGGCGCCTACAGCACGATCTGGCTGGCCCGCGCGCTCCCCGCCGACGGGCGGCTGACCACGCTCGAGACAAACGCCAAACACGCCGCGGTGGCGCGCGCCAATATAGACCGCGCCGGGCTTGCCTCGATCGTCGATCTGCGCCTCGGGCCGGCGCTCGAGACGCTGCCGCAGCTCGCGGGTCCCTTCGATCTGATCTTCATCGACGCCGACAAGGAGAGCAACGCGGATTATTTCCGCTGGGCGCTCAAGCTGTCGCGCCGCGGCAGCTTGATCATCGTCGATAATGTCGTGCGCGACGGGAAGGTGATCGATGCGAGAAGCCGCGACCCTTTGGTGAGAGGCGTGCGCCGCCTCTATGACGCAATGGCCACCGAGCCGCGGGTGAGCGCGACAGCCATCCAGACCGTCGGCCGCAAGGGCTATGACGGCTTCGCGATCGCGCTGGTCACCGAGGCGATCGCTGGCGATTGACGCTGGAATGCCGAATGACGGAGGGGTGTGCTGTTCCCCCCTTAAGGGGGGAGGGAACGTGCGCCGTAGCTGACTTCCGCTTGGATTATTCCGCGACCTCCGCCTTTTCCTTCGCGTCGAGATCGGCGCCGGTCTCCTGGTCGACGGCGCGCATCGACAGGCGCACCTTGCCGCGCTCGTCGAAGCCGAGCAGCTTGACTTTCACCTTGTCGCCCTCCTTGACGACATCCGATGTCTTCGCGACGCGGCCCTTCGTCAGCTGCGAAATATGGACGAGCCCGTCCTTCGAGCCGAAGAAGTTCACGAAGGCGCCGAAATCGACCACCTTGACGACGGTGCCGTCGTAGATCTGGCCGACTTCCGGTTCGCTCGCGATCGACTTGATCCAATTGACCGCGGCGCGGATCGAATTGGCATCCGCGGACGCCACTTTCACCGTGCCGTCGTCCTCGATGTTGATCTTCGCGCCGGTCTTTTCGACGATCTCGCGGATCACCTTGCCGCCGGTGCCGATCACCTCGCGGATCTTGTCGGTGGCGATCTTGAAGGTTTCGATGCGCGGCGCGAATTCGCCGAGCTCGGCGCGCGCGCCGCTCAAGGCCTTGCCCATTTCGCCCAGGATATGCAGCCGCCCTTCCTTCGCCTGGCCAAGGGCGACCCGCATGATTTCCTCGTTGATGCCGGTGATCTTGATGTCCATCTGCAGCGAGGTGATACCGGTCTCGCTGCCGGCCACCTTGAAGTCCATGTCGCCCAGATGATCCTCGTCGCCGAGGATGTCGGAGAGCACCGCGAAGCGTTCGCCTTCCAGGATGAGGCCCATGGCGATGCCGGCGGTCGGCGCCTTCAACGGCACGCCTGCGTCCATGAGCGCGAGCGAGGAGCCGCAGACCGTCGCCATCGAAGACGAGCCGTTCGATTCCGTGATCTCGGAGACGACCCGGATCGTATAGGGAAACTCGGCGGGGGTCGGCAGCATCGGGTGGATGGCGCGCCAGGCGAGCTTGCCGTGGCCGATCTCGCGCCGCCCCGGCGAACCCATGCGCCCGGTCTCGCCGACCGAATAGGGCGGGAAATTATAATGGAGCAGGAAGCGCTCCTTATAGGTGCCCTCCAGCCGATCGACATATTGCTCGTCCTCGCCGGTGCCGAGCGTGGCGACGACGAGCGCCTGGGTCTCGCCGCGGGTGAACAGGGCCGACCCATGCGTGCGCGGCAGAATGCCGACTTGGGCGAGGATGGGGCGCACCGTCTTCACGTCGCGCCCGTCGATGCGGATGCCGGTATCGAGAATGTTCCAGCGCACGACCTTGGCCTGCAGATCATGGAAGACCTCGGCGACGAGATCCTTCGGGAAGCGCGCCTCGGCTTCGGTCGGCACGAGCGCCGTGAAGACTTTGGCCTTGACCGCGTCGACCGCATTGTAGCGGTCCTGTTTCGAAGTGATCTTGTAGGCTTCGCGAAGCTCGGCTTCGGCAAGCTCGCGCACTGCCGCCTCGACTTCGCTCTTGTCGGAGACCACGAGATCGCGCGGATCTTCGGCCGCCTTTTCGGCAAGCCGGATGATCGCGTCGATCACCGGCTGAAAGCCGCGATGGCCGGCCATCACCGCCCCTAGCATGATCTCTTCGGAAAGTTCCTTGGCCTCCGATTCGACCATCAGAACGGCGTCGGCGGTGCCGGCGACGACAAGATCGAGCGCGGAGTCCTTCAGTTCATCGAGCGTTGGATTGAGCTTCAATTCGCCGTTGATATAGCCGACGCGCGCCCCGCCGACCGGCCCCATGAAGGGAACGCCGGAGAGCGTAAGCGCCGCCGAGGCCGCGACCATCGCGACGATATCGGGATCATTCTCGAGGTCGTGCGAGAGAACGGTGACGATGATCTGCGTGTCGTTGCGATAACCGTCCGGAAAGAGCGGCCGGATCGGCCGATCGATCAGCCGGGAGACCAGCGTCTCCTTTTCCGAAGGCCGGCCTTCGCGTTTGAAATAGCCGCCGGGGATGCGGCCGGCCGCAAAGGCCTTTTCCTGGTAGTTCACGGTAAGCGGAAAAAAATCCACTCCCGGCTTCGGCGTCTTGGTCGAGACGACAGTGGCGAGGACCGTCGTCTCCCCATAGGTCGCGAGCACCGCGCCGTCGGCTTGGCGCGCCAATCGTCCGGTTTCGAGCACGAGCTTGTGCCCGGCCCATTCGAGTTCTTCACGATGAATATCGAACATCAAGCTTGGTCTTTCTCTTCGAGAGGCAAAGACCCAAGGCCATGTGCAAGACGGCGAGATGCTGCCCGCGGCAGCGCCTGGCGATCCTGCCATGGCGGTGGTCTTTGGGTTCGGCCGGCAGCCCATTCTGCCGCGCCGCGTTCAAAGCAAAGCGCATTGGCGCCTCGCAATATTAAAGCATTTCCGCAACGAGCGGGACTCGGGGTTCACGGATCGAAGACGACTTGCCACAGCCAAATCGCCGGACCCACGCCTTAACTTATTGCCTCCCTTGCGCGTTTTCCAGCGGTTGAGGCCAGTTTGGGCTCCCATGGCGCGGGCTTTGAGGCAAAAGACCTGCCGTGCCGCTTACGGATCAGAACCGGCGGCCCGCGGCTGCGGCGAGGCGCCGCCGAAGCAAGGCAAAGCTAGCGCCGGATGCCGAGCCGCTCGATCAGCGCCTTATAGCGCGGCTCGTCCTTGATCTTCACATAGTCGAGGAGCTGGCGGCGCTGCGAGACGAGCTTCAACAGCCCGCGCCGCGAGTGGTTGTCCTTGACGTGCGTCTTGAAATGCTCGGTCAGATAGGCGATCCGTTCGGTCAAGATCGCGACCTGAACCTCAGGGGAGCCGGTATCGCCCGACTTCGTTGCATATTCTTTGATGAGCGCCTGTTTGCGCTCGGCGGTGATCGACATCGGTGTTCCTTTCAAATTTAGGAATTCTCCTGCCCTCGGCCAGGCCGGGATGTCGTCCAGCAAGGTTTCGGGAGGAGCGCGCCGGCAGGGCCGGGCGCGATGCGGGTCTTATACAGGAAATCGCGGCGGGGGGAAGGGAGCGAGGTCACAGGATGCACCCGGGTCATCCGGCCAATGAGGGAGGCTGCTTTGCGCCATTTTCGGACCTAGGCATCAGGCGAAAACCTGACATTCCAGCGACCATCGATTTCACCGGTAATAGCGGGAACCCCGCCCACCAGATGGCCGGGCAAGGTGAAGACCAATCGCCGAGCAAGTCTCTTGGGCAGTTCCCGTCTCAATTCTGAAGCTTCTGCCATTCCGCTTCCGCATTCGGAGGCAGCTTGTCCATGCACTTCAGGAACAGAGCGAGGGTCCAGATCTGCGGGTCGGTCAAAGCGCTCTTCCACGAGGGCATGCCCGTCCAGCGAATGCCGTGCTTTATCTTCCAGAAAGAATAGCCTTCGGGATCGTCCTCCAGGCCGTCGGTCGCGAGCTGCGGAGGATGCGGATAGAGGCCTTTCGCCACTGGCGTGGC
>DATFNQ010000008.1:0-14786 GCA_035266305.1 Methylovirgula sp.
TTTTCAATCGCCACGCGCAGCCGACCGGCGTTGAAAGTGCCGACGAATATGACCTTCTTCGCATTCTGGCTGATGTTGATGAACCCGCCCGCGCCAGCGAGCTTGGGCCCAAACTTGCTGACGTTGAGATTGCCGCGCGCATCGACCTGGGCGAGGCCGAGGAAAGCCATGTCGAGTCCGCCGCCGTCGTAGAAGTCGAACTGATAGGGTTGATCGATCACGGCTTGCGTGTTGGTGCCGGCGCCGAAATTAAGTCCGCTTGCCGGTATGCCGCCGATGACTCCCGGCTCCGCCGTCAGCGTGATGAGGTCGATGATCTTTTCCTCGTTGGCGACTGCGGCGATGCCTTCGGGCATGCCGATGCCGAGATTGACGACGCTGTTGGCCTTCAGCTCGAACGCCGCGCGGCGCGCGATGATCTTGCGCTCGCTCATCGGCAGCGGCGGCAGCGAGCCGGCGCGCACCCGGATTTCGCTGGAGAAGGCCGGGTTATATTGCGTGCCGAAGGTCTGCCAGTGGTTTTCAGGCTTCGCCACCACGACGCAATCGACGAGTATGCCGGGTATCTTGACTTGTCGTGAGTTGAGCGATCCGCTCTCGGCGACGCGTTCAACCTGTGCGATGACGAGGCCGCCGGAATTATGCGCGGCCATCGCAATCGCCAGCGCTTCCAGCGTCAGCGCTTCCTTCTCCATGGTCAGGTTGCCGTCGGGATCTCCCGTCGTGGCGCGGATGATGCCGATATTGATGGGGAACGTCTTGTAGAGCAGGCATTCCTGGCCCGCGACCGTGATCAGCTCGACCATGTCCTCCGTGGTTCGGGCGTTGAGCTTGCCGCCGCCATGGTGCGGATCGACAAAGGTGCCGATGCCGACGCGGGTGATGTGCGCCGGGCGGCGTGCGGCGATGTCGCGAAACAGATGCGTGATCACGCCTTGCGGCAGATTATAGGCCTCGATCTGGTTGGCGATCGCGAGTTGTTGCAGTTTCGGCGCCAGGCCCCAATGGCCACCGATCACGCGCTTGACGAGCCCATCATGCGCGAAATGATTGAGGCCGCGATGCTTGCCGTCGCCCTGGCCCGCCGCATAGACCAGCGTGAGGTTTTTCGGCTTGCCTTGCGTGTAGGGCGCATCGCCCTCGTTCTCGAGGTAAAGCGCCTCCAGCGCGAGCGCGATTTCCTCGGCAAAACCGATGCCGACAAAACCGCCGGTGGCGACCGTGTCGCCGTCGCGGATCAGGCGCACGGCCTCGGCGGCGGTGACCACCTTGCCCTTCTCCGACAGGCGCAGATAGGGCAGTGCCGGGTGCTGACTCACTGCCTTGCTCCTTGATTTGCGGTCTTACGCCGCGGCCTGGTTGCGCGTCTCCGTGGCGAAATAGACCGAAACGATGGTGATGATCGCGAGCCCGATCATATAGACCGAGATCGGCCACGTCTCCGGCTTGTAGGCGGTCATTAGTCCGGTGGCGATCAGGGGCGACAACGCGCCCGCGAAGATCGAGGCGAGGTTGTAGCCGAGCGAAACGCCGCTGTAGCGCACTTTGGTGCCGAACAGTTCGGAGAGGAAGCTTGCCTGCGGGCCGTACATCGCGGCGTGGCCGACGGCCAGACCGAGAACAATGGCAATCCATCCAAGGTGCGGGTCTCTCGTAGCTAACAGCATGAACATCGGGAACGACATCACAGCCGAGAAGATGGCGCCGAAAATATAGACCGGCCGGCGTCCGGTGTAATCGGACAGCGCACCGAAGGCCGGGATCGTGAAGGTTTCGATGGCAGCGGCGATCAATACGCCGTTCAAGATGTCCTGCCGGTTCATGCCGAGCGCTTGCGTCGCGTAGGCGAGGACGAAGGTCGCATAGATGTAGAAGAAGCCGTTCTCCGCGAAACGCGCGCCCATCGCCAGCAGGATGTTCTTCGGATAAAGCCGGATCGCGTCGAGGATCGGCATTTTCACCTCTTCCTTCTTGTCCTTGACCTTCTGGAACTCCGGCGATTCCGCGATCGTGAAGCGGATCCACAAACCCACCAGCACCAGGAAGATGCTGAACAGGAACGGAAGGCGCCAGCCCCATGCATAGAGCTGCGCATCAGTCAGGAACGAGGACACCAGAGAGAACACCAGCGTGCCGAGCACAAGCCCGAGCGGCGCGCCGAGTTGCGGCCAACTGCCGTAAAAGCCCTTCCTGTTTTCGGGCGCGTGTTCGACCGCCATCAGCACGGCGCCGCCCCATTCACCGCCAAGGCCAAAACCCTGGACCAGGCGACAGGTGATCAGAAGAATTGGCGCCCACGTGCCGAGCGTATCGTAGGTCGGTATCAGGCCGATCGCCGCGGTCGCGACGCCCATGATCAGCAGGGTCAGATAGAGCATGGTCTTGCGGCCGATCTTGTCGCCGTAATGACCGAAGACAAGCCCGCCGAGGGGCCGCGCAATGAAGCCCAGCGCGTAGGTGCCGAACGCGAGCAGGGTGCCGACCATGGGATCGAAAGTCGGAAAGAACAGCTTGTTGAAGATCAGTGCGGCGGCCGTGCCGTACAGAAAGAAATCATACCACTCGATTGCGGTGCCGATCAGGCTCGCGGTGGCCACCTTGACATGCGACGTCGGCTCGGTGCCGGTCACGCTGGTCATTGTCTGGCTGGTCATTTTACGCTCCCCCCGTTTTTCCTGTCGAAGGGGCGACGAGGCGAGCTCAATGAGAAAGCTCGTCTGGTCCCTCCCGTGGCTTCTCGCGCACTTTTGATGCGTTATCGAAGCACAGAGGCAAAGTCCGCGCCAATGCCTTGCGGTATCGCAAAGCGCCTCAAAAATCTTTGGTTTGGCCGGCTGGTGGCAGAAGAAGCGCCGGGGCGGCGTTGCCTGGAATCCGAGACTTGAGACGGTTTTTGTCTCGAAAGTCAGACAGGCGGCGTCGATGGGCTCAAGCCGAATTTCGCGAGCTTCTTGTAGAAGGTCGCGCGCGAGATGCGGAGCATTCTGGCGGCTTCCGAAATCTGTCCATTGGCGGCTTCAAGCGCGTGTTCGAGGGTCTGTCTTTCGAACGCCAGTTCCGCTTCCGCATAGGGCACGACCGCGCCCGGCGGTTTGGCCGGAGCTTGCATCTTGCCGGCGGAGCCAACGGGCAGGATGTGGGCAAAATCGTCGCCGGTCAGCCGGCCTGAATCGGAGAGGATCAGCGCGCGTTCCAGGATATTGCGCAATTCGCGGCCATTGCCCGGCCAATCATAACGCGAAAGGGCCGAAAGCCCGGAGGGCGTGATGCGGGCGTTCGGGTAGGCGCCGGAGATGACGACGTCGTTGAGCAGCCGCGCGCTGATCTCCTCCAGATCCGCGATGCATTGGCGCAAGGGAGGAAGCGCGATCGAGAGCACGTTGAGCCGATAGTAGAGATCGGCGCGGAACGCGCCTTCATTCACTCGTTTCTCGAGATCGACATTGGTCGCGGCGATGATGCGGACATCGACCTTCACCGGCTTGTCCGATCCAAGCGGCTCGATCTCGCGTTCTTGCAACACGCGCAACAGCTTGACCTGCAATTGCAGCGGCATGTCGCCGATCTCGTCGAGAAACAGTGTGCCGCCATCGGCGCTCTTGAACTTACCGTCGCGGCCCTTGCGGTCGGCGCCGGTGTAGGCGCCGGGCGCGGTGCCGAAGAATTCGGCCTCGACCAACGTTTCCGGGATTGCGGCGACATTGACGCTGACGAAGGGCTTGCCGGCGCGCGAAGATGCATTGTGGATCGCCTGGGCCAGCAATTCCTTGCCGGTCCCGGTTTCGCCGGTCAGAAGCACTGTCACGTTTTGCCGCGCCGCGCGAGCGGCGAGTTCCTTGGCGCGGAGGATGCCCTCGCTGTTGCCGACATAATCGTCGAAGGTGAAGCGCGCCGTGCGAGCCTGCGACAATTGCCGGCGCGCGATGCGCAGCTCGTTTTCGAGATGCTCCACCCGCGCGATCAGGGGTTTGAGGTTTTCGAGGCGGTCATAGAGCACAAATCCGATCGCCCCGATCACGTTGCCGTTCTCATCCTCGATCGGCATGCGCGTGACGACAAGCTGCTCGCGGCCGAGCTCCATGATGTCGAGCAGGATCGGCTCGCCGGTTTCGGCGACGCGACGCATCAGGCTGTTGGGGATGATCTCCTCGATCGGGCGGCCGAGCGCCTGCGATGTGTGCTTGAGGCCAAGGGAGGGAAGGTATTTTTCGTTGACATAGACGATGCGGCCGGAGCGATCGATCGCAATGGCGCCTTCGCACAGGCTTTCCAGCCGCTCGAACAGCGTCTCCATCGCGCGGGCGCGAATGGCCTCGGGATCATCGGCGATGGACCGGGTAGCCGACATGGCGTGACAACCGTCCTTTTTAACGCGGGCCGCGATTGAAACGCGCGGCCTTCCCGGCCGTGCGCCGGCAGTCAAGCCCCAAGCCGCGGCAACAGTTTCAGCGCGTTGTCGCGCTCGATATCCATGATCTGCGCGTCGGTGAAGACGCCGGCGCTCCGCAAGCCTTTCACATGGTCGATGCCGGTGCGATAGGGAAAGTCGGTGCCGAACACGATCTGCGACGTCGGGATGATCGCCGACAGCGCCGACATCGCCGCCTTGTTCGAGGTTTGCGCGGTGTCGTAGTAGAAGCGCGTGAGTTCGGCGAGCGTGCCCTCCGGCACCATGGGTTTCGATTTCGGATCGAGCAGCGGCTGACGGACGAAGCGTTCGATCAGGAACGGCATGGTGCCGCCGGCATGCGAGAAGATCCAGCGGATGTCGCGGAATTTCTGCGCGTTGCCGGAAAAGATGATGTCGCCGATGGTGCGGGTGGTATCGGTGCCCCATTCGACCATTCCCGGCGGCTCGGTGCGCACCAGGTTGACGCAGCAATCGGCCGTGGCGGGATGGGTGTAGACGACGACCTTGCGCCGGTTGAGTTCCTCCATGACCGGCACGAAGGAGGGATCGCCGAGCCACTTGTCGTGATAATTCGTCAAGAGGCCGATGCCGTCGAGCTTGAGGGTATCGAGCGCGTAAGCGATCTCCTTCAGGCTGCCTTCGGTGTCGGTGAGCGGCAGCATCGCGAAACTGCCGAAGCGGCCGGGATGATCGGCGATCAGCTTGGCTGCGTATTCGTTGCATTCGCGCACGAGCTTGCGCGCGACTTCGCCCGAGGTGAAATTGACGCCGGGTTGCGTCACCGACAGCATCGCGACCGCGATGCCTGCCTGGTCCATGTCGGCAAGCGATTTTTCAACCGTCCAGTTCCGCTGCGCGCCGTCGCCGAAATTATTGGCGATCGCGGCCGCGATATAGGTCGGCGGCGACAGATGATGGTGTACGTCGATCCGATAGGGTTTTGTTTCGGCGCTCTCGGCTGCGGCGCGTTCAGGACGGCCCAGGCCTGCCGCCGTCACAGTCGCGGCGCCTGCGACGCCAGCCATGAATTGCCGCCGGCTCAGCGAAGCATGGTTAAGCGAAAGGGTGTTTTCGCAACCGCACGCGCAGCCGCGATACGACCAGCGCGCTCTGGCTTCATGTTGGTTCATTCGCTTTACTCCCTTCGGACTTCTTGTTGTGATCGGTCCGTAAAATGTCACAGTCCAGCTATGTACCGCAGATACCGTCACAGACAATAGACCCCGATCTCACGTCATTGAAAAATCGGGAATAAATGGCCCCTTGGGAGGTTCTCAAGGGAGCGGCGGCCCGGGCGAGTAGTCATTTTCCGGGCTCAAACTTAAGGGCGATTAAGAGATGACCATATCGATCAGAACTGTACTGGCTCTGCTTGCGGCGTTTACTGTCGCGAGCGTGGCGCCCGCAGCGGCACAAACACCCTCGCCCGCGGGGGCGAAGGTTTACATCATCAATTTGAAGGACGGCGCCGAGGTGACGAGCCCGTTCCTGGTGCAGTTCGGCCTGTCCGGCATGGGCGTTGCTCCGGCTGGCGTGGAAAAGCCCAACACCGGTCACCACCATCTCCTGATCGACACCAAGTTGACCGCGGAACAGATGAAGCAACCGATTCCCGCCGACGACACCCACAAGCATTTCGGCGGCGGCCAGACCGAAGCCATGGTGACGCTGCCGAAAGGTCAGCACACGCTGCAACTCGTGCTCGCCGACTGGACGCACATCCCGCACGAGCCGCCGGTGATGTCGGAACCGATCACGATCACGGTGCGCTGAAGCCTTCTGCGCGAACCATCCCCCCGGATTTGATCCGGGGGATGTCGTTTCGCGTTCTGATTCAATCGGAATCAATCAAGCCTTGGGTCGAGCAGGCCGGGCGTCGGCATTTTGTATGCCAGATAGCCGCCGCGCCGCGTTTCGATATGTTGCGTTGCGATGTCCACAAGGGCAGGCAGATTGCCTCTTCTGGCGCGACAAAATGCAACGGACTTGCCGCCCGGTTTCTGCTATTGTGTAGAGGTTAATTGGCTTCACAAAGGAGTGGAGTTCATGAACAAGCTCGTTGAAATTCGCCGCCAGGAATATTTTTGCCGAGAGCGTGCGTTACGTGATTCCGAGCGTAAGATCTTCTGGCTCGCGGAAGCCGAAGAGTGGGAGCAGCGTGCGCTTGACGAAATTGCGTTTCACTTCAGGGAATGCAATCTCGATGCGCCCAAGCATTCTCTGACCGCCAACTGAGTCAAGTCTCCAGCTAGTCAAGTCTCCAGCTAGTCAAGTGCAAAGTCCTGGCGTGTTCCAGACCTTGCGTCGAACCGTTATCCGCCGCGCGCAACGACACGACGTCGGTGTGGCTGCGCGCGCGTGGGTGACGCGAGCGGGTTTGTCGCTAATGCGGCCGTTCCGCCTTGGTCAAGGTCTGCCTGACTTCGGCGCCGCAGTCGGCGCATTCATAGATGAAGTCGATGCTTGCCATGCTCCAATGCGGCTCGACGTCTCGCACATACATCGGAAGCAATCCAATGCAGCCCGGGCAGACGACCGGCGGCGTCTCGACGATTTCGCGATGCTGGACGTAGGCTGGCATGTCGCTCTCCTTCGTAAGCCGAAGTGAACTTCAACCCCGCACCAAGCCTACGCCTTCGAATCAAAGGCCCTTCATGAACTCTGACGAACGTTTGAGGAACGGCCGCACAATGTCGCTGCATGTGGCATTCCTGTAACATTTCGCAGGCACCGCCGGTATCGTGCTATAGGCCGAAGCGGGTCCGGAACAAAAAAAGCCATCGCGGGGAGGAGTTTAGGATGACACTCGTGCAGCCGGGCGTCCCGGGCGATCTCGATGTTTCAGGGCCGGCCGGGGCGGATACGCTGCTGCAAAGCGCCGTTCAAAAAGCCGCGCTCAGGTTCGTCCCGCTTCTGACCATCGCCTATCTCTTCAATTATCTCGACCGCACCAGCCTCGGCTTTGCCGCGCTGACCATGAACCAGCAGCTTGGGCTGACGGCTTCCCAGTTCGGGTTTGCCGCGGGCGTGTTCTTTGTCGGCTATTCGCTGTTCGAGATACCCAGCAATTTGATGCTCTATCGTTTTGGCGCGCGGCGCTGGCTCGCCCGCATCATGATCAGTTGGGGCATCGTCTCGGCGGCGACCGCTTTCGTGGTCGGGCCGCACAGTTTCTACGCGCTTCGCCTGCTGCTCGGCATCACGGAGGCCGGCTTCTTTCCGGGCGTGACGTTCTTTCTCGCCGCCTGGTTTCCCGCCCAATACCGCACGCGGATGCTGGCCTGGTTCCTGGTCGGCATTCCCCTGTCCTCGCTGGTTGGCGGGCCGGTGTGCGGCATGCTTCTGCAAATGGACGGGGTCTGGGGTCTCGCCGGATGGCAATGGCTGTTTCTCTTGGTGAGCCTGCCCTGCCTCCCCCTGGGCTTTCTGACGCTCAAACTTCTTTCCGATCGCCCGCAAGCGGCGCACTGGCTCACGCCTGAGGAGCGCGACGCGCTGGACGGGGTGCTGGCTTCGGAGGTGAGGGAGCGGCCGCATTCCTCGCTGTGGGCGGCGTTGAAGGATTCGCGCGTGCTGATCTGCACTGCGATCCAGTTCGGCTTCACGCTTGGGTCCTACGGCATCGGCATCTGGCTGCCGCTGATGCTGAAAGAGTATCATTTGTCGAATCTCGCGATCGGCTGGATCGCGGCGATCCCCTATCTCTTTGCTTCCGTCGGCATGATCCTGTGGGCGCGCTTGGTCGACGAGAAGGGCCGGCGCATCGTCAATCTCGCGCTCGCATGCTTCCTCGGCGGCCTGGGGTTGCTCGCGCCGATCATTTCCGGTTCGGTTACCGTGGCCGTCATCGGGTTCAGCCTTGCACTGGTCGGCGTGACCGCGGCGCGGGCGATCTTCTGGACCATTCCGACGCGCTTCCTCACCGGGGTTGCCGCTGCCGGCGGGCTCGCCTTCATCAACTCGATCGCCACCGTCGGCGGCTTTGTCGGCCCCTCGATGATGGGCTGGCTGAAGGAGTTTTCCGGCTCCTACGTCGTGGGCCTATTGGCGGTCGCCGCCATCATGCTCGCCGCAACTGCCGCCGCGATGTCGCTGAAGCTTTTCATCACGCGGGAATGAAGGGAACTCGAGTGGATCGACCAGATCGGGCGACGATGAAACCGCGCTCCCTCTCCCGCTTGCGACCGCTTGCGGGGGAGGGTTGGGGTGGGGGTGCTTCCGCAAAACGCACTGTTCGAGGGGATAGGTTTTCCCCCACCCGCCGCGCTTCGCGCGTCGACCTCCCCCGCAAGCGGGAGAGGTTGTTAAACCCGTCCGCAGGCCGCTCCACTTAAAAGCCTCGCGGTCTAGCTTTCCTCACGCCGTCTCATGCTTACGCAGATCGCGGGCGTAGTCGAAGCGGCTCGCTTGCAGGTCGGCGCCCGTCGCGGCGATTTCGGGAACGGCGGCCTCCGCCAATATCTCCTCGGTGATGTCTGCAACCGAGCAATCGGCGATCTCGTGAATGAAGCTGATATTGCTGTATTCGCCGGAGGCGACGCGCGAGACGACTTCGCGTCTTGTGACTTCCGGATCGACGATGGCCTCGCGCCCGCGCCGGCCGTAATCGATCATCACGACAAAATATTGCATGGAGTGTTCGCTGCGCCTGCCTCGAAACGGTTAAGCCGATTCGCTGGCCGCATTATTTCTGAAAATCAGAAATAGGTCAACAAAAATTTCGCAAAATCAGAAATGATCCTACCCCGTCATTCCGGGATGGTGCGTTAGCACCAGACCTCAGATGCGCAATTGCGCATCGGGGAATTTCGAGATTCTTCGATGTGCAATAGCACATCGTAGTTCGATGCTATGCATCGCCCCGGAATGACGTGTGGCCCGGACTTCATTTCGCGGGCGCTTTGCCGTCCCTCGATCCGCCGTGGCCTCGCCCCGCTTTGCGGGAGCGGGCGGCCGCCCTGGCGCGCAGGCGGTCGATCTGGCCCCTCGGCAAGGTGACGCAGATCTCGCCGATCCAGTCCAGTTTGACGCCCAGGATCGGCTTGGCATTGAAGCTCGTCAGGCTGACCTGGCTTGCGGTCTTCCCCCGCTCGATGGTCTTCAGATAACGCTCGCCGGTTTTCAGCCGCACCGCGGCCTCTTCGCCGTAAAAGCTCGAAAGCGGGTGCCGTTGATCGCGGTAGACCACGATAATATCGCCGTTTTCGTACTTCGGCAGCATGGAATCGCCGACTACCTCAAAGGCAATGGTTTCCTCCGAAATAGGGAAGGGCAGTTCGATCTCGCCCAGTCCCTCCGGCGGCACCTGCTCGTGCTCCGGCTCGATCACGGCACCTGCGCCGACCCGGCCCATGATCGGCACCGCGTTGAGCTCGAGGTAATCGATGATCGGCTGGATTTCGGAGGCCTTGATCAGGCGGGCTTCTCCGAGGATTTCGGAAACCGCGCCGGGACGAACGCCCATCGCCGCGGCAAGGCCGCCCTTGGTCTTGCCCGGCTTCTCAAGCCCGCGCTCGATCATCTTGAGGTCCAGCATGGTTGCGTCTCCTTGGTTCCGATGTCAGGGAGCATAGCAATTCCGATTATCCGAAATCAAGCTTGACTTTTGCTTCGGAATATCAGAAATTCGCGGGAACACAACGTGAAATTTTGCGGAACAAAGAATGCAATTAAACTGGGCGGAGGAACACACGCAGGCGCTGCGCGAATATCTGGCAAAGGGCCTGACCTTTTCGGAGATCGCCGAGGCGCTCAACGCGCGCTTCAACACCGACTATTCCCGCAACGCCGCGATCGGCCGCGCCAGGCGCCTGGGGCTTTCCGGTCCCACGAAGCCCGACCGGCCGGTGCGGCCAAAGCGCCGGCCGAAGGCTCGTTCGAAAGGGGCGAAAAAGCCGCGCGCTGGCGTGCCTGCCGGGCCGCGGTCGAGGCTTCAGGTTCTAAAGCGGGCGGCGGCGCTCAAACTGCGCTGTGTCGGGATCGCGCCACGCCATCTTGCGCTGATCGATCTGGAAGACGGCGATTGCCGCTACCCCTATGGCGGGGACGAGGAGGGCCAGCCCATTACCTTTTGCGGCCACCCGCGCCGCGAAGGTTCGAGCTACTGCACCTCGCATTTTCACCTGACCAGCGGCCCGGACATCATGCCGGAGCGCGCCGCCGGCCGCACCCCCTTGCGGCTCGTGGAGGCGGCATGAGCACCGAGCCCGCGATCATTCTTGTCAGGATGAAACCTCTGGCGCCGCGGCTTCGGCTCGCGCATCTGCGGGCGCTGATTCGGTGTGAGCCGGTGGGCTCGGCGCGCGCTAGGCGCCTTGCCGCGCTGTTGCGCGATCAATTGACGGCGGCGCAGGCAAACGAAAATCGCGCCATATGAAACGTCCATGGATGCCCCTCTATGTCGGCGATTATCTCGGCGACACCGGCCACCTGACCACGGCGCAGCACGGGGCCTATCTGCTGTTGATGATGCATTACTGGCGCAAGGGCGAGCTGCCGGACGACGACCGCCAGCTTTCCAAGATCACGAAGCTGCCGCTGAAGACCTGGTGCGAATATCGTGCAACCTTGCAGGATTTCTTCCACAGCGGCTGGAGACACAAGCGCATCGACGCCGAGCTTGAGAGGATGCTGCGGGTTTCGGAAAAGCGCGCGATCGCCGGGCAAAAAGGCGGCCTCGGCTCGGCGCTGGCGCGCATGAAACTGGAAAATGCCTCGCGGTCACGCACCTCCCCGCGAGCAATTGCTTCGCCGTTGCGAAGCGACGCTTCAGCCGCCGCCGACCACTCACACCCACACTCACATCAGAATCCTTCTCTCACTGAGGCGCGTTCGGCTTCATCGCCGCCGCCCTCGGGGAAGGCAGCGGAAAAGGCTGCAATTCCCGTTAGCGCCGAGCTTGCGGCCTATGTCGCAAGACGAACGACATGACGGCGGAAGCAGGCCGAACCGTACACGACGTCGCACAAAAAATAGCTTCGCAACTCGATCATCCACGCTTTCCAAGGGAGTTTCTCAACCATGCCAAGGGCCAAACGCAACAGGGCGCGTGACGCAAAGGTTCATGACCGCAGGGCACAGGATCTGCCTCGTAACGCCGAGGTAGCCGCTGTCGAAGTGGACGATCCGCTCGCGCTCGAACCGGGGGAGAAGATCGTCACGCTGCGCTCGATCCGCAACGACCCGCTGGGCAGGATGCACAGCCACCGCCACATCGATGAGGCGCAATTCCAGGGCGGGCGCGCGTTTCAGGACGATTGGGAGAAGGCCGAGCGCGGGCCGCAGGCGGTCGATCCGACGCGCGAATATGTCGACGCCGCGCGCTCGCGCGAGCCGATCACCGAACGCCAGCGCAAGGCGGTGCTGCAGCTCAACCGCGTGACGCGCGAACTCGGCGCCGACGGCTCCGTGCTGGTGCACGAAATCCTGATCCTTGGGCTCTCCATGGAACAGGTCGGCCAGCGCCGCGGATTGCGCGGCCAGCGCTGGATCGACTATTTCGCCAAACGATTCCGCGAATGCCTCGACCGACTGGCGCAGATCTACGGCTTTGCGACGGGGAAGAGGTGAGGGGCGCAAAGCTTTTGCCCCCGAGGTAATCGCAACGCGTCATGGCTCAGGCCAAGATCCCGATCATCGCCACATGATCAGGAGACCAAAAGCCATGGATCGACGCACCCTCATGAGAACGGCCGCGTCAAGCGCGGTCAGTGCCTGCCTTTTGGGAGGCATGACCGATAACGCGTTGCACGCGCATGCTGCCTCGATGCCAACAAAAGCGCATATCGGCGATTTCGTTGAGGTCGCCGACGGCGTAAAGCTCGCCTTTGCCGATTGGGGAAAAGGTCAACCGGTCGTCTTCATTCATGCCTGGGCGCTGCCTTCGCCGATGTGTTCCTGACCCACAAGGATCGCCTCAACGCGGACCTCATCGGCTTCATCAAGGCGTAGGTGAGGAACAACCGGGATTGTCGTCCGTTGCCTTTCCCGCGGGGCGTCATCCTCTAGCCGCGCCCTTTTTGATCTTGCGCAATGTGGCTTCCGCCGCGGGCCCTAGCTTGCGGTGGAAAGCCTCGTTTTCCGAAGGCGTTCGGCGCATTCCAGGGAGCCTCTTGATGACCAAAGTCCCGAACCTTTCGATCTCGCCGGAGAAGGTGTTCTTCATCATTGCGAAATCGCGTCAGGCGGAAAACAGCGCCGCCGGGTTCGAGCGCGACGCCGATTCCGGCGACGATCAGCCCGAGGATCACAGCGCGCGCACCGATCGCGCCGAGATGAGCGGCTTCATTCGGGACCTCAACGAGGACGAGCAGATCGATCTCGTCACGCTGATGTGGCTCGGGCGCGGCGACGGCGAAATCGGCAATTGGCGCGAGCTGCGCGGCGAGGCCTCGCGCGCCCACAATAACCGCACCGCCTCCTATCTGATCGAAACGCCCATGCTTGCCGACTATCTGGAAGAGGCGCTGTCGGAGTTCGGCCTGTCGTTTGAGGATTTCGAAGAGCCGCTTTGAGAGGTGCGCGGAGGGCCGCAACGGGGCTCGCGCCACCGGTCAAAAAACCGTGCCGGAATTGAGCCGCAATATCATCCAAGTTTCCGACTACCTTCCGACGTATTGGCTGATTCGGCGGATGGCCTCGATTCTCAGGGGATATTGACGTGGGATTTTTCAAGCAGGAGCTCACGCCGGTCGAGCGGTTCGAGAGCGCGCTCAGGGACAAGCAGGCGGCGCGCCGGAAGCTGGCCAGCCGGTCGAGCCGCGCCGAGGCGGTCGTTGCAGAAAAACGTGCGGTGGCCGAACGGCTTGCGGTGGCCGGCGCCGCCGATGCCAAGCTCGGTCGCGCGGAGACCAGGCTGCGCGTCGTCGAGGAACGCGCCAGGACTCTGCGAGCTGAACTCGCGGAATTCGACGAACAGATCGTCTCGACCGAGCGCGTATTGGCGGACGCCAGGTCGCAACGCGACCGCGACACGGTGGCGGACCAGATTGAGGCGATGGCGGCGGCAATCGAGCAGGCCGTTCCGGGATTTGGTGCCGGTGCGGCTGCGCTCGTGAAGGCGGTGACCGAAGGCGCCGCGTCGGTACCGGAAGCGACGAGGTTCTCAGCAAGCGTCGATGCGGTGCGCCGGGAGGTCCTCGCGGCTACGGAGTTGGTCTGCTGGGAGCTCCGATCCGCCGCGGCGCGCACGCGCGCGGGCAACGTGAACATCGCCGTCGGTGCGACAGCCGAGGCCGAGCAAGCCTCGCTTGCGGAGATCGATCGGCAATTGATTTACTCGCTCAATCCGCTGCACTGGAAGGAGGGCGGCGAGGTGCGCAGAGCGCCTGCGTTCGCGCTGGTCGAGCTGCCGAAAATGCTGTTGCCGGTCGCGCTGCGGCATCAGCATGTGGATTATCTGAATGCCCGGCGCGTGCAGACCCTTATTCATATTCACGGCAGCGAAGGGTCCAGCGGCGAGCCCAGTGCCGACGATCCGCTTCTCGTAGACCTCGATGCGCTCGCCGCCGAGGAGAAGGCGGGCGCCCGGGCCGATGTTGCATAAACGCGTCGCTTGACGCGTGAACGTTCACCGCCACTTCGTGCGTTCGCGCACGCCGGCAAGTGCGGCGCGAGCCCCTGCAATGACCTTGGGCGTATCGACCGCCACGAGTTTCCCGCGAGCTTTGAGGATGCGGCCGTCGACCACGACGGTGTCGACGTTTTCGGCAGCTGTGGCTTCCAGCACGAGGTGCGCCGGGTCGGTCACAACAGCCATATTGAGCGTATTGGGGCTGATCGCGATCAGGTCGGCGCGCTTGCCCGGTGTGAGCGATCCTATTCTGTCGTCGAGCCCCATCGATCGCGCGCCCTCGATGGTGCCGAGTTCGAGCGCCTTGCGCGCCGTCATCTTGAACTCGCTTTCGGCCTTGGCGTTCTCGGAGTCGCGGGCAAGCTTGAGCACGCCGAACAGGTTTGAGCTTCCGGTCAGCGCCGAAGTGTCGACCGAAATGCCGAGCGGGATGCCTTTTGCCAGCATCTCGCTGATCTGCGGATAGCCGTAGCCGATGCGCAGTTCGGAGCCGGGCGATACCGAGACCGAGCAGCCCGACTCCTTGATCATGTCGAGTTCAGCTGGGTTCGCCGACAGCGTGTGGATGAGCTGGACGTCCTTGCCCATCAGCTTTGCCTTGTAGAGCGGCTCGATCTGGTTCACCGCCTTGCGGGCGCTCGCGACGTGCACCGTGATCGGCAGCCCGAGCTTGCGGGCATTGTCGAATTCCGGCTGGTACACCTCCGGCTTGATCGGGCCGGCGCGGAACTGGCCGCGCCACGCCATGCCGAGCGTGATGAGGCCGTCGCTCGACCAGCTCTTCTGATTCCTGGCGAGGCTCTC
>DATFNQ010000009.1:0-2780 GCA_035266305.1 Methylovirgula sp.
TCGAGCGCATCAGGCTGCTTGGCGGCAGCGTGCGCGTTCCGCCGACGGATGTCGCCGAGATCAGCCGCTTTTCGGTCGTTGCCGACCCGCAAATGGCAATGCTTGCTCTGGTCAAAGGGAGGAAGCCCACCCAAGCGGAGCCTGTCGAACTCGAGAAATTAGGGCGCGTAGGGTGGCATGAATTGCTCGCCGCCGATTGGGAGAAGGCGTTTGCCTTCTATGGCGAACTGTTCGGCTGGCAAAAAACGGACAGCCACGTCGGCGCGATGGGCACATATCAGCGATTTTCCGTCGGAGGGGAAACGATCGGCGGCATGTTCACCAAGCCTGCGACCTTGCCGTTTCCGTTCTGGCTTTATTATTTCAACGTCGGCGACATCGAGGCGGCGGCTAAGCGCGTGGAGGCCGGTGGCGGCCAGATCCTCTACGGCCCGACCGCCGTGCCCGGTGGACCCAGGATCATCCATTGCACGGACCCTCAGGGCGCCATATTCGCGCTGCTGGATAGGCGCAAAGCTGTCGGATATTTTATTTCGAGCCCATAGCGTCGCCCGATTTCGCCCCGCGCCCGATCGCAAATTGACCGACCGGGCCCTCAACATGAAATTCGATCCCCGTAATTTTCGCGAACAGATCGATATTCGAAATTCCGATCGCACATCCGCCGAGCCCCATGTCGGTCGCGATCAGATAGAGTGTTTGCATGAATACGCCGACGTCCTTCAGAATGAGCGAATAGGCAATCGAGCTGTATTTCCACGAAACCCGGCCAAAGCGTGCAGCAATCGTGATCAAGATCTGAGGCGGGGCAGGCGCAGCCATTGCAAATTGGGCGCCCGCCAAAAGCGCTTCGAACTCGGGCGTCGCGGCGCCGACCGGTGTCAGCCCGTGTTCTCCGGCGTCGTAATGATAAAATCCTCGGGCCAGGCCTTCGCATCTGTTGACCGCCAGATAGAGTTCGAGCTCATAGGCGCCGCCCGCCGAGGGATACGGCCTTATAGTATGTTCAACCATCGGGCCGTCACCGCCGAGTTCGTCCGCGCTTTTCGATCTGAACAGGACACGCGCGGCGCTGTCTAAAAGCTGCGAAAGCTCGGCGAGCGTGATCGGCCGCCGGTCGTCGAAGCGCCGCGTCGAATGACGTTGCCGCAGGAGCTCTCTGACCGGCGAATTCGCCTCCGCGGGCGCCCCCGAAATTTTGCGCAGATCGATTTTCTTTCCGGGCCAGCAGGGACGCACGGCCGGCAGCGGAGAAATGACGCCGGCGTGGGGATAAACTCCACCAAGCGGATTGGCGTGCCGACCCTCCGTGCTGCGCGCATGGAACAGAAGATCGTGAAAGTCCCAAAGAACGAGGTCGTGATCCCCTTCGGCCGGGCGAAGGCCGCCGCTGGCAGCGGCGACCTTGAGAAGAATTTGGCAATCGAGGAGCAGGGCGAGAAGCTCGAGCCCCGGAAAATCATCCTGCCGCCGCAGCTGTTTGATTTGTTGCGGCACGGACAGCACGGCCAAGGCGGCCGCGATCTTCGGATCGCAAATTTTGAACAAGACGCCAGCGCGCGGCGATTCCACGACCATCTCGTTGCCGCGCCGTCGCATATAGGCGAACCGCGACAAGACGAGACGATCGGCATCGCCGAGTTGCGGCGCTCGCGGCCAATAATCCGAGACCTGCGGTTCGATGATGACCAGGTCCGCGCCCGTGCGCGAGCGCCCGAGGCGGTACTCCAGGAGGCCACGTGTGGCCAATCGCCTGACCAGGAGCTCAATCTCTTTGTCGACTTTTCGGTGGCTGGACGCAAAAGAAGCGAGCGGCAGGCCCATGCACAGGTCTCGCGCGCGATCCGCTGCCCCCGCGCTGAAACTTCCCAAGCCGACCGAATTGCCGTCGAAGCAGGCGACGACTTCTCCACTCGTATGCACTTCGAGCCTGACGCGGCCGCGGAGCCGGGCGGAAAGATTCGCCGGCACGGTCCGTCGCATTCTCTCTGGTCCTGGAGCGCCCAAGCCGGGATCGCCTTCAGGTATGGGGATGAATCGGATTGAGCTCGTCTTCGCTGAGCGGCCGATCGCGCAACCCGAGCTTTACAGGGACATCGTAGAGCCGGCCAGGGGCGAAGCGACGATAGAAATGCCGTAATCCCGGTACGATCACTCTGACGACCGGAGCCCCGATGTCGGGACGCGTCTGATCGAGAACAAGGAAATCGAGGCCGGCTTGCTTGGCAAGGGAGACGCAGGCCGTCACTTGCCCGCGCGTGTCCAGATGGCCGAATTTCGCGCCGAACCCCGGTTGGACCGGCGAATCTTCGCTCGGTGTCAAGAAGGGATGATCCTCCAGACGCAACGGAGTGATGCCGTCAAGGCTCGATTTTTCGCCGGTTCCGCCGCCCATGAGGCCCAGCGACAAAAATTGATTTAGCTCCGTCAGTGCACGCAATAAGGCAATTCGCGCATCGAAATGCGCACCGGAACCGAACTCAATATTTTCCTTCCCGTCTTGCATCCAGTGCGTTATCGCCAAAAAAGTCGGAACCCCGAGATCGCTGGTGACATCAAGCACCCAAAGCCGTCGGCCCGTTTCGGCAAGCTGCTTTCGCAAATCCCTTATGTAGGAATCGTCGAACTGGCCGAGGTCCAATTCCGGCCGCTGCAATCGATTGTACCACCAGATCGCATAGGCATCCCGTTCCACCAGCTCCAGAAATCCCTGGACGATTGCCTCCTCGAGCGTATTGCCGGCGGCGCAGCCGTTGGAATCGGCATGGAAGGCGCCGGGG
>DATFNQ010000010.1:0-8809 GCA_035266305.1 Methylovirgula sp.
ATCGCTCACAAGCGCGTGGACTTGAAAATAATTCTTGGCTAGATCGACACCGATTCTGATAAACTTCTTCACGGACGGTCTCCCTCTTTGTGGCGCTCCTGCGACCACGCCTTGGCACTATCATGCCGTTGAGGAGAGGCCCGTCCACATCATCAGTCACGGCCGCTACGTACTTCGCGTCCGCGCGCCAGCGGTTAAATACGGAGGGGTTGTAAATTCTTGATAAAGAATACCGAGGCGGAAGACCGATCTCGTCGTGGCGGGGCCGGGCGCAGGCTCCAAGCTCGCCAAGGCGAGCGAACTCGGGATCGAGACCATCGACGAGGAAGCTTGCCGCAGGGGCAGGTGACTGAGCCGGCCTTGATGCAAGATCGGGCTGGAGCTTGATCCGGAAAAGGTGCAGACTTTTGATACGGGATCATGCGCACGAATCTGTTGCAGCGCGATTTCGCGACCGGTCGTGCTCCAACGAGGGCGGGAGACATGTGATGCGAAATGCATGGTTGAAATTGGGAGCGTCTTTCGGGGCGGTCGGCGCGCTCCTGCTGGCAGTGCCTGGTTTCGCTGCCCAAACGACTGTGCCGCCAAGCCTGATCCAAAGCTCGCAGCCTAGCCAAGCCGCCGCGCCGGCGGGCCCGGCAGCGGCACCGGCGCAGGCGCCGGCAACATCAGCGGCGCCCACGAAACCCAAGCCTACCGCGCAGGCCAAAACGTCCGCCAAAACCAAGGCGAAGGCAACCGCGCAGGCCAAAAAGCCAGCCAAAACGGCAAAAGCCAAGGCGCCTTCGCAAGCGGCAACTCCCGCCGCCGAAGTTGTAGCGCCCAGCGAAGCCAAGCCGGTTGGCAAAACCAAGGCGAAGGCAACCGCCCAGGCCAAAAAGCCAGCCAAAACGGCAAAAGCCAAGGCGCCTTCGCAAGCTGCAGTTCCCGCCGCCGAAGTTGTAGCGCCCGGCAAAGCCAAGCCGGTTGCCAAAACCAAGGAAGCCGCGAAACATAAACCCAAACCACCGCCACCGCCGCCCGAATCAGGGGCCGCGCCCGTATCGCCACCTCCTGTATATGTGCCGCCACCGCCACCGGCAGTGTGTTTGGGTCCATTCTGTCTGATGTGATGGTAGCGCGCGTCCCGTGATGAGAAGGGACTCGATCGGGCGCTCAAAAGGGCGCTAGAAGGCGCAATCAGGCGTATCGAGACTTAATCGGGCCGTAGTGTGTAGCTGCCTCCCAAATGGAAAGCGCCTTCTGCAAGATTTTTGTCTGCGAATTTGCCTGAGATGCAGTCTGAGTGCGGAGCTGATCGAGTTGTCGTTGCATCTCGGCACTGATCTCAAGATTGCGGCGCACCACCATAAGCTCTCCTCTGTGATAAAGGACATTATCACATATTCAGAAGCCAGTCCCAGTTACCCTGCCCGCGCCCCGTCGCGCAGGTCGTGCACCGTGTCGGCCAGCGGATTAGATTACGAGATTACGGTGACAGTGCACTTTATTCCCCTTTCCGGGGCGGCGGGGGGCACGCGTCAGAATTCAATGCACTGGCGCACCGTAATGCCCGTAATGCCCACCCGTAATCCTTGCCTTCGAGCCGGAACGTGCCCGCCTCGCGCGCCAGCTTCGGCGGTGTGTAGCCGCAAATCACGATCCGTTTTCGCCGCCCTCGCCCTTCGAGACGCGCGCTGCGCGCGCTCCTCAGGGTGAGGGCTAGGTCTGGTCTTGTTGAATCCCTCATGCTGAGGAGGCGCCGAAGGCGCCGTCTCGAAGCACGAGGGCTTCCAAACAGCATCAGTCTACTAATTCGCAAACCGGAAATGCATCACGTCGCCGTCGGCGACCACATAATCCTTGCCTTCGAGGCGGAACGTGCCCGCCTCGCGCGCGCCGGCCTCGCCGTTCGCCGCGATATACTCGTCATATGAAATCGTCTCGGCGCGGATAAACCCTTTTTCGAAATCGGTATGGATGACGCCGGCCGCCTGCGGCGCCTTGGTGCCGGCCGGCACCGTCCAGGCCCGCGTCTCCTTCGGGCCGGCGGTGAAATAAGTGATGAGGTGGAGCAGCCCGTAGCCGGCGCGGATGACGCGGTTGAGCCCCGGCTCGCTCAAGCCGACGGCTTCGAGATAATCCTTCTGCTCGTCGGCCGGCAGCAGCGCGATCTCGCTCTCGATCAGCGCCGAGACAACGACCGATGCCGCGCCTTCCTCGGCGGCGCGCACGGCGACTTCATCCGAGAATCGATTGCCGCGGTCGGCCGCGGCCTCCTCGACATTGCAGACATAGAGGACGGGTTTGCTGCTGAGCAGGCCGAGCCCGTTGAAGGCTTTCCTCTCTTCGGGCTTCACCTCGACAAGCCGGGCGGGGCGCCCCTCGCGCAGCAGGGCGAGGCTGCGGTGCATCAGATCGAAAGCCTCTTTGGCCTCCTTGTCATTCTTCGCCTTTTTCTCCAAAGCGACGATGCGTTTCTCCAGGCTTTCGAGGTCGGCGAGCATCAATTCCGTCTCGACCGTCTCGATGTCGTCGAGCGGCGCGATCTTGCCCGTGACATGGGTGACATCGCTATTCTCGAAGCAGCGCACGACATGCGCGATCGCATCGCATTCGCGGATATTGGCGAGGAATTGATTGCCGAGCCCCTCGCCTTTCGAGGCGCCGCGCACCAGGCCGGCGATATCGACGAAGGTCAGCCGCGTCGGGATGATTTCTTTCGAATGGGCGATCGCCGCGAGCTTCTCGAGCCGCGGGTCGGGCACGGCCACGTCGCCTACATTCGGCTCGATCGTGCAGAAGGGATAGTTCGCCGCCTGCGCGGCCGCCGTCTGCGTCAGCGCGTTGAACAGGGTCGATTTGCCGACATTCGGCAGGCCGACGATGCCGCATTTGAAGCCCATTTATCCTCACGTCTTCAGACGATAGCCCGTCCTGAAGATCCAAGCGACGATGCCGAGGCATGCGCCCAAGAACACCAAGGTCATGCCGAGGCTGATAGCGACGTTCACATCAGATATGCCATAAAAACTCCAGCGGAAGCCGCTGATGAGATAGACGACCGGATTGAACAAGGTGATGCCGCGCCAGAGCGGCGGCAGCATGTTGATCGAATAGAAGCTGCCGCCTAGAAAGGTCAGCGGCGTCACGATGAGAAGTGGAATGAGTTGCAGCTTCTCGAAACTGTCGGCCCATATGCCGATGACGAAGCCGAACAGGCTGAAGGTGATGGCGGTCAAGAGCAGAAAAGCCAGCATCCAGAAGGGGTGGATGATGCGGATGTCGACGAACAGGGTCGCGGTGGCGAGCGTAATCAGGCCGAGAACCACCGATTTCGTCGCCGCGGCGCCGACATAGGCGATCACGATCTCGACTGCCGAGACCGGCGCCGACAGGACCTCGTAGATCGTCCCGACGAAGCGCGGGAAATAAATGCCGAAGGAGGCGTTCGAGATGCTCTGCGTCAGAAGGCCCAGCATGATGAGACCCGGCACGATGAAGGCGCCGTAGCTCACCCCGCCGACGTGCGAGATGCGCGAGCCGATCGCCGAGCCGAAGACGACGAAATAAAGCGCGGTGGAAAGGACCGGCGAGACGATGCTCTGGAACAACGTGCGCCGCGTTCGCGCCAGCTCGTACCTGTAAATGGCGCGGATCGCATAGAAGTTCATGGCGCCCTCCGGATGAGGCTGACGAAAATATCCTCCAGCGAACTCTCGTCCGTGCGGAGGTCCTTTACCATGACGCCGGCCACGACGAGGTCGGCAAGCAGCGCGTCAATGCCGGTCTGCGCGCCATTCTCGCCATAGGTGTAGACAAGCTCCTGCCCGTCGGCCGAGAGCGTCAGCGGGTGAGCCGCCAAGGCGGCGGGGATTGCAGAGAGCGGCGTGCCGAGAGTGAGCGTCAGCCGCTTCTTGCCGAGTTTCCGCATCAACACCTTCTTATCTTCGACCAGGATCAATTCGCCCTTGTCGATGACGCCGATGCGGTCGGCCATCTCCTCCGCCTCCTCGAGATAGTGCGTCGTGAGGATAATAGTCGTGCCGGAATCGCGCAGCTCCCTCACCAGCTGCCACATATCACGGCGCAGTTCCACGTCGACGCCCGCGGTCGGCTCGTCGAGGAAGAGAATCTGCGGCTCGTGCGAAAGCGCCTTCGCGATCATCACGCGGCGCTTCATGCCGCCCGACAGCGTCCTGATTTGGTTATCCTTCCGATCCCAAAGCGAGAGGTCGCGCAGCACCTTTTCGATATAGGCCGCGTTCGGCTTCTTGCCGAATAGGCCACGGCTGAGGCTGACTGTCGCCCAGACGGTCTCGAAGAAATCAATTGTGAGCTCCTGGGGCACGAGGCCGATCATCGACCGCGCCGCGCGATAATCACGGACGATGTCGTGCCCGTCGGCGCTGACCGTACCAGCGCTCGCTGTGACGATGCCGCAGATGATGTTGATCAGCGTTGTCTTGCCAGCCCCATTTGGGCCAAGGAGCGCAAAAATCTCGCCTCGGCGGATGTCTAGGGAGATGTCACGCAGCGCTGTTTGGCCGCTGGCGTAAGTCTTCGAGAGGTGGACGATGGAGATGATGGGGGACACGGGGCTGCGATGTGAAGGAGCGACGCGGATCGTGTCTTTTAGCCGAGGCGAACGGCGTTTTGCAGCCATGTCTGAGGGAGTTTAGATTGAATTGCTTGAACGTCGCCTTATCTGGCATGGGCCGCTCCACGGCCGCGCGATTCGGTGGGCAGACCCGGCTCGCTTAGTTCGATGGATCTCGCAAACATGCAGCCGATTTGACAGCGCGAAGAAAAGAGCCGCCAACACATCATGCTCGCTTGGGCCCTGCAGAGTTCTGGCCCATGTAAGGCCACTTGGCCCGGGCGCGTCACAGCCATCCGCGTGCTTGGGCTCGACACCATGTTATTAAAGGAGATCGGCAAGCCGCAAGCTCATGTGAACGTTGAGGCGTTGGCTTGCGACGGTGGATGACCTGGCGCTCGCCATCAGTGTAATCAGCGTCCGAGAAATATGGAAAGGTATTGAGAAGAAGCGGGCCACGGATCCCGTCCTAGCCGAGACGTTGGAAATTGCCGCGAACAAAATTCTGGCGGCTTACCAGTGACCGTCGACGAGAAAGTAGCCGCTCGCTGGGGCACTCTACTAGGCCAGAGCGAGAAGCACGTGGCAGATACCGGACTTGCCGCGACAGCTTATGTCCATTCATTGGTGCTCGTCACTCGCAACGTAAGTCACGTTATTGATCGCGGCGTTGATATACTCGATCCGTTCAAGCAGCCCGCGCTGCTGCATAAGGCGTGAACTGTCTGCCCCGGGGTAGATGGGCAGCACCGGGGAAAGACTGATTAGAATCCCTCGCGTCATGCTATTCCGCCGCGTTGCGGTCGTTGTTCAGGGCCACTGCGCCGGACTCGAATTGCAGCCGCGCCAACCTGGCATAGAGCCCGTCCTTGCCGACGAGCGAAGTATGCGTGCCTTCCTCGACGATCCGGCCCTCATCCATGACGAGAATGCGATCGGCCGAAAGGACGGTCGCCAGCCGATGCGCGATGACGAGGGTCGTACGGCCAGCCCTCAGCTCTTCGAGCGCGCCTTGCACGAGAATTTCGTTCTCGGCATCGAGCGCCGATGTCGCTTCGTCGAGGAGAAGAATGGGCGAGGCGCGCAGAATCGCCCGCGCCATGGCGAGCCGCTGGCGCTCGCCGCCCGACAGCGTGACGCCGCGCTCGCCGATCGGCATGTCATAGGCCGCGGGCGTTGCTTCGATGAACTCCTGCGCCGCAGCCTTGCGCGCCGCGTCGCGCACCGCCGCGTCACTCGCCTCGGGCGATCCGTAGCGGATGTTCTCGGCGAAAGAGGCGGCGAAGATCACAGGGTCCTGCGGCACGAGGCTGATGCGCCGGCGCAGCTGCGCGGGATCGACCGTCTTGATGTCGACGCCGTCGAGCAGAATGCGGCCGCGGATCGGATCATAAAAGCGCAGCAGCAGGTGAAAGATCGTCGATTTGCCCGCCCCGGAAGGGCCGACGATGGCAATTGTTTCGCCGGGGGCGACCTTGAATGAGAGGTCATGCAAAGCGGAGACATCGGCGCGGCTGGGATAGGCGAATTCGACATGCTCGAAGACGATCTCGCCGCGCGCCGGCAGCGGCAACGGCACGGCGGGCACGGGAGCCACGATCTTCGGCTCGATCGCCAGGAGATCGCCGATCCGGCCGGCAGCCCCGGCGGCGGCGGCAACTTCGCTCCACACCTGGCTCAATTCGCCGAGCGCGCCCGCCGCCAACACCGCATAAAGCACGAATTGCGACAAGAGCCCCTCGGTCATCCGCCCGGCGAGAACATCTTGCGCGCCGAGCCACAGAACCGCGACGACGCTGGCGAAGGCGAGGAAGATCGCCCCGGCGGTCACGATGGAACGCGCGCCAGTCGTTGCACGCGCCGCTTCATAAGCGTTCTCGACGGCGGCGGCGAACCGCGCATTCGTTGCCGCTTCCGCGCCGAAGGCCTGCATCACGCGCACCGCGCCCAGATTTTCGGCCGCGTAGGCGCTCGCACCGGCCAGCGTGTCCTGCGCGGCGCGCGAGCGTTTGCGTACCGATCGGCCGGCGGCGTAAAGCGGCAGCACGATGATGGGGATGGCGATCAGCACCAGGGCCGAGAGCTTTGGGCTCGTATAGATCATCATCGCGACCGCGCCGATGAACAGGAAGAAATTGCGCAGCGCGATCGAGGCGGAAGCGCCGAAGGCCGATTTGAGCTGAGTGGTGTCGGCGGTGAGGCGCGAGACCAACTCGCCCGTGCGCGCTGTATCGAAGAACGCGGCGTCCAGGCTCGAGAGATGCCGGAAGACATGCGCCCGCAAATCCGCCACGACCCTCTCGCCGAGAGTCATGACCAGGTAATAGCGGCAGCCCGAGGCGAGCGCGAGGACGCCGACCACGACGATCATCGCGGCGAAATAACGATTGACGGTTCCCGCGTTCTGCGCCGAGAAGCCTTTGTCGATCATGAAGCGTACCGCGAGCGGCACGACCAAGGTGGCGGCGGCGGCCACCGTGAGCGCCAAAAGCGCCCCGGCGATTCTGAGCTTGTAGCGCCAGACGTAGGGAACGAGCGTCAACAGCGCGCGCGGTGAAGGGCGTCGTTTCTCGGCGGGCTCTTCTTCTGTCTGAACGGAGGCAGCAGCGGACATTTAGAATGCCTTTAACCTCAATCTTTCGCGCTGGCCAGAAAATCGTCCTCCTTCAAGGGCTCGCAGCGCGTTCGAAGCGCGGATGTGCGGCGTCAGGACGCGGGTTTAACCGAGCCTGAACTTCGCAGAACGGCGGTTTTCCCGAGGCCCGGAATTCGGCAAAGCTTCCGCGCGTGGCCGCGTTCTCGGCCGCTCGGCTGGGTATCGCGACGGCTGTGCGCTCTTATGGCAAAGGACGGCGCTGGCTGGTACCATCTAAAATTTCTATCCCCGACGCGTTGCGCGCCTCTAGCGGTGAGCGTCGCGGAGGGGTGTACGGCCCACGGTGAATCGATGAGCGAGGATGACAAGAAATCTCCGGTTTCCCTCGAAATCGGTGCTAAGGCGTCCTTAGAGATAAAGGCCGAAGTTCCAAAGGAATCGATAGGAAGGGCTCTCGATGCGCTGGTCGATGTGATCCGGCCGTTCACTGAGGCGCGCGGATTGCGCGCGGACCAAATTCGTCTGCAAAGGGTTGAAACCACTTTAGAGATTGTAAGAATCGCAAAACAAATCGCAGAACTAGAGAAGTTAGAGCTGTTGCCACCTCCGACAAAATTCATTGTGCCGTTTTTAGAGCAGGCGTCTTTGGAGGACATGGACGCCGAACTGCATTCACGGTGGGCTGCGCTCTTGCTCTCGGCGTCGACGCACTACGAAGCAAGGCATCTGACCTTCATTGACATTATGAGCCGGTTAAGCTCACGTGAGCTTCTCCTAATCGAAGAAGTTTGCGCCTCTGATGAGTTGTTTCCCTTGATGAATTTTCCGGATAGCTATCCCCGCCGCAATTGAGCGAGCCGCCGAGAAGGCGTCTTTTGCTTTCAATGTACCTGACGCGTTCGACAGACAACGCCACAATGAGTTGTTCGCCAAGGCGGTTGCCGACAACCCGTTGACTTACGGCCGGTACATGCACGCCATTTACGGCGGCACTGCGGACCTCCAGCCGAGCTACACTGAGTATGGGCTGCCTCTCGGCGACAAGTTTGGTTCGCTAGAATTGCTAGAGCGAGAAAAGCTAGTTGAATTCAACAGCGCGAGAGGCCCCGGAGCTGCGGCCGAAATAGGCTGGTTCGCTGTATCTTATCTCGGTGTAGCGTTTGTGAGAGATTGCTCGCCGCGTGGACGGGAAGCCCTACGGAAAGACCTAGATCGTGCGAGTTAGAGTAAGTCAATAGCGGGCCGAATGTCCGCTTAATGCTGATATTGTTGAAAAACTCGGAAATTAGGGAGCGACAAAAATCCGATCGAATGATGTTTCGAGCGAGGATCGCGGTTCGATGCCGCCCCAATTCGTCTGCGGCAGCCTCCCTCTGGTTAATCGTCAAATTATGTATCCCCCCACGTCTTTTTCGACTATCAGGGCCACGGCCCTGCAGAATTGTGATCATTGAGGAAAAAAGAGTTTTTCAACACAATCTGCTCATAGCAACCTGGACGCTTCTATCAATCGTCTGTGTTTGTCTGACCGGGTGGGTTTGATCGGTTTTCACGCGGGATTTTGTTTGACGCGAACTCCTCGCGGGACGCTTCCGGGCGCCAATGGCGGCGTTTCGGGCGCTATGCCTGCGCGA
>DATFNQ010000011.1:0-17580 GCA_035266305.1 Methylovirgula sp.
GTATTGCTCGACGGACCGCCTCTGTCGTCGTGGCGCAGCCGTGTAGAACTTGGCCCATAGTGCATCCCTCCATGCCGGAGAAAGGATCGCACCATCAAAACATGGGATCAAACAGCTAGGGGCTAGCTTTTCGATCTGAGCGCGGAGGAACGTGACGCCGTAAGCTTTCAGGTGAAGTTCCTGATTGATCCATGTCTCGAAATCACCCGCTATCCAATTTTGCTCAAGCGCGGCATGTCCCTCGGCCCACCAAAATTCTTGGGGAACTTCCACTTCATCGGAAGACTTGGTGTCCCGGACAAACCGAGCGGCGCGAGCTTTGATTAAACCTTCGTGCGCTCTCCGGCAGATGACTTGCGCCGCTATTGGGCGAGCCATCGAGCGCGAGACCAAAGCGATAGCCTGGGCGGCGCTAATCCATTCTTCTTCCGCCATTTTCGTACCAGCGGAAAAGCCCGCTCCCCTAACGAATCCGATTTCGACGTCGCGAAGCAAGCCATCGACACGCTGCTGAAAAACTGCTCGATATTGCGCAACGATACGTTGACGATCGGCGGGAAAGCCATTCGGGCGAATGACACCGACAAGGCTGTTATTGAGATTTTCCAGATGAGGGCGCGCCCATCCAGTAATTAACTTCGGATCTGATCCGATGCGCTCGACAAAGTCTCGCAACATCTGCGCAGCTTCCTTCATCGTAGCGTCATGGATTTTATCGGCTACATCAGCAATAAAAACAATAACACGATTCCCCTGAAGGGCTCCTCTCGCCGCGGCCTCTGACACAATGCGCGCCTGTTCCTCCATCAGCTTGTGCCGAGATTCGTGCATGAGCGTAGAAAGCGCGCGATCAATGTCACCTTTTTGGGGACGCTCAAAAATTGCATTTGCTTCAACCCCAATGGGGTTAGCGCGAAAGCTGCCGCCCTGTGAGCTTCTCATAACAGCCATTATTGCGGCCTCCACCGCCTAACATCATCGAATCTGGCTTGGCCGAGTTGCTTCGACCAATGCAAAGCCAAAAATCTTTGTCTAATCTGTTCTTCCTTGGTTAGTACCATAACCGATATATCAGCCTCGCACATAAAGCTTGCCGCCCTTCTCCGCAAACTCGGCGCTCTTTTCCGCCATGCCCTTTTCCCGCGCCTCGATCGCGGCGGCCTCGTCGCGCAAATCCTGGCTGATCTTCATCGAACAGAATTGCGGCCCGCACATCGAGCAGAAATGCGCGAGTTTGTGCGCCTCCTTGGGTAGCGTCTCGTCGTGGAACGCGCGGGCCGTGTCCGGGTCCAAACCGAGATTGAACTGATCCTGCCAGCGGAAGTCGAAGCGCGCGCGCGACAGCGCATCGTCACGGACCTGCGCCGCCGGATGGCCCTTGGCGAGATCGGCGGCATGCGCGGCGATGCGATAGGTGATGACGCCCGTCTTCACGTCGTCGCGGTCGGGCAGCCCCAGATGTTCCTTCGGCGTGACGTAGCAGAGCATGGCGCAGCCGAACCAGCCGATCATCGCCGCGCCTATGCCCGACGTGATGTGGTCATAGCCCGGCGCGATGTCGGTCGTGAGCGGCCCGAGCGTATAGAAGGGCGCCTCGCCGCATTCCTCGAGCTGCTTTTCCATATTGATCTTGATCTTGTGCATCGGCACGTGGCCGGGGCCCTCGATCATCACCTGGCAGCCCTTCTCCCAAGCGATCTTGGTAAGTTCGCCCAAGGTTTCGAGCTCGGCGAATTGCGCGCGGTCGTTGGCGTCGGCGATCGAGCCGGGCCTGAGCCCGTCGCCGAGCGAGAAGGAGACATCGTAGGCGCGCATGATGTCGCAGATCTCGTCGAAATGCTCGTAGAGGAAGCTTTCCTTGTGATGCGACAGGCACCAGCGGGCCATGATCGAGCCGCCACGCGACACGATGCCGGTCACGCGCCTGGCGGTCAGCGGCACGTAAGCCAACCGCACGCCGGCGTGGATCGTGAAATAATCGACGCCCTGCTCGGCCTGCTCGATCAGCGTGTCGCGGAAGATCTCCCAGGTGAGCTTGATCGGATCGCCATCGACCTTTTCGAGCGCCTGGTAGATCGGAACGGTGCCGATCGGCACCGGCGCGTTGCGCAGGATCCAGTCGCGGATGTTGTGGATGTTGCGGCCCGTCGAAAGGTCCATGACGGTATCGGCGCCCCAGCGGATCGCCCAGACCATCTTGTCGACCTCTTCGGCGACCGAGGAAGTGACCGCCGAATTGCCGATGTTGGCGTTGATCTTCACGAGGAAGTTGCGGCCGATGATCATCGGCTCGAGTTCGGGATGATTGATGTTGGCCGGAATGATGGCGCGGCCGCGGGCGATGTCGTCGCGCACGAATTCGGGCGTGACGAAAGGCGGGATAGAGGCGCCGAAGCTCTCGCCGTCGGCGAGGCGCGCCTCGGCGCCTTCGACCATGCGCTCGCGGCCGAGATTCTCCCGCGCCGCGACGAAGATCATCTCCTCGGTGATGATGCCGGCCTTGGCGAACTCATACTGGGTGACGAGCGCGCCTGGCTTGCCACGCTGCGGCGTGGGCGTTGCCGGGCAGAGCGGCACGAGCTTGTCGGCCGCAACATTGCCGTTGTCTTCCGGACGCAGCGCGCGGCCTGGATAAGCCTCAAAGCCCCGCGAACTGAGCCAAGGCTCGCGCAGCCGCGGCAGGCCGGCGGAGAGATCGATCCGCGGCGCCTCTTCCGTATAGGGCCCGGAAGGGTCATAGACGCGCACCGGCGGCTCGCTTGCGCTCGGGTCGAGCGCGATCTCCCGAAACGGCACGCTGATGTCGGGCCGGCCTTGCGGCTGATGATAGACCTTGCGCGAGCCGGGCAGCGGGCCTGATGTTACGCTCTGCGGAATGAGGCTTTCGGGCTTCTGGCGGATGTTCATGGCGTGCTCCTTCAAGAGCGCGTTCGGCTTGATCGAGCGTGGAAGGAGCCGGCACGAAACGAATGTGGGGGACGGCATCGTCCCGTCGTGCTGCCGGTCCCTGCGCTGGCATTATCCAGATTCAGGTTCGAAGGGTGTGATCTCAGCCGCCGACTCCGGCAGCACCCCACGGCAGATGACATGATAGTCCGCGGCAAAAGCTTCGACAAGCGCGGCGGCCCAATGTCCCCCAGCCAAGGTCAAGCGGCTGCCATTTCCCTCGGCCCCGCTCTAGCCGCGATTCACTTGAACAAATAAATACATCCCGGAACGAAAGAGGGGGCGCCACGTTTCTGCCATAGATGGAGTCTGTGCCCGGGGCATGCAGTTCCGGGAAAGGGGGGAGGGATTCCGCGAACAGTGATTCACGAAAGGTCGGCGCCGTGCGCTCCGACGAAACCTCGAGCCGCCCCATGTCTTGGCAACGCATCGAACAGACCAAGTCGCCGGGGGAGCGCAAAGATATCGCAGGCCTGCTCGGCCAGGAGTTGCGCACCGTCTTCTCGGTGTCGCGGATGCCGCATGATGTAGACGGTCTCCAGCGCCTGCTCGAGCAGATCGAGGTGAAGCGCAAGCGCACTAAATAGAACGCCCGGCCCGTTCCAAAGCGGGCCAGGAAGTTCAGTCCTTGGAGCGCTCTACGTAGGAACCATCCGAGGTTTGGATGATCACCCGTGTACCGGGTTGGATATGCGGAGGCACCATGGCGCGCAGCCCGTTCGAAAGCTTCGCCGGCTTGTAGGACGAGGACGCGGTTTGTCCCTTCATGGCCGGCTCCGTTTCCACGACCTCGAGCGTCACGCGCGGCGGCAATTGGATCCCCACCGGGACGCCGTTGAACATCGACACGATGCAGGTCATCCCTTCCTGCAGGTAGACCGCCTGATCGCCGATGATCTCGGCCGGCACGACGACCTGATCATAGGTGTCGGCGTTCATGAACGTGTAGCCGTTGGCATCCTGAAAGAGATAGTTGAAATTCGAGTCTTCGACGAAAGCCCGCTCGACCTGCTCCGTCGTCTTGTAGCGTTCAGTAATCTTTACGCCGTCGGAAAGGCGGCGCATGTCGATCTGGGTGGTCGGCGTGCCCTTGCCGGGATGGAAGCTCTCGGCGGTCAAGACGACGTAAAGCTGCCCGTCCTCCTTCTCGATGACGTTGCCTTTGCGAATCGAACTGGCGATGACTCTCACGACTGTTCCTTCGTGTTTGCGCAGCGAGCGCTCCCGCCAAACCCGCGCGGTTGATCGGAAGGCCCTTAAAATCAGATGCTTGCGGCAGGACCGCGGCGCCAGCCTGCGGCGATCTGCCGAGCCGGCTTCGCTTGCGCTATAAGGCGCGGCGTCTTGGCTACAAGCCTTCGCGGTGGTTTTTCAAGCGAAATGAGGAAATGAGCAAGCTGTCTTTCTGGTGGCAACCGGAGATGCATGCCAAGCGGCGGCACTTTCTGCTGAACCGCGGCGTGCTCGCCGAGGCCGTCCGCGCCTTCTTCACCGCACGCGGCTTCGTCGAGGTGGATACGGCGGCCCTCCAGGTTTCGCCGGGCAACGAGGCGCATATCTCGGCCTTCGCCACTGAGCTCGTCGGACCGGACGCCCGCACATCGCGGCTCTACCTGCATTCTTCCCCGGAATTCGCCGCCAAAAAGCTGCTCGCCGCAGGCGAAGAACGCATTTTCAGCCTCACGCATGTGTTCCGAAACCGCGAACGCGGCGCGCTTCATCATCCTGAATTTACGCTGCTCGAATGGTATCGGGCCCGCGAGCCCTATCGCCGATTGTTGGAAGACTGCGCCGAGCTCCTCGCTCACGCCGCGGCGGCGGTCGGAACCGAGCGCTTTCGCTTCCGTTCCGCGGTCGCAGACGCGCGTGGTGCGCCGGAGATCCTCAGCGTGGCGGAAGCGTTCCAACGCCATGCCGGCGTCGATCTGTTGCATACCTATGACGCATCGGGCTGCGATCGCACGGCTCTCGCGGCGGAGGCTGCCAGACTCGGGCTGCGGGTCGTCGAGGATGACACCTGGTCCGATCTCTTCAGCAAGATCTTCTCCGAAAAGGTCGAGCCGAGCCTCGGCCAGGGCCGCGCGACTTTGCTGGTCGATTACCCCGCACCTGAAGCGGCGCTCGCCCGCCTTCAGGATGACAAGCGTTTCGCTGAACGATTCGAGCTCTATGTCTGCGGCGTCGAACTCGCCAACGGCTTCGGCGAGCTCACCGATCCGGCCGAGCAACGCCGCCGCTTCGAGCATGCGATGGCGCAGCGCCATAGGATCTACGGCGATTCCTATCCGATTGATGAGGATTTTCTGGCTGCCTTGGCCGAGATGCCGCCGGCCTGCGGCGTCGCGCTCGGTTTCGACCGGCTGGTGATGCTCGCGACCGGGGCTGAACGCATCGAAGACGTGCTGTGGACGCCGGTCGTCGAGGAGGGGACGCAATCATGAGAAAGCCGCAGCTCGCCAACGTCGAAGATCTCATCGCCGCCGGCCTCGTCCCGGAGGCGCAGCGCGAAGCGATCGGCAAGGTCGCCGAGCGCTATGCGATCGGCCTGAGCGGCACGCTCGCCGCGCTGATCGATCGCGACGATCCCGACGATCCGATCGCCCGGCAATTCATTCCCGATCCGGGGGAACTCGTCGTGCGGCCCGAGGACATGGCCGATCCGATCGGCGATGCGGCGATGAGCCCGGTGGACGGCATCGTGCATCGCTATCCCGACCGGGTGCTCCTCAAGCTCATTCACACCTGTCCGGTCTATTGCCGGTTCTGCTTTCGCCGCGAGACCGTCGGACCCGGAAGTCCGACGCATCTCGACGCGCTCGACGCCGCCTTCGCCTACATCGCCGCGCATCAAGCGATCTTCGAGGTGATCCTGACCGGCGGAGATCCTCTCGTTCTGTCCTTGCGGCGGCTCGCCGACATCATGGCACGGCTTGGCGCCATCGAGCATGTCGGGATCATCCGCGTCCATACCCGTGTTCCGGTCGCCAACCCCGCGCTCGTCACCAATGCCTTGGCCGAAATCCTCCGCAACACGGGCAAGACCGTCTATGTCGCGCTTCACGCCAATCATCCGCGCGAATTGACGGGCGACGCGCGCGCCGCCTGCGCAAGACTCGTCGATGCCGGCATTCCGATGCTCGGCCAAAGCGTGCTGTTGCGCGGCGTCAACGACAATGTGGAGACTCTTGAACAGCTGATGCGCGCTTTCGTGCGGGCTCGCGTAAAACCCTATTATCTGCATCATCCGGATCTTGCCCGCGGAACTGCGCATTTCCGCGTTTCGATCGCCGAGGGCCGGGCCCTTGTCGGCGCGCTGCGCGGCCGCCTGTCGGGTCTTTGCCAGCCTGTTTATGTGCTCGACATCCCCGGCGGTTTCGGCAAGGTGCCGATCGGCGAGGGCTTCGTCACTGGCGAGGAAGGCGCCTATCGTGCCAGGGATTTCCAGGGCGAGAGCCATCTCTATCCGCCGCGACATGACGCCGTCGCGCTCGACGAAATTGCGCGCGAGGCGTGAAACCACGCGTTCGGCTCGATGTTCGGAGGTAGCCGGTTGAACAGCCTGCACAGATTTGCGCTTCGCATCGCCGCCTTGGCGCTTTTTCGTGGGCCTTGCTGCGGCGGCCGCGCAGACGCAGACGAACGATACCGAGTCCGCCCGCCTCGATCAGGCCGCCGCCACCCTCAAACAGATCTACATGACGCTGCAGCAGCCGGGACTCTCCGCAGCCGATCTGGACAAGCTGAAAGAGCAGGCCCAGCCGGTCGGCGGCGAAGTCCAAACCGTGCTTGATGACCTGACGCCGCGGCTCGCGGCCCTGAAGACCCAGCTCGACCAGCTCGGACCCGCGCCGGGCCCCAAAGCCTCGCCGGAGAGCGCGCAGGTCGCAACCGAACGGGAGAAACGGCAAAAGGCCTATAACGACGTCGACGCGCCTTAAGCCAGCAAGCCGCCGCGCCGGATTTGCAGGGGATTGTCTGTCAGCGCGGCGACGTCGGGCGTATCGGCCGCAGCGAGACCGGCGAAGGCGTTCCAGATGCCTTCGATGAAGACCGGGTCCATGTCTTGAAGGATGAAGACGATCCGCGTGGTGTGATCCTCGTCCGGCCAAGCATCGAGCCTGACCGGCGGATGAAACACATGCTGCACGCCATGCACGACGAGCGGCCGCTCGGGATCATCCGCGAGCGCGATGATGCCCTTGACGCGCAAGAGATGCGCGCCATGCGCGCTGCGCAGCAATTCGAAAAACATGTCGACGGCGGCAGGCGGCAGCGGCCCGGCATGGCGCAAGGCGAAGGCACGGATCTTCGCATCATGACGATTGACGTCTTGGGGATGTGAATCGTGTTCATGGCCGTGATTGCCATGCCCGTGATGCGCAGGCGCGTGGTCCGCCGCTTCCGCGTTGAGCCAGCGGCGCACATCCGGCGCCTTCTTCTCCGGATCATAGAGCCCGATGTCGAGGAGCTTTGCCGCGATGGCTTCGCCGCGCGCTGCATCGAGCTGCAAGGCCGTGGGATTGAGCCGCGAAAGCCGCGCCCGCAAGGCGGCGCCGCGATCGTCAGGGCCGACGAGATCGGTCTTGGTGATCACGAGCCGGTCGGCGACGGCCGCCTGTTTTACCGCCTCGGCATGCCGGTCGAGCGTCGCGTCGCCGTTCACCGCATCGACGAGGGCGATGACGCCGTCGAGCCGGAAGCGCAGCATGAGATAGGGATGATACATGATCGTATGCAGAACTGGCGCCGGATCGGCGAGGCCGGTTGTCTCGATCACCACCCGATCGAAGGCAATGCGGCCGTTGTCGCGTCGGCGCAGCAGATCCTCGAGGGTCGCAACGAGATCACCGCGGATCGTGCAGCAGAGGCAGCCCGAGGTCATCACGACCATGTCGCCGGCGACGTTCTCGACGAGGAGATGGTCGAGGCCGATCTCGCCGAATTCGTTGATGAGCACCAGGCAATTGGCGAGTTCCGGGGCGCGCAGCAGGCGGTTGAGCAGAGTGGTCTTGCCGGCGCCGAGAAACCCGGTGATCACCGTCAGGGAAAAGACAGGCGGCCGGTTCGCCTCGCTCATGTTTGTGGTCCGATGCGCACGCCTCGTATGAAGCGGAGCCGATGAAGCTCGTTCAATCCGGCGCCGATGCCGGCTTGGCGGGTTTGGGTTTGGCCGCGATTTTCGCGGGCTTGTGTTTGCCCGCGATCTTATGGCTGGTCTTTGCCTTGGCGATCGTGGCCTTATGGGCCTTTGCCTGTTTCACTTTGTGCTTGGTTAGTTTATGCGTCGTCGGCTCATCTGTCGTGTCGATGTTCAGCTTTTCATCGATGGCAGTTTCGGCTGAAGGCTTCGCCACAGGCTTGGCTGCGTGCTTTTCGGCAGCCGCTGCTTTGGCCGAATGCTTTTTCGCTTCCGCGGCCGGCGCGGCTCCACCCTCATCCGCCTCATGCTTGGCGGCGAGTTTCGTGCCTTTCTCGGATTTCTCCGACACTATCTTCGTGACGGCCTTCTTGGCGAGCCGGCCCTTCATCGGCAGAGCCGCGGCGTCGGGCTTCACCGGCGTTCCGCTCGTCTCGACTTCCTGCGGCTTCTCGGATGTATAGGCGCTCGCTGCTTCCGGCGGCGATGGCGTGCCGATCGGCGAATGCGGCGGCCGCGCTTCCGCCACCGGTCCGGCATAGCCGGGGACGGGACCAATGGAGACGGGCACGGGATCGAATACGGGGGCCGGCAGCATGGCAATGCGCGAGGCCATCGGCGCCTGGTCGGGAGCTGGCGCGGGATTGAACAGGAAACCGTTGGCCGGGAAGATCGGCGTTGTGGGCGCCGCCAGCGGCGCCTCCAAGCGCTCGGTCTCCGCCTCGAATGCGGCCACCGCCTTGGCGCGCCGGCGGCAGACCTCCTCGTGCATGTCGGGCGGCGTTGCTTGCGCCGAAACGGCGGCGGAGAGCGGATGCGGGTGATCGACGCCGGCAAAGGCGCGGTCGAGCAGGACCGCCGTCCTGACCAGCCTCGATTTGATGCTCGGCGCGCCCAACACGACGGCGATATAGCGATGCCCGCCGCGCTCGGCGCTGGCGACGAGGTTGAAACCGGCCGCACAGGTAAATCCCGTCTTCATGCCGTCGGCGCCGGGATAGCGGCCGAGCAAATCATTGTGGGTCTGTATGATCTCGTCGCCGAGGCGCAGCGCGCCGATGCCGTAGAGGCCGGCGAAATTCGGAAAATTCACATAGAGCGCCCGCGCGAGGACGGCGAGATCGCGCGCCGAGGAAACATGCTCCACGTCGTGCAAGCCGTTGGGATTGACGAAATGGGTTTCTGTCATGCCAAGCTCGGCCGCGGCGCGGTTCATGTCCTCGGCGAAGGCTTCGACCGAGCCGCCGATCCCTTCGGCCACCGTGACAGCGATGTCATTGGCCGATTTCACGACCAGCATCTTCAGAGCGTTGTCGAGCGTGACCTCGGTGCCGGGCGCAAAGCCCATTTTCGAGGGCGCCATCGAGGCCGCGCGGGCCGAGACGACGAGCGGCGTATCGAGACTGATCTGATGATCGCGCACCGCGCTCAATGCGACATAGATCGTCATCAGCTTGGTGAGCGAGGCCGGATACCAGGGCTCGTTCGCCTGTTCCTCATAGAGGACGTTTCCCGTGGCGGCATCTATGACGATCGCCGGGGTCGCCGCGGCACTGGCCGCCGCGACAAGGCCCAGCGCGACGATGAAGAAGCCGATAAGATTGAGCCGCAGCCTGCGATTCGATGCGAGCCAAGCTGAACGGTCCAGATGTGAACTGCCCATAGACTCGCCCCGTCCGATCCAGGAACTCACGCTCACCTCTGCCATTCCTATCCCGCAAAGCGCGATCTGCAAAGCGCGACGATGACGCTGATCTTTTCGAGGCCCCGGCCCAAGCCTTAGTTCTTTGGACTTGCGGCAGTTTCATGACCGTGGGGGTGTGCGGCCACGAGGCTGCGAAGCTCGCGCTGCGCTCTCGCTGATCCTTCGCGCCGTTCACTCCCCCGGCGCTTTGGCGTCGATCGCCAGCGCATGCACGCCGTCGGCGATTTCCGCGCTTAACACTGCATGGACGATGCGATGGCGATCGATACGGCTCTTGTCCTTAAAGGCTTCCGATACCACTTTCACGGTAAAGTGAGTCTCGCCCGGCTGAGCCGCCTTGCCCGCCCGCGACGCAATATGCGCATGCCCCGCATGTTTGCGTGAGTCGTCGATCACCTCGAGCAAGACCGGCGCAAGCGCAGCATGCAATTTTTCCCGTATGCGGGCGGCCATGCTGGTGTGTGCGCTCATGGACCTCCTCGCGTTGCGAACGGCCGTCTCATTTTGCGTTCTTAACGGCTCGTGCGGCTTGCGGCCATCGCAAAGACATTCATAATATCACGCCATGGATCTGAACTCGCCGTTGTTCGACCGGATCAGGGTCAAATCGAAGCCCAAGCAGGACGTGGCCAGCTTGAAGCTGCGCTGTGACCATCCGGGCTGCGCCGAGCCTGGAGAATTTCGCGCGCCGATAGGCTGGCGACGCGAGGGCGAATATTTCTGCTTCTGCCTCGACCATGTCCGCGCCTATAACGCTTCCTATAATTATTTCAGCGGCATGACGCCGGAGGCTGTGGCCCTCTATCAACGCGATGCGAGCATCGGCCATCGCCCGACCTGGGAGATGGGCCGCAATGGCGGCGGCTTCCATGTGCGGAGCGGCGATCCGTCGCGCTTTGTCGATCCTTTGAGCATTTTCGGCCGCAGGAGCCAGCAAAGGCCAACGGAGCCGCAAAACTCGCGCTACGGGGTCGCTGCCAGAAAGGCGCTCGATCAGTTGGGGCTCGATGAAACGGCCGATTCCGGCGCGATCCGGACCCGTTACAAGGACATGGTGAAGCGCCTTCACCCCGATGCCAATGGCGGGGATCGTTCGCTCGAGGATAAATTGCGGGAAATTATCCGCGCCTATAATTATCTCAAATCAGTGAAACTCGCCTGATCCCAGCCCCCGACCCCGCCGAGCGATCGGGCTTGAGCCGAGCGCGGCCGGAATGGAGGATGAATGTCGAACATCTCGCTCGCCGGCGATGGCCACAGCAACAAGGCCGTTCCGGACATGAAAATATCGGTCCGCCAGGTTTTCGGGATTGATTCGGATATGGAAGCGCCGGCCTTTTCGACGCTGGATCAGCATGTGCCGGACATCGATCCGGATTATCTGTTCGACCGCGACACGACGCTGGCGATCCTTGCCGGCTTCGCCAAGAACCGGCGGGTTATGATCACCGGCTATCACGGGACCGGCAAATCGACGCATATCGAGCAGGTCGCGGCGCGGCTCAATTGGCCCTGCGTGCGCATCAATCTCGACAGCCACGTGTCGCGCATCGATCTCGTCGGCAAGGACGCGATCGTCATCAAGGACGGCAAGCAGGTGACCGAATTTCGCGAAGGTATCCTGCCCTGGGCGATCCAGAACAATATTGCGCTCTGTTTCGACGAATATGACGCCGGCCGCCCCGACGTGATGTTCGTGATCCAGCGGGTGCTCGAAGTTTCCGGCCGGCTTACGCTTCTCGACCAGAGCCGGGTGATCAAGCCGCATCCGGCCTTCCGCCTGTTTTCGACCGCGAACACGATCGGCCTTGGCGACACATCGGGCCTCTACCACGGCACGCAGCAGATCAACCAGGGCCAGATGGACCGCTGGTCGATTGTCGCGACCCTGAACTATCTGCCGCATGACAAAGAGGTCGGCATCGTTCTCGCAAAGGTGAAATCCTATCAGGCGACCAAGGACGGGCGCGATCAGATCAGCAAGATGGTGCGGGTTGCCGACTTGACCCGCAATGCCTTCATGGGCGGCGACCTTTCGACCGTCATGAGTCCCCGCACCGTCATCACGTGGGCGGAGAATGCCGAGATCTTCCACGACATCGGCTTTGCCTTCCGGCTGACCTTTCTCAACAAATGCGACGAATTGGAGCGCGCGCTCGTCGCCGAATTCTATCAGCGCTGCTTCGGCCACGAGCTGCCGGAGAGCTCGGTGAATGTCGCCATGAGCTGAAACTCAGAGAATTCCGTGACCGGTTCGAACCAAAAGCCGCCATCCAAAACCGAAGCGCCGCAGGAGCCGTTCAAGCGGGCGGTCGCCGGCTGCATGCGGGCGCTCGCGCATATGCCGCAACTCGAAGTCGCCTACGCCGCGGAAAAGCCCAGCCTCGTCCGCAACGGCGCGACGGCGAAGGTGCGGCTGCCGGAGCCGCCCCGCAAGCTCGCCAAGCGGGATGCGGCGGTCCTGCGCGGCCAGGCCGATTCGATCGCGCTCCGGCTTGCCTGCCATAATGTCGAGGTGCACCGGCGCTTATCGCCGCGCCCACCCGCCGCCCGCGCCGTTTTCGAAGCCGTGGAACAAGCCCGCGTCGAGGCAATCGGTACGCGCCGAATGCAGGGCGTCGCGCAAAATCTCGACGCCATGCTCGAGAACCGCTTCCAGCATGGCCGCTATGTTGAAATCCGGGAGCGTGCCGAGGCGCCGCTCGAACAGGCCGTCGCGCTGATCGTGCGCGAGCGCCTGACCGGCCACAAGCCGCCGAAGAATGCGCAAAGACTCGTCGACCTCTGGCGGCCTTTGATCGAGCAACGCGCCGGCCATGATCTCGATCGGCTGGCGAGCGCGATCGAAGACCAGCGCGGCTTCGCCCTCTCGGTGCGCCGGGTTCTTGCCGCGCTCGACATGGCCGAGGATCTCGGCTCCGACACCAGCGAGCAGGACGAGCAGAGCGACGAGGCGCCGAACGGGGCCGATGACGGGGAGACATTCCAGGGCCAGCGCGACGACGGCGCCGAGGCCGCGGAGACGCAAACCGCGGAAGCCGCCGAGGCGGCCGGCGAAACCACCGTCGATGCGAGCGAAGCAACCGCCGGCGAGTTCGAGGCCGAGGATGAGGGCGATGCCGCCGAAGGCGAGCAGCCGGCCGAGTCGCGCAGGGCGGCGGCCAAGGGCCGCCCCGAGGCGCGTGCGCCGGACTACCGGGTGTTCAGCAAAAAGTTCGACGAGATCGTCGGCGCCGAGACTCTCTGCGAGCCGGAGGAACTCGATCGGCTGCGCGCCTATCTCGACAAGCAATTGCAAAACCTGTCGTCGATCGTCGGCCGCCTCGCCAACCGTCTTCAACGCCGCCTGATGGCGCAGCAGAGCCGCTCCTGGGAATTCGACCTCGAAGAGGGCGTGCTCGATCCGGCGCGGCTCTCGCGCATCATCGTCGATCCGCAGCAGCCCCTCTCATTCAAGCGCGAGAAGGACACGGATTTCCGCGATACGGTGGTCACGCTGCTCCTCGACAATTCGGGCTCGATGCGCGGCCGGCCGATCACGGTGGCGGCGACCTGCGCTGATATTCTTGCCCGCACGCTCGAGCGCTGCGGCGTCAAGGTCGAGATCCTCGGTTTCACGACGCGAGCCTGGAAGGGAGGGCAGGCGCGCGAAGCCTGGCTGCAGGCCGGCAAGCCTGCCGCGCCCGGCCGGCTCAACGATCTGCGCCACGTCATCTACAAGGCCGCCGACGCGCCTTGGCGCCGGGCCCGCAAAAATCTGGGTTTGATGATGCGTGAAGGCCTGCTGAAGGAGAACATCGACGGCGAGGCGCTCGATTGGGCCCACAAGCGGCTGCTCGCCCGGCCGGAGCAGCGGCGCATCCTGATGATGATCTCGGATGGCGCGCCGGTCGACGACTCGACGCTCTCCGTCAATCCCGCCAATTATCTCGAACGCCACCTGCGGCATGTCATCGAAGAGATCGAGACCCGCTCGCCGATCGAATTGATCGCCATCGGCATCGGCCATGACGTGACGCGCTATTACCGCCGCGCGGTGACGATCGTCGATGCGGAGGAACTTGGCGGCGCCATGACCGAGAAACTTGCCGAACTCTTCGACGAAAAGGCGGAGCCCGTTCCGCCTCAGAAGGTCGCGGCGCAAGGGCGGCCGGCGGCGCTGTTGCATTGAGACGGCGCGTCCCCTCCCCCCATGAATGGGGAGAGGGCTAGGGTGAGGGGCGAGGGGATTGGCCGCAACGGTGTGGCAAATCACCCGGCCCCTCTGCCCTCTCCCCGCAAGCGGGGAGAGGAATCAGCTCGCCTGCTTCTTCAAAATTTCGCGCTTGAGGGCGAGGGCGCCGGGCGAGAGGTCGGTGTCGCGCGCCTTCAAAAGAAAGGCGTCGAGGCCGCCGCGATGCTCGACCGAGCGCAGCGCGGCTGCGGCAACGCGCAGGCGCACGCTTCTGTTCAAGACTTCGGAGATCAGCCTCACCCTGGCGAGGTTGGGCAGGAACCGCGTCTTCGTCTTGCGGTTCGAGTGGCTGACCAGGTTGCCGGTCAAAACGGATTTGCCGGTCAGTTCGCAGCGGCGCGACATGATATTCCTTTCGGCCACGGAAAAGCGCCCGCGGGGCGGGGTGAATTCGGAGGCGGTGTCGTAGGTGAGGAGAGCGGCGGCGTCAAGCGCGGCCGGATCTGTGACGCGCATACCTTCTCCCTGTGGGAGAAGGTGCCCCGTAGGGCGCGCTTCGCGCGCCCGTCAAATTGAAGGACGCCCGCCGCGAAGCGGCGGGCTATGGCGGGGCGGATGAGGGGTTACAATCGTTCTCGAATTGCATCATCGTAACCTCTCACCCGGTCGGCCATAGCCTTGCGCTTCGCGCAAGGCGTCCAAAGAAGCATAGGGCGCGCGAAGCGCGCCCTACGCCGACCACCCTCTCCCTCTGGGAGAGGGTTTGCGTACCGGCTCACAACGCGATCCGGCCCGTCAGCAGCCACGCGTGGTCATAGGTCGGCGTCAGAGCCGGCGTCCTCACGATCGGCGAGGGCGTGAGCGCGACCTGATAGCCGAAGCCGAAGATTGCTTTCAGGTTATCGCCGATCGCAAAGCGGCCGAAGATGATGCCCGGCGTGACGAAGAGCTGGTTCAAGTCGGCACGCTCCCCATCGAACCAGTACGTGTCGTTGAATTCGACCTCCGGCCAGAAATATTCGGCGAAATGATATTGGAACGTCACGTTCGTGACGAGCGAGGTGCCGATCGTCGATTCATAGGCAGTCGGTATGGGCACGCCCATCGTCGCCTGAATGTCGAAATCGCCAAACCTCTTGCCGCCGGCGAGCGTCGGCGTGATGACCCAGGCCTTGTTGGTGAAGGGCGAGCCGAGCATCGGCGCCTGAAAGCCCAAGAAGGTCGTGACGATATAATTGCCCTTGTCCTCCGGCTCGCTGACGATGCGCTGTTTGATGGTGAGGAAATTCCAATCGGAGAAGCCATACGCCGGCTCCTTGACAGTGCGCTCCTCGTAATTCGGGGCGTTGATCAGCACCTCGTTCATCGTCGTCGGGATGAGCTCAGCCCCTTGCCGCTGTCGAAATTGGTGACCTCGGCGCCGTTGCCCAATTGTTGGAACGACTGGTCGTAGCGGATTTCCTCTTCGAGGCGCGGGGTGACGGTCGCAAGCGGCGTCATCCAATGCGGCTGCGTCGCCTGCGCCTCATGCACGCGGTCGCACCAATGCAGGAAATAGTCTTCGATAGGGTTGTCGGTGGGACCGGCGAAGAGCGGCAGCGGGTTCTCGGTCAGTATGTCGGTGGCAAAGGCGGCAGGAGCAGCGAGCATTGCCGCCACGCCGATGCCAAGCGTGGCGAGCGGCCGAGCCATGCGGCTCGCCCGAAAAGACTTCACATTCATGGTTGCCCCCAACCTCGCGGCCCGCTGAGCCGGGCCGTCTAAGCTATATCATGAGGTCGGAATTATGCACTTGACAAAGTGGCCGCTAGGGATTGATATTTCCCAGGAGCCGCGCGGACTTTCGTCGAGAGCGCTGAAATGCTGGATCAGATCGGCACATTTCTGCGCCTCGTATGGGCCGAATGGTCCAGTCGCGTGACGGGTTCGCTCAGCGCCTTTCTTGTATTGGCTGGTCTCTGCATCAGCATCGCGGGAACTTTTGGGGCTAAGATACCAAGTGAATCGATTTTACAACTTGTGACGTGGGCGCTGGCGGCACTCTGCGGCGCCCAAGCTGCATTCTCTATTTGGGCACGGGAGCATCAGGCCAGAATAGAAGTAGAGCGCAAACTTGCAGAAAAAACGACACCGAACTTTACCGTATCATTCGACCAAGAGCGCGGCGGTATCGTGAACGCAGTAGATCAAACAAAAATCGAGATGCCAGGAACATATGGGGGAACCATTTTCAGGCCCGGTCCATCATACAATGCGTCGTGCCTGCGTATTCTTATAAAAACGAAGTCCGATGTACCGGTTAAGAGATGCCAGGCTTTTATTTTGTCTCTGGAAAAACAAGCGCAGCCTGACGAGGCATTTATCTACGTTGAGCTTCCGCAGCGTATCCCATTGCAGACGGGACCGTTCGAAGTATTACCAAACATTCCTTACCCCGTTGATTTCATGAAGGCCAGCGACCAGAACAATAAGCTTGTGAGAACCGGAGAATGGCCGAATGTTTTGGCGCGAGCATTCGACGATCTAGCCACATATCGTTTCACTATCGCTGTGAATGGTGATGGCATCACTGCCAAGCCGATCAAGGTGGACGTAGTGTGGCGTGGACAATGGGACACAATCTCCGCCAGCCAGGTTCACGAAACTTGAATTAAATTAGGGGCGTAGTGCCTTTCCGCCCTTTACCCACAGATTTCTTTGGCCGCGTTTCACTGGCGCCGCGGGCGGTGAATATCCGCGGACCATTCTCTCAGGAACGGTTCTCTATCTACTCGCCTATGAGGCCGCCGCGCTCAAAGCCGCTGGAGGCGCCACGTAATCGGCCCGCACGAGGGCCGGATAACGCCGCCAGCCATTCGCAAAAAGATTGCGGCGAAGTTGGCCGGGCGGGTATTCTCGGAAGATCGCAAGGCGAATCTCGGAAAACCCAAGTCCCCGGCTGCCAGAGAAAATATGCGAGCTGCCTGGGTCCTTCGCCGTGCAGCGCGGAACGAACTCAGGAACTCGCCGTGACCAAACTTGTGCGATTCACGAAACCGATGCGGCCCTTTGGCATCGGAGATCAACGGCTCGTGCCCGACGATGTTGCGGCGCGACTTGCGGCGGAGGGCGTGATCGAGCCGAACCCGCCGGACTTCCCCGCGAATCCACCGCGTCAGGTGGGCGCCCCAGAGCCGGCGCGCAAGCCGCACCGCCGGTTCGTCCCTGCGCTCGGCCAAACCTATTTGACGAAATGAGGCTCCCGATGGACCGGATTAGAAATTGCTTCCTTGCGGCGGCAATGTTCGCGTTTTTGGTGGCCGGCGCGGCGGTCGCACAGCAATACAATCTGCAAGGCGGCGCGCAGGGCCAGTCGGTCGGTTCATCCGTCATCGATGATCTCAATATCGCGGGCAATGCGCAGCCGGTCAGCGCCACGAACCCGCTGCCGACGACATCGCAACAATCGGCCGCGATAACGAATCCAAGTTCGACCTTGACGCTGCCGGCGGCGACGACCGCCTACACCTCGGGCGAGCTGATCGCCAACAGCGCGACGGCCGGCTCGGTTGTCGTGCCCTCGTTCGCAATCGCGAACGTTGGCGGCGGTGCAATAATTCAAAGGGTCCGCCTGAACAC
>DATFNQ010000012.1:0-9386 GCA_035266305.1 Methylovirgula sp.
GCGGATCATGCTCTAAGTCATTGTTTTACCACTATGTAGGATCGTTCCCCCCGGGCTCGCCTCGACATGCGCCAGGATGACGGCCCTTTGCAAATGGAAAATGCGCCGCATTGAAGGCGGGGCCGGGGACCGGGCAGCTCAGTCGCCTAGATCCCGGCTGGCGGGATTTGCGACATTGATCGAAGCGACGAGGACCGGCGAGGGCCTGAACGTCAAGACCCGGCGCGGCTTGATCGGCACTTCTATTCCGGTGCGCGGATTGCGGCCGATCCGTTCGCGCTTGGCGCGGACGGAAAACAGGCCGAATGACCGAAGCTTGACTGTTTCACCGCGCACCAGGGCGTCGGAAATCTCCTCCAGCGCCATCTCGAAAATATCGCGCGCCTGGGCGCGCGAGAGACCCTTGCAGGATTCATAAACGGCGTTCAAGAGATCGGCTCGGGTCGTTGTATTCTTGGCCGTTTCGTTCGGCGACGCTTGAGGCACTTTTTTCTCCTCGACGCACGGGCCAGCCCAAAATGGACCGAGCGCTCCGGGCCAAGCCATTCGCGGCAAGGAGGCGTTCGAGCTCTGTCTGGAGCGAGAGTCTTTGAGCCGCTCGACGATCGGCCACAATCGTAAAATCTTGCGGCGGTTGCAAGTCGCTATCGAACATAAATAAAAAGCCCCGGGAAACCCGGGGCTTTGTGGGCGTCGCTCTGAGCTTGGCGGCAAGATCAGAAATCCATGCCGCCCATGCCGCCCATTCCTCCCATGCCGGCGCCGCCGGGCGCAGCTTCTTTCTTCGGCTGTTCCGCGACAATCGCTTCGGTGGTGATGAGCAGGCCCGCCACCGAGGCGGCATCCTGGAGCGCGGTGCGGACGACCTTGGTCGGATCGATGATGCCGAGCTTGACGAGGTCGCCGAATTCCCCCGTCTGCGCGTTGTAGCCGAAGCCGTAATTGGTGTTCTCGATCAATTTGCCGACGACCACGGCGCCATCCGCGCCGGAATTATCGATGATCTGCCTGGCCGGCATCTGGATGGCCTTGCGGACGATGTCGATACCGGCCTTCTGGTCCGGGTTCTCGGGCGAGAGACCTTGCAGCACCTTGACGGCCCGCAGCAACGGCACACCGCCGCCGGGCAAGATGCCCTCTTCGACCGCGGCGCGGGTCGCGTTCAGGGCATCATCGACGCGATCCTTCTTCTCCTTCACCTCGACCTCCGTGGCGCCCCCCACCCGGATCACGGCGACGCCGCCGGCGAGCTTGGCAAGCCGCTCCTGCAGCTTTTCGCGATCGTAATCAGAGGTCGTCTCAGCGATCTGGGATTTGATCTGCGCGATCCGCGCTTCAATGTCGGCCTTGGCTCCGGCGCCGTCGATGATCGTCGTCGCCTCCTTCTCGATGCGCACCCGCTTGGCGCGACCGAGCATGGCCAGCGTGACGTTCTCAAGCTTGATGCCGAGGTCTTCCGAGATCATCTGACCGCCGGTGAGGATGGCGATGTCCTCGAGCATGGCCTTGCGTCGATCGCCAAAGCCGGGGGCCTTGACGGCCGCCACCTTCAGGCCGCCGCGCAGCTTGTTGACGACCAGCGTCGCGAGTGCCTCGCCTTCGACATCCTCGGCGACGATGAGCAGCGGTTTCCCGGTCTGCACGACGGCTTCGAGCACCGGCAGCATGGCCTGCAGCGACGACAATTTCTTCTCGTGGACGAGAATGTAGGGCTCTTCGAGCTCGGCGATCATCTTCTCGGCGTTGGTGATGAAATAGGGCGAGAGATAGCCGCGGTCGAACTGCATGCCCTCGACGACGTCGAGTTCGGTCTCGAGGCTCTTGGCCTCTTCCACCGTGATGACGCCCTCGTTGCCGACCTTCTGCATGGCGGTCGCGATCATCTTGCCGACCGATGAATCGCCGTTCGCGGAATTGGTGCCGACCTGGGCGATCTCGTCGTTCGAGGTGACCTTCTTCGAATTGGCCTTGAGGTCGGCGACGACCGCCTCGACCGCGAGATCGATGCCCCGCTTCAAATCCATCGGATTGAGGCCGGCGGCCACGGCCTTGGTGCCTTCGCGGACGATCGAGGCGGCAAGCACGGTCGCCGTCGTCGTGCCGTCGCCGGCCACGTCATTCTGCTTGGAAGCGACTTCCCGCACGAGCTGGGCGCCGAGGTTCTCGAACTTGTCGGCAAGCTCGATTTCCTTGGCGACAGTCACGCCGTCCTTGCTGATGCGCGGGGCCCCGAACGACTTTTCGATGACCACGTTGCGGCCCTTGGGGCCCAAGGTGATCTTTACCGCATTGTTGAGGATCTCGACGCCGCGCAACATGCGGTCGCGGGCATCGGAGCCGAAACGTACGTCTTTGGCAGCCATTTTGTGAAACTCCTGGATCGCGGTTTGTTGATCGCTTGGTGATCGGACGCGTCAGCCGACGACGCCGAGGATGTCGCTCTCCTTCATGATGAGGAGATCCTGCCCGTCGATCTTGACTTCGGTGCCCGACCATTTGCCGAATAGGATGCGGTCGCCCGCCTTTACGTCGAGGGGAACGAGCTTGCCGGTTTCGTCGCGGGCGCCCGGACCGACGGCGATGATCTGGCCCTCCTGCGGCTTTTCCTTCACCGTGTCGGGGATGATGATCCCGCCTTTCGTCTTCTCCTCACCTTCGAGACGCTTGACGACCACGCGGTCATGCAGGGGTCGGAAATTCATTTCGTGCTTCCTTGAACGGTTCGCGAACGGCGTCCCGATTCATCCGGAACGCCTTGCGGAATTGGACTGAGACAGGGTTGTTATCACTCTTGGAGAAGAGTGCTAACGCCTTTTTGGACATAGGCAGCAACGGCAGTGCTGTCAAGCGGCCGGGGAGGCCTTGGCATTCTAGGGTTTACAGGCCCGAGGCCGTTACGTTTGCCCGGAATCAGCGGCCGCTCGCCCATCAAGGGCCGGGGACTCGGGCTCTGTTCGAACTGGGCTTTTCCAGCCAAGCTCAAGGTATGCCGAGCGCCACGAAACGCTCTTCGCCCTGCGGGCTCGCAACGAGGAGCAGCGCCAATTTCTTCCCGGCGTCCTTCAAGGCCTGCATTCTCTTGGCGATATCGGCCGGCTCCGAGACCGGCTCTTGGTTGATCTCCAGGATCACCTCGCCCGGCTGAATGTTCTTTTCGGCCGCCGGAGAATCGGAATCGACGCCTGCCACAACCACGCCCGAGGTGATGCTGTCCTTGATCGAGAACTTCAGCCGCGACGCATCGTTGAGGCTCGCGAACGCCATCCCGAGAGCCTTTTCGACGGCCGTGTCCGGCACGCTCTTGTCGGGCTCGGCACTGCTGACGTCGAGCGAGGCTTTTTTCTCATTGTCTTCGAGGCGGCCCAGTCTGACGGTCTTGGTCAGTTCCTGACCTTTCCGCACGATCACGACGTCGACGGACTTGCCGACCGGCGCGGACGCGACGAGCTTCGGCAAGTCGCGCGATTCATCGATCTCATCGCCGTCGAATTTGACGATCACGTCGCCGGTCTCGATGCCGGCCGTCGCGGCGGGGCCATTCGCGTCAGTGCCGGCCACGAGGGCGCCGCGAACATTGCCGAGATTGAGGCTCTCGGCGATCGAATCATCGATCGGCTGAATCCGTACACCGAGCCAGCCGCGCCGCGTTTCGCCGTATTTGCGCAATTGATCGATGATCGGAACGACGGTCGCGGAGGGCGTCGCGAAACCTATGCCGATCGAACCGCCGGACGGCGACAGGATCGCCGTGTTGATGCCGATGACCTCGCCGTCCATGTTGAACAGAGGCCCGCCGGAATTGCCTTTATTGATCGCGGCGTCGGTCTGGATGTAATTGTCGTAAGGGCCCGAATCGATGTTACGGTTGCGGGCCGAGACGATGCCGGCCGTCACGCTTCCGCCCAGCCCGAACGGGTTGCCGACGGCGATCACCCAATCGCCCACCCGCATCTTCTCGCTGTCGCCGAATTTCACGGCTTTGAGCGGCTTATCCGGGGTGACCTTGAGCACCGCGACATCGACCTTCGAATCCTTGCCGATCACCTGCGCCTTCAACTTCGTCCCATCGGTAAAGATCACCGTCACTTCGTTGGAATCGGCGATGACATGATTGTTGGTGATGATGATTCCGGACGGATCGATGACGAAGCCGGAGCCGAGCGAATTGGACCGGCGCTCGTGCGGACGCGTCAGCTCTTGGTCGCCGCCGTCGCCCTGTTGGCCGTGCCTCAAAAAATCATCGAAGAGATCGTCGAAGGGGGTGCCGGGTTCGAGTTCCGGGCCGCCGCTCGCGCTTTTGTCTTCGAAGATCTGCGTCGCCGAGATATTGACGACAGCGTCGCTGACCTGCGCCGCGAGATCGGCAAAGGAATCCGGCGCATGTCCGGCCTGGGCGGTCTGAAGCCCAAGACCCGGGACTCCGAGGGTCAAAAGCACCGCCAAGCCCAGTGCCGAGGCAAATCCGGGCAAAGCCGCGCGCCGGACTGGGGGGCCGAATGACGCCAGGCGGAATATTGAAAACCGAATCATGGAATATCTCCTGCACGCGGCATTCGCCGGATATTTCGGACGGCGGGCGTCGATTCCGAAATCGCCGCCAAGCCGGAAAAGCTCTGGGAAGTGCGCAGCGCTTACGGCGCGTTCGAGACGAAAATATCCCATCGCATGTGTTTGCGCCAGATTGCGCATCAGCCGTCGATTCGAGCGCGAACGGTGCGATTGGCGTTCAAAAGCCAAGGAATGCGGCTTCACTCCTCTTTATAGCCATAGGCCGGGACATTGCCGGTCGCGCCATAATATTTGTAGGGAAGGAACTTCCCGGACATCGTAAGCTTGACCCTGTCGCCGCGCGGGTCGGCCTGTCTTGCGATGCAGAGATCGAAGTCGATCGCCGACATGATGCCGTCTCCGAATTCTTCCTCAATCAGCGCCTTCAGGGCCGGCCCGTTAATCATGATCAGCTCGTAGAGGCGATAGATCAAGGGATCGGTCGGCGGCATTGGCGTGCCGCGCATCGGCACTTCGTTGAGCAGACGCTTTTCGGCCTCGCTGAGCCCGAGGAGTTCAGCCGCTTTCTCGGCCTGCTGGCGCACGAGCTTCATCTGGCCAAGCAGCGCTCCGACGACGAGAAGCGGCGACATGCCGCCGATCTCATCGGCGATGAAATTCCAGGTCCATCCGCGTTCGCGCTTGATGTCCAGGATCTTTTCGGTGAGATCGGACCGCTGCATCTTGCCCTCCGGGCCGGTGAGGATCGGCGATATTTGCTCAGCGCGATGCCGCGGGCGCGCCGGGCGTCTGCGCCGGTTGGCCCCCCGGCGCAGGCGTGGGCGTCGCGAAAAAGCGGAAGAAGGCTGACTTCGGCGTCAGGACGAAGCGCGTATCGCCGGCCTTCAGTCCGGTTTCATAGGCCTGCATCGAGCGATAGAAGGCGAAGAAATCCGGATCCTTGCCATAGGCTTCGGCAAAGATGCGGTTGCGCTCGGCATCGCCTTGGCCGCGGATCTGGTCGGCCTGGCGCTGCGCGTCGGCACGCAGGACCACGGCATCGCGGTCCGCCGTGGCGGTGATCTTCTGCGCCTGTTCGACGCCTTGGGCGCGGTAGAGCGCCGCTTCGCGCGCCCATTCGCTCTGCATCCGGCTGAAGACCTTCTCGGAAATCTGCTCGGGCAGATCGGCGCGCCGGATCCGTACGTCGACCGCCACGACGCCGAGCTTGCCCGATTGCTGATTGACCTGGTCGCGGATGCGGCCCATCAGGACTTCGCGCTCGCCACTGACGATTTGCGTGAGGTCCGCGTCGCCGAGCACGCGGCGCACGGCCGAATTCAGGATGAAGCCGAGCTGACTGTCGGCGCGCTCGACGGTCCCGACGGTCTGGTAGAACTTCAGCGGATCGCTGATGCGATACCGCAAGAAGGAATCGACCTCGACCCTCGTACTGTCGGAAGCAAGCACTTCCTCCGTCGGCGTCTCGACATTAAGGATCCGCTTGTCGAACAAGACGACGTTCTCGATGAACGGGATCTTGAAATGCAGGCCCGGTTCGGTGACGCCGGCGACCGGATTGCCGAACTGCAGGACCAGCGCTTGCTCGGTCTGCGCGACGGTGAACATCGAGCCGGCGGCGACGAAGATCGCCAGCACGGCAACGATGGCGACGATGACGCCGGCCGTGCCCCTCATCTGTCATCTCCATCGCTCGATTTGGGCGCGAGTTGCGGCAGCGGGAGGTAGGGCAGCACGCTCTGGCCGCCGGCCTCGTCGAGGATCACCTTGTCGGTCGCGCCGAACACTTTCTCCATTGTCTCGAGATACATGCGCTCGCGCGTCACATCCGGCGCATTCTTATATTGCGCGTAGATCTGATCGAACCGCGAAGCCTGGCCGGTCGCCTGGGCCACCGTCTGCAGACGATAGCCTTCCGCCTCTTGAAGAATTGCCGCGGCCTGGCCGCGCGCTGTTGGGACGATGCGGTTGGCATAGGCATCGGCCTCGTTGCGCGTCCGGTCTCGGTCCTGTTGTGCCGCGGTCACGTCGCGGAAGGCGGCGATCACTTCGTCGGGCGGATCGACCGACTGCAACTGGACCTGCAAGACGAGAACGCCGGCCTTGTAGCTGTCGAGGATCTTTTGCATGAGATCCTGGACCTCCGGCTCGATCACCTTGCGCTCGGCGGTCAGGATTTTCTGGATCAGACTATGGCCGATGACCTCGCGCATGGCGCTCTCGGCCACCGCCTTCACGGTATCCTGCGGATTTGCGACATTGAAGGCGTAATCTTCCGGATGGACCGGATCGATTTGCCAGATCACCACGAATTTGACGTCGACGATGTTCTGGTCACCGGTCAGCATCAGACTTTCTTGCGGCACATCGACCTGCGATTGCACGTCCGGATTGCGTATGTCTTGCTGGTAGGCAAAGCCGATGTTGATGACGTTCCGGTCGGTGACTGCCAGCTTTTCCACCGAGCCGATCGGGAACGGCAGATTGTAATTGAGGCCCGACGAGGTCTTGCCGGTGTAGCGGCCAAAGATCATGTTGAGCCCGACTTCGTTGGGCTCGACGGCGTAGAAGCCGGAAAGCAGCCAAAGCAGAACTCCGAGCAGACCGAGCGCGAGCAGGCCGCGGCCGCCGAAACCGCCGCCCGGCAGCCATTGCTTGAGCTTCGCCTGGCCGTGCCGCAGCCATTCCTCGAGGTCGATCGGCATATTGGGCGGCTGACCCCAAGGCCCTGGGTTGCCCGGCCTCTTGGACCCGCCGTCTTTGCCGTCATTGCTCCAAGGCATTCACGTCCCTCGTGTCGCTGAAAGGCTCCGCTCAGCCGGCATCGGCCGGAGGCTGCAATGCGCCCTCTCTTAGAGCCAATTGCACGCGCAAGAAAGCTTTCTTCGCGGCAGGTGCCTGCGCAGCGTCGAAGCGCGCAATTCAGTTTCGTGGGCCGGCCTCGCGGCGGACATAGTCGACGAAGGCAAAGGCTGCGTCGTCACCTGTTTGCGGCGCGTGCTGTTCCCGGCTCACCTCCTCCCACTTCGACCAATCGATTGGCGGAAAAAAGGCGTCCCCCGGCGGGGAGAGCGCGACGAAGGTCACGTAAAGCCGGTCGAGGTGATCGATCAGCGCCGTGAAGATCTCGCCGCCGCCGGCGAGGATGATCTCCTCGGCGCTCAGCGCCTCAGCCCGCGCCTTGCCAAGCGCCAGCGCCGCCTCGATGTCTGCCACGACAAAAACGCTCGGCGGGGGCACGAACGTCGAGTCGCGGGTGACGACGATGGTCTCGCGGCCGGGCAGGACACGGCCGAGCGAGGCGAAGGTCTTGCGCCCCATGATCACCGGCTTGCCGAGAGTCAGCGCCCGGAATCGCTTGAGGTCGCTCGAAATATGCCAAGGCAGGCCATTGCCCAAGCCGATGACGCCGTTCTCTGCGATCGCTACGACGGCGGCAAGCGGCGGGATCATGACTCGTGCGCTCCGGCCGCGAATGCGGTGTCGCAGAAGACGCGCGGATCGTCCGAAGTGAGCGCGGCGGCGAGCATCGCCTCATCCGCCTCGACCTCGCTCGACAGCCGCTCGAAAGCGGCAAGCTCCTTGACGAAGGCGAAGATCAGCGCGGCGTCAGATGAAGCGGCGGGACGAATAGAATATTCGGCGCTGCTCACGGGTTGCGGCGACCGTAGGACACGACATAGGCGCCATCGCGCAAATCGATCAAGGGATCGTCCGACTCCTCGATTCCCGGGATGAGCGCGCCGGGGAGAAAGAGCAGCTTTTTCTGAGCGTCCAAACTGTCCGGGTCGATTTTATTGATCGTCAGGACACCGAGATCGACAACTTTCCGATCATCGGGCCAAGGCTTGGTCGCGTCTTTCGTCTCGTCTCCCGGCGCCGCAAGTTGGGCCTTGAGATGAAAGGTCACGGGTCCTTTGGCAACTCGCGCAGTGAGTTCGTCAATCAGAAAATCAGGCGGCTCCTTCGCCGCAGCGGCGGCATCGATATCAACGAGCTTTTCCGGCGCCATGATGTAGCGCACGGCCTGCTTCTTGCCGGCCTTGTCGACGAAGACGAAGGCGTCGATCCCATTATATTGCTCGTCGGCGAAACTGTCCGGCGTCGATGTCGAGCCGGAAGCGGCGGCCGCGGCAGGATGGCTCTTGAGGAAGAGCTCGAATTTCGTCGGCTTCGGCGCATTCGGCGGACTATCGGCGATGGCAAGCAGCAGATCGCGGAAGTCAGGACCGTTCGAAATCGGGAAGAATTTCAGCGAATTCAGCACCATGTCGGTCTCGCTACCGTCGGGCAGATGGTATTTTATGGCCATGCCATGTGGCAAAGCCACGCTCGATCCATCAGTAATATTGGGCACGCCACCCGCATCGGAGAAGCGGACGGTCACAGGGACAGTGCTGCCATCGAACAGGCTCGCCTTGCTCAGGTTTGCGGCATCGTTTGACGACTTGAACGTGCCTTCGGCGACGATTCCCTTGGCGTGATTGGCGCGAAAGCCCGGATGCACGCCATAGACCTTATTCAAGGCGTCGACGATCTGTACCTCGATCGGCTGATCGGCGGCCAAGCAGAATGCGAAGCCGGAAAGCCACGCGGCGGACACGGCGATGAGAGTTCTTTTTAATATGGCTGACTCCTCATCTTGAGAGGAAGCGGATCACCGGCAGTCGGGGATGGAGCCATTCATCGGATGCCTCGACGAGGCCACGCTATTCCATATCGGCGCGACGAGCTAGTCTGCACAGGGATTATGACTCTTTCATTGGGCTGGAGATGGCACCTGGGTTGGGTAAGCGCGGCCCATCTTGGCGCGGGCTTTTTCGGTTGTGAACATCCATTTGATGCGGGCCCTTGAGGCATTGCGCTGTCGTTCCCAG
>DATFNQ010000013.1:0-25616 GCA_035266305.1 Methylovirgula sp.
GCGAGCGTGGTTGGCGCGATAGCGCGAGGGCATGGTGTCAGCAACCAAATCCTACGCTATATCAAAGCATTACGCCACGCTCGTCAGCCACAAATCCCGCCTGTCGTGAATAAAATGGGTTAGGGCCGTGCCAAGGGAAGACCCTTTACGTGGGCAACCCGCCCTATATCAGGCACCACGAGATTCCGGAGGGCTGGAAATCCTGGTTTGCCACGACCGCTCGTCGCTTCGGATTCAAGGCCAGCAAGCTCGCCGGATTGCACATCCATTTCTTTCTGCGCACACGCGAGATCGCAAATCCCGGCGATTACGGCGCATTCATTACCGCGGCTGAGTGGCTCGACGTAAACTATGGATCGGCGCTGCGTAGTATGCTGGCCGACGGGCTGGGCGGTTGCGCAGTGCACTTGATCGATCCCAAAGTTCAGCCCTTCACGGACGCATTCACCACAGGTGCGGTGACCTGTTTCCATGTTGGCCACCGACCGACGCATTTCACCGTGCGCGCTGTTCATCGGCTGGAAGACCTAGCGCCGCTGGAAAAGGGCCGCCTTGTCGAATGGGAGCAAGTGGCGAAGGCACCCAAATGGTCCATCTTCGTGCGCGACCGTCAGGAGATTCCGGCTGGCTACATTGAGCTGGGAGAAGTTTTCCGAGTCCACCGGGGTCAAGTCACTGGCGCGAATCAAGCATGGATTGCCGGGGATAAGGCCCATTTGATCCCCAACCGGTTCCTCCGCGCGACCGTCACGAAGGGGCGTGAACTTCTTGCCGCCGGCCCGGAGCTCGTAAAGACGGCAGGCTTAAAGCGCGTAGTGGACCTGCCGGTCTCCCTGGACGATCTGCTCGGTGAAGAGATCAAGGAGGTGCGCAGGTACCTGGCATGGGCCAAGTCACTCGGCGCTCAGGACAGTTACGTAGCGCAGCATCGTCGTGCATGGTGGGCGGTCGAGTTGCGCCCTGCTGCCCCGGTGTTGGCAACCTATATGGCGCGCCAGGCTCCGGCTTTCGTACTCAATACGGCTAAGGCCCGACACCTCAATATCGCTCATGGCCTTTACCTCAGGAAACCATTGAGTGATAGCCAACTTGCGGCGATATTGGTCTGGTTGCGTAGGCACGTCGGTACGACAGGAGGCCGCGTCTATGCAGGCGGGCTCGTCAAGTTCGAGCCGAGGGAACTAGAACGTATACCCATCCCGGCAATCGAAGACATTCATGCCGCAAATTGCGCCGATCAAGTGGACGACGCAGCAGCTCGCCGAGGACGTGGCTGCGGCAATCCATATTTTCCGTTATGAGCGACTGGACGAGCCCAAGGGGGCATATGATCAATTTTACGCAACTTTCGAGAAGCTGTTCGAAGAGCTCATAGATCAAATGCCGAACATCTTCCATGATCCGGTGGATGCTGATTTGTTATCGAAGCTGGTCAAGGGTCGAGACCGCAAAAAGGCGTTCCGATACATAACCGCGCCGCCAATCTCGGAAGACGATCTCAAGACGTTAGCCAATACACAATACGGTCCGCTGGTATTGAAGCGAGACCCGGCGGCTGCGGCGCGGGTACGCGACACAATTCGGGCCGTGCTCGACGAGCATCGATTCCCTTGGATAGCTTCTGGCCGAGACCCCACAGACGAGGAGAAAGGGAAAGCTATAGCAGCATCCGCTGCGCTCGCTGCAACCCGCGATGTCGAGACGAGCCGCCGTAATTACTCTAAGCAGGTTCAGGAAAAGGCGGTCAAGGACTTGCTGAAAGCACTTGGAATGAAAGAGGTGCCGCGGCGCGAAATCCCTTCGCTCTCGTCTGCGGCCGCTCCGGCGCCCGGTGAATATTGCGGCGAGAGCCTGGTCGCTGGTACGCGTGCCGATGTGGTCGCCCGGCTCAAGAATGGTGACATCATGCTGATCGAATGCAAAGTCTCAAACTCGTCAGTGAATAGCTACAAACGCGTCGTCCACGACACCGGGGGAAAAGCCTCGACTTGGTATTCTAGCTAAGCTCGGCACCGCGTCCACAATTCCCTGCGCCGTGCTCGGTGGCGTGTTCAGCACTTCCAACCTGGAAACGGTTCAGAACGACCTTAATGTCCACCTGTTCTGGCAACAGCGCTTGCAGGATCTGGCTGACTACGTGAGAAGCGTAAACTAATTAGCGATCGCTCAATTATCCAAAAAGCTTCGCAGCTTCCTCGACCGGCTCGGATGCTTCAGCTTGCGCAGCGCCTCGGCCTCGATCTGGCGGATGCGTTCGCGGGTGACCGAGAACTGCTGGCCGCCTTCTTCGAGCGTATGGTCGGTGTTCATGCCTCACAGCCTGCGCGGCTTCGGCCGAGCCAGCTCGTTCGGCGTACCCCAGCTCTCGATCCAGGCCTTGACCTCGTCCCAAGGCACACCCATACGGGTGCGTTCGAACTCCGCCAGACGCCGCGCGTCTTCTTCCAAGGCCTCGGGCGACCACGGCCCTTCCCCTTTGGCACGCATCTCCGCGAACTCCGCGGGCAATGCCTCCTCGTTAGCGGCGATGTCAGCGAGCAATTCGGAGACGCTCATGCCGCGCCCTCGCGCGCGCGCTTCAAGAAGGTCGGCGGTCTTCGCGTCGACCTCGATTGTGCGTAGTTTCACGTCCATGCCCGCATACCAGGTACGGTAAGATCAGTTGTCGAGGAAGCTCCTGGTCCTGAAGCGCCTGCTACTTGGCCGCCGGCCGCGAGAGTTCGCCCGCCGCGGCCATTTCGTCGCGGAGCCCCTCCGGCGCGATGTCGAAACCGTTCGGCCAAGTCGGCACGCCGCTTTCAAGGAATACACGGGCAAAATAGGCCTCGTCGCGCAGCGGCCAGACTATGGAATCGGGTTTGCTCACCATGGCGGCAAAGTCGTGAACGCCCTCGCTCCCATCATTGAACCGAACGCGCAGCCGAAAGCCGTCGAGCTTTTCCAGGTGTATTACCTTGGTCGCCATCAAGGCACCGCTCAATTATCCAAAAAGCTCCGCAGCTTCCTCGATCGGCTCGGATGCTTCAGCTTGCGCAGCGCCTTTGCCTCGATCTGGCGGATGCGTTCGCGGGTGACCGAGAACTGCTGGCCGACTTCTTCGAGCGTGTGGTCGGTGTTCATGCCGATGCCGAAGCGCATGCGCAGCACGCGCTCCTCGCGCGGCGTGAGCGAGGCGAGAACCCGCGTCGTCGTCTCGCGCAGGTTCGACTGGATCGCCGCGTCGATCGGCAGGATCGCGTTCTTGTCCTCGATGAAATCGCCGAGATGCGAATCCTCTTCGTCGCCGATCGGCGTTTCGAGCGAGATCGGCTCCTTGGCGATCTTCAGCACCTTGCGCACCTTTTCGAGCGGCATGGCGAGCTTTTCGGCAAGCTCTTCGGGCGTCGGCTCGCGGCCGATCTCATGCAGCATCTGGCGCGAGGTGCGCACGATCTTGTTGATCGTCTCGATCATATGGACGGGGATGCGGATCGTGCGCGCCTGGTCGGCGATCGAGCGGGTGATCGCCTGCCTGATCCACCAGGTCGCGTAGGTCGAGAACTTGTAGCCGCGCCGATATTCGAACTTGTCGACCGCCTTCATGAGGCCGATGTTGCCTTCCTGGATCAGATCGAGGAATTGAAGGCCGCGGTTGGTATATTTCTTGGCGATCGAGATGACGAGCCGCAGGTTCGCCTCGACCATCTCCTTCTTCGCCTGGCGCGCCTCGCGCTCGCCCCTCTGGACGACCTGCACGATCTTGCGGAATTCCTGGATCTCCAGGCCCGTTTCGGTCGCCAGCGCATGGATGTCGGTGCGGATCTCGCGGATCTTCTCCTTGCGGCGGTTGACGAAATCCTTCCAGCCGCGGCCGCCGAGCTTCGAAACACGCAGCAGCCATTTCGGATCGAGCTCCGAATTCTGGTAATTCTTCAGGAAGTCCTCGCGCGAGACGCCCGATTCCTCGGCCTGGCGCAGAAGCTTCGTCTCGAACCCGATGAGCCTCTTGTTGATGTCGTAGAGCTGCTCGACCAGCGCATCGATGCGGTTCTGGTTGAGCGAAAGCGATTTGACGTCGGTGACGATCTCCTTCTTCAGGGTCTTGTAGCGACGCTCCTGAGCCGGGGTCAGCGTCTCATTTTTCAACTTGTTCTCGACGTTCTGGTCCTGCAGCTTGCGCAGCTTCTTGTAAGCGTCGGCGATGCGGTCGAAGGTGTCGAGCACCTTCGGCTTGAGTTCGGCCTCCATGGCGGAGAGCGATACCGAATTTTCCAGGTCCTCCTCGTCATCGAAGGATTCCTCGAGGAGGCGCGCTTCGCCGTCTTCCTCGGCAGCAGGACGCAGGCCGGCCGGCGGGATGAGCGGCGCCGTCGCAGGAGCGCGTTGCGCGGCAAGCGCCTCGGCGGCGCCGGGCGCAGTCATGTCGATCTTCGGCGTGTTCTTGCCGTCCGGCCCGGCATAGGTGGCTTCGAGATCGATGATGTCGCGCAGCAGGACCTTGCCTTCGTTCAATTCGTCGCGCCAGATGATGATCGCCTGGAAGGTCAGGGGACTCTCGCAGAGCCCGGCGATCATCGCCTCGCGGCCGGCCTCGATGCGCTTGGCGATGGCAATCTCGCCCTCGCGCGACAGAAGCTCGACGCAGCCCATCTCGCGCAGATACATGCGCACGGGATCGTCGGTGCGGTCGGCCGGCTCCGAGGATTTCGTGGCGAGCGCCTTGGGCTGGGTGATCTCGACGAGCTCGCCGGCTTCGATCTCTTCCTCTTCGCCCTCCTCGGCGTCCGCCTCCTCGGGCTCCTCGCTTTCGATGACGTTGATTCCCATTTCGTTGAGCATCGCCAAAATATCCTCGATCTGCTCGGAATTGACTTCCTCGGACGGAAGCACGGCGTTCAGTTCGCGATAGGTGACAAAGCCGCGCTTCTTGGCGAGCTTGATCATGCGCTTGACGGCAGCATCCGACAGGTCGAGCAAGGGACTGTCGGTCGTCTCGACGCTGGCCCCCTCGGCTTCGGCTTTCTCGTTGTCTTTCTTCGCCATCAAATCCTCGTTTGTCATGCTTCGTTGCGCCCAAACAAGCGCCGTTCTTCGCCGCGATCCGATCGCAGAGCGATTCATTCGACTGCCGGGGAAAAGGGCTGATCTCCTCCGTGTCGCATCTTGGCGGGAACCGCAACGGCGCTGCCTGCAATGGCCAGGCCACGCGGAACCAACATCGCCTCGTCGTCCGGCTGAATACTTCCGTCTTCGCAAACGTCGGCAGCTAGTTAGCCCGCGCTAAAACACTTATTTCTTAACCGCTTCCGGGCAGTCGACACATGATCACAATGCACCGCTCTGCCGACCGGAAGCCGCGCCGAAGCCTTCGATGACGGCTTCGGTGCCCGCTAAGGCGGACAATTGCTCCTGGATTGACTTCAGCCAAGTGAGATTCGTCTCGCTCGAATCACCCGCCAAAGCCGCTTCCGCCAGGACAAGTTCCCTATTTAGGGCCCGCATCTTACGATGCAAGGCCAGTGCTTGCTTCAGCGATTCCTCGGCATCGGGATCGGCGGCCTCCGCCGATACGCTCCAAAGCGAGGAATGCGCCGTCATCGCTTCGAGACGCTGCCTGACGGCGCCCAGTCCGCAGCGCTCGATCTCAGCTTTCAGGTCTCGCGAAGCGAGGCGCCGATCGGCCCAGAGATCGAGCAGCTTCCGGCGAAGCGTCTGAGCCTCAGAACTGCTGAGCTCGAGCTCGGCCAGAGTCTCCCCATGCGCGTCAAGCAGGTTGGGGTGATTGAGAAAGATCAACAGGATGAAAGCCTCGCGCCCCGGGATGCCGGCGCGTTTCGGGCGCAGCAGGAGAGATCGCGCCAGGCTCGCCCCCAACACCGGAGCCGGCTGGAAAACATAGGTTTGGGGCCCTTCAGCGCCCCTTCGGGGCGCACCTCTGTAACGCGCAGACTGAACGGCGAACCGCTGCCCCGCGGCCGGCGAGGCCTGCCCGAAGAGAGCCGCGAGCCGGTTGCGGAATTCCGCCGAATAATGGCGCCGCAAGGCCTCGTCGCGGATTTCCCCACAGATATTTTCGAGCCGCCGTTCGAGCCCGGCGCGGCGCTCGGGCGTCGTCAGGACCTGGGCCTCGGTCTCCCTTTGCCAGACGAGATCGACGAGCGGCAGGGCGGCACCCAGCACATCATCGATCGCCGCGGTGCCGCCGCTGCGGGCGAGGTCATCGGGGTCCTGGCCGTCCGGCAGAAGCGCGAAACGCAGCGATCGTCCGACGCCGATCAACGGCAGCGCCAGATCGACGGCGCGATAGGCGGCCTTGCGGCCGGCGCGGTCGCCGTCGAAACAGAGCACGGGCTCCTCCGCCATCTTCCACAAAAGCTCGCACTGGTCCGCCGTCAAAGCCGTACCGAGCGGCGCAACCGTATGGGGGAAGCCCGCGGCCGACATTGAGATAGCGTCGACATAGCCCTCAACGGCGATAACACTGCCCCTCTCATGCGCCGCCTTGCGCGCCTTGTGATGGTTGTAGAGGATCGCGCCCTTGTGGAAGAGCGGCGTTTCCGGCGAATTCAAATATTTCGGCTGAACGTCCGGGCCGAGCGCCCGGCCGCCGAAGGCGATGACGCGGCCGGCGCGGTCGGCGATCGGGAACATCACGCGATCGCGGAACCGGTCGTAAGGCACGGCAATGTCCTCGCCATGGATCAAAAGCCCGGTTTCGATCATCGCCTGGGCAGAGATGCCCTTGCCCGCCAGATGATCGCGCAAGGCGTATTTCTCCGGCCCCGCGTAGCCGAGGCGAAATTCGGCTTGCAGCGTGCCATTGAGCCCACGGTCCGCCAGATAGGCTCGCGCCTTGGCGCCCGACCGGCCGACGAGCTCGGCGGCGAAATAATTCGCCGCCAATTCGAGCACGTCATAGAGGCTGGCGCGCTGCTTTTCCCGCGCCTCGGCCTCAGGCGACATTTGCGGCAGGGCGAGTCCTGCCTGCTCGGCCAGCCGCGTGACCGCTTCGGGAAAGCTGAGACCTTCGGTCTCCATGAGGAAATCGAAGATATTGCCGTTTTTGCCGGCCGAATGGTCAAACCAGGCCATTTTCTGGTCATTGACGAAAAAGGACGGCGTCCGTTCCGCATTGAAGGGGGAAAGCCCGCGCCATTCGCGGCCGGCCTTCGTCAGTTTCACGCGTTTGCGCACGACGTCCGAGACCGGCAGCCTCGCCTTGAGTTCATCGAGAAAGGAGGGGGGGAATCGCATCGCTGCCTTTAGGTTTGAGGCTCGCCACTATAGATAAGCAGCGCGGCCCGAGTAAGGCGTGTCCACATAATTCACAGAGCGGCGCGCGTGCCGCCATGAGGATCTTCCCGAATTCGCTGCCACCCAAGAGCTTTCGATCGGCATGAGTAAAGCGGCGCGATTTTTCGATTTCAAGCGACAGGGCAGCCCGATCGCCATGCTCACCGCCTATGATTATCCGACCGCCAAGGCCGAGGCAGCGGCCAGCGTCGACATCATCCTCGTCGGCGACAGCGTCGGCACCAATGTCCTGGGCTATGCGAGCGAGAGGGAGGTGACGCTGGCCGATATCGGCCATCATGTGCGCGCCGTCCGCCGCGGCGCGCCTGAGACGCCGATCCTCGCCGATCTTCCGTTCGGCAGCTACGAGCAGCCCGCCACGGCTGTTGCGAACGCGCAGCGCTTGATCGAAGCCGGCGCCGACATGGTGAAGTTCGAAGGGCCGCGCCCCGAGATCGCCGCGGCTCTGGCGGCGGCGGGGATCGCCTGTTGCGGCCATCTCGGCCTCGAGCCGCAGCACCACGAAGACAAGCGGCTCAAGGGCCGCTCCGTCGAGGAAGCCGCGAAATTGCTGGCCGATGCGCGCGCGCTGGACGCCGCCGGCATCTCCATGCTGGTGCTCGAACTGATCCCGGAGGAGGTCGCGGCGCGGATCACGAGGTCGATCGCCGCGCCGACGATCGGCATCGGCGCCGGGCGGCGCACCGACGGCCAGGTTCTCGTGATCCATGACATGCTCGGGATCACCGAGGTCGAGTTCCGCCACAACCGGCGCTATGCCGAACTCGGCCAGCTCATCGGCGAGGCTTTGGCGCATTATGTCCGTGAGGTGCGGGAGGGGAGCTTTCCTGCGGAAGAGAATGCTTTCCACATGTCGCAAGACGAGCTTTTGGCCTTTGGCGGCGAAGAAGAATGAGCGCGAGTCGCCACAGGCCCCTTTGATGATGGCCTACCGCGGACCTCCGGAACCGGCTGGCTTCCTCGCGCGTAAACTCTAGAGAGCATGGTTAGGCTTTCGGCCCATGAATCTGGTCTACAATATCGTGCCGGCCGATCTCTGGCGCGAAGCCGAAAGGAAGGGCGCGTTCGTCGGCGCGCCGGTCGATCGCAGCGACGGATTCATCCATCTCTCGACCGCGGCGCAGGTCCGCGCCACCGCTGCCAAGCATTTCGCCGGACAAGGCGATCTTCTTTTGGTGGGCATCGATCCGGGCAAGCTCGGCGACGCCCTGCGCCTCGAGCCTTCCCGGGACGGCGCACTCTTTCCGCATCTTTATGGGACGCTCGATCCCGCCGCCGTCAGCTTCGCGCAGCCTCTGCTGCTCGGCGCCGATGGCGTGCATTGCTTTCAAGATCTCGTCCCGTGAACGCCTCCCTCCACAGGCTCGAGGGGCTCGCGCAACAACTTCTGTTGCGGCTCAAGCCTGAGTTGGCGCATTGGCTGACGATCCGGGCGCTGTCGCTCTTGCCTCTGCGAGCGGCGCCCCCCGACGATCTGCGGCTTGCGGTCAAAGCCTTCGGCCTCGATTTCCCCAATCCGCTCGGTCTTGCGGCGGGTTTCGACAAGAACGGCGAGGTGGTCGATGCGATGTTCGCCCTTGGCTTCGGCTTTATCGAAGTCGGCACGGTGACGCCGCTGCCGCAGCCGGGCAATCCGCGCCCCCGCCTCTTCCGGCTGCGCGAAGATTGCGCCGTGATCAATCGGCTCGGCTTCAACAGCGCCGGTTCGGAGGCGGTCCATCGCAGGCTTGCGGCGCGGCGCGGCAGGCCGGGGATCGTGGCCCTAAACCTCGGCCCCAACCGGGATTCCGATGATCGCATCGGCGATTATGTCACCGGCATCAACGCCTTCGCCGATCTCGCACAGCTCTTCGTCATCAATGTTTCCTCGCCGAATACGCCCGGCCTGCGCGATCTTCAACGCCAGCAAGAGCTCCACGACCTCCTGCCGCGTGTTCTCGCCGCCCGCGACGCAGCGCCGAAGCGCCGGCCGGTGATCGTCAAGATCGCGCCCGACCTGACGCTCGACGAACTCGATGGCATCATCCACGTTTGCCGCGCGCATAGGATCGACGGCTTGGCCGTCTCCAACACGACTCTTGCGCGGCCGGACCTCATCGATGAGATCAAGGAGCAAGGCGGCCTTTCCGGACGGCCTCTCTTCACGCGCTCCACGCGGATTCTCGCGCAGGCCTATCTGCGCGTCGAGAACCAATTCCCATTGATCGGCATCGGCGGCGTCGAGGACGCGGCGACCGCTTTTGCGAAGATCGAAGCCGGCGCCAGTCTCGTCGAGCTTTATTCCGCCCTCGTCTTCAAGGGGCCGAAGCTCGTCGAGGAGATCAAGGGCGGACTTCTCGCCAAACTCGAGCAGGCCGGCGTGCAGCGGCTCGCCGAGGCGCGCGGCAGCAAAGCGGAGGACTGGGCCGAGGGGAGAGTCACAGGCGCAGACCTCAGGCGCGTTCCCTCCCCCCTTGCCGGGGAGGGCTAGGGAGGGGGGTGCGCGAAACGCGAGCGAGCAGCTTCGTCGAAGTGCCTCATCGCGGCTCGCGCATATTGAGGAGCCGCGCGATCAACCAGAGCGGCACCACGATCATCGCGCCGGCGACGAGATAATCGCCCATGTCGCGCAACGCATCGAAGCCGAGCGACCAGACGCGGTGGACGAAGCGGACGGCCCCTTGCACAATATCGGCCGGCCTGATGTCGAGCCACATCAGCAAGGCGCCGACGATCAAGGACAAGAAGAACAATCTGAGCGCGACATTCAAAGGCGTGCCGCCGAGGAAGCGGGCGAGCGGCGTTTCCGGCCGGTGCCAGCGCGCGGCACTCGGTGTCCGCGGCGACGACCACGCCGATGCTGGTTTTGTTTCGTCGATCATATGATCTCCCGAATCTTGCGAGATATCCTGTTGCGCGGCATAGAGAGCCTCTCGCCCTTGCTCGTCGCGATCATTTTCTTTAGACGGCGCAGGACATCCGTTATTCTCGGCTGCCGCGCCGCGCCTGGCAAGCGCCTCTCTTTGGATCTTCCGTGACGCAGCAGGACACTGACGCCAGTCTCGCCCGGGCGAGAATCGACGGCGGCTTCAGCTTCGCGCTCGCGGCCTTCGCTGCCGGCCTCGGCCTCATCGCAGTGCTCGAACGGGTCGGCCTGCCGGACCAAGCGCTCCGGCTTTGCGTCACCGCTTTTATCCTCACCGGATTCGTGATCATAGCCGCACTGCTGCGCAGCATGCGGCCGGTGGACTTCTATGCCGGCGGCCGCGCTCTGCCCGCGCCCTATGTCGGGCTTGCCTATGCCGGTCTTTCCGCCGGACTTTTCCTGCCCTTCCTGCCGCCTTTGCCGCAAGGCCTCGGCCTCAATTCGCTGGCAACGGGATTTGGCGCGGGCCTCTTCTGCGCGATCTTCGCGACAGGTCCCTATCTGCGCCGCAGCGCCGCCTTTTCCATCGCCGACCTCGCCGGATCGCGCTTCCCCCACCCATTGGCGCGCTGTGCGATAGCTGGAATTGCGGCGATCTGCGCCGGCCTCGTCGCCATGGGCGGCTATGAGATCGCTCTGCGCGCCTTCCTCGCCGCAACCGGGACGAGCCGCGCTTTCGGCGCGGCGGTCTTGGGCGTTTTGCTCGTTTTGGTCATCGTGCCGGGCGGCCTTTCGGGCGTGATATGGCTGGCGGCGGGCGCCGCCATCGTAAGCTTGGCGGCGCTTGGCCTGCCGCCGGCCTTATCGATGCTGCACGAAGCGACGCTCTGGACGGCAGGCGCGGCGCGCTTCGACGCGATGACCGGTTCGAATCCAAACCTGCCCATCGAGCCCGCCGTCGTCGTCGCGCTGGCGCTCGGCCTGGCCGCTTTCGCACCTCTCCTCGGCCCCGCCGTTGCCAGCCGCGACAGGCAGAGCGCTGTGCGCGCCGGCCCCTTCGCCTTCCTCCTCATTGCGATCATCGCGGTGCTCGCCGCCATGACCATGGCCCATTCGACGCTCGCGCTCGATGCGACGCTTGCCGGCCGCGAGCCTGGCAAATTGCCGGCCGAGATTCTTGCGGCGAGCGAACAGGGGGGGATCTCGATCTGCGGCGTCCGATCTGGCGCCTCGAGTGTCATCGCGGGCAGCTGCGTCGCTGAGGACGGCTTCGACGCGACCTTGCGATTGCAAGACATCGGCGCGAACGCCGAATATCTGCTGGAGAACCTTCCCTCTCTGCGCAAAGCGGGTCCGACGCTGGCCGGTCTTGCCGCGGTGTTCGCGATTGCCTTGGGCATCAGCGTCGCGGCGGCTGGCGTCCAATCCTTCGCCACGAGTCTCGGCCATGATGTCTTTCATCCGAAGCGCCGCCGACTCGGCCTGGCCAGCCGAAGGCTGGCCTATGCCCGCGCGCTGGCGATCCTGCTCATCGCCTTCTGTGGCGCTCACCTCGCGTCCGGCAAGGCAGATCCGCGGCTCTTCATCACGCTCGCCCTGACGATTTCCGCCACGCTGCTCGCGCCGCCGCTTGCCCTCACACTTGTCCGGCGCGCCACGTCCTTCGATGCGCTCGTGGCCTTGCTCGTCGCCGCGCTGGTGATCGGGCGGTTCATTCTCACCCACACGAAAGGCTGGGCGCCCGACGAGCTTGCCGCCAATGCGATCTTCGCTGCTCTCGACGCCTTTCTCGCCGGCGTTTTCACGAGCCTTCTGCACGAGGGAGATTTGCCGAGCCGACGCCCTGCGCTTCCCGCGCCCAAGGATGAGCCGCCCGGGCCTGATTGAGTCTGGCGCAATGACGGGCTTCGCGACGGCTTATTTCTCGCTCGCCAGCAACGCCGCCTGGTGGTGCGTAATGAGCGCGTCGATCACTTCGTCGAGCGCTTCGCCGCTCATGACCTTGTCGAGCTTATAGAGGGTGAGGTTGATGCGGTGGTCGGTCACGCGCCCTTGCGGGAAATTATAGGTTCTGATCCGCTCGGAGCGATCGCCGGAACCCACCTGCGCGCGCCGATCGGCCGCCCGTTCGGCATCGCGCTTCTGCCGCTGCCTGTCATACAGCCGCGCCCGCAACAGCGCCATCGCCTGCGCGCGGTTCTTGTGCTGCGAGCGCTCGGCCTGCACGAAGACGATCGTATTGGTCGGCAGATGGGTGATGCGGATCGCCGACTCGGTCTTGTTGACGTGCTGGCCGCCGGCCCCTTGCGCGCGCATCGTGTCGATCTTGAGATCGGCCTCGTTGATGTCGACGTCGATGTCCTGCGCCTCAGGCAGGACGGCGACGGTCGCAGCCGAGGTATGAATGCGGCCTTGCGTTTCGGTTTCCGGCACGCGCTGCACGCGATGCACCCCCGATTCGAATTTCAGCCGGGCGAAGACGCCGCGGCCTTCGATCTCGGCGATGATTTCCTTGAACCCGCCGAGCGAGCCTTCGCTGGCCGAGAGGATCTCGACGCGCCAGGCTTTGAGCTCCGCATAGCGCTGATACATGCGGAACAGATCGCCGGCGAAGAGCGCCGCCTCATCCCCGCCGGTGCCGGCGCGGATTTCGAGGATGGCGCTCTTCTCGTCGGCCGCATCCTTGGGCAGCAGAGCGATGCGCAGCTTCTGTTCGAGGCTCGCGAGCCTCGCCCGCGATTCCTGGCGCTCGGCTTCGGCAAGGCCGCGCATCTCCGGATCGAGCGAGGCATCCTCGAGCATCGCGTCGAGGCCTGCGATGTCCCTTTCCTCGCTGCGATAATCGCGGATCGCGGCGACCACGTCTTCGATGTCTGCGAGCTCGCGCGACAAGGCGACGAAGACCGCCGATTCGGGTCGGGCGGCGAGCCGGTCCGAGATTTCGGCGTGACGGCGCAGGATGAGATCGAGCTTTTCTTGCGGCAGCATGGGTTTGGCAAAAAGTGTGGCGCGAACCCTCTCCCTGTGGGAGAGGGTGCCGCCGGAGGCGGCGGGTGAGGGCGCTGAGCGCCCCTCTCCCCGCTTGCGGGGAGAGGGGGTAACGCGGGGCACCTTCTCCCACAGGGAGAAGGTATGCGCCATCAAGGGCAGCGACAAGCTACACCGGGATGCGGTGGGCCTCGGCGAACCGATGCAGCTCATACCGGAGCGAACGGGCGCCATCGCGTGCCTCGACGAGGCCGTTTACGAATTTGGTCGTCGCTTCAAGGTTGGTCGCGAGAATCATCGCCTTCACCGGCCCGATCGAAGCCGGCGACATGGAAAGAGCGCGAAATCCGATCGCGAGCAGCCCGAGTGCCTCAATGGGCTTGCCGCCCATTTCGCCGCAGAGGGTCAGCGGCGTGCCGGTCGCTTTCGCCTTTTCGACGATGATCTTCAGGGCGCGCAGAACCGGCGGCGAGAGCGGGTCGAAGCGGCCGGCGACGCGTTTGTTGTCGCGATCGGCGGCAAACATGTATTGGATGAGATCGTTGGTCCCGACCGAAAGAAAATCGGCGCGGGCGCAGATCTCGTCGAGCTGCCACAAGAGCGCCGGCACTTCCACCATGACGCCGAGCTTGAGGTCGCTGGGGAGCCGGTGATCGTGGCGTGTGAGATAGGCGAGCTCGCGTTCGGCGAGTGCCTTGGCGATCTCGAATTCCGCAACGGTGGCGATCATCGGGAACATGATCCGCACCTCGCGGCCGGCGCCGGCTCTGAGCAGTGCCCGCAATTGCATGCGCAGAAGCGCCGGCCGGTCGAGACCGATCCTGATCGCCCGCCAGCCGAGCGCCGGATTTTCCTCCTCGACCTTGGTCATATAGGGCAGGACCTTGTCCGACCCGATGTCCAAGGTGCGGAAAGTGATCGGCTTGCCGGGGACGGCGTCGAAGGCCGCCTTGTAGAGGGCCTGTTGCTGGCGCATGCCCGGAAATTGCGAGACGATCATGAACTGCAGCTCGGTGCGGAAGAGCCCGATCGATGCCGCACCCGTTTCCGCGACGTGCGGAAGATCGACGAGCAGCCCGGCGTTCATGTGCAATTCGATCGCGACGCCGTCCCTGGTGACGGCCGGCTTTTCGCGCAGCTTGTGATATTGCTCCTGACGCCGGGCGCGCAGCCGTGCCTTCTCGGCATAGGCATTTTCGATATCCTGCGGCGGCCGCACATGCACATCGCCTGAGGTGCCGTCGACGATCACCGCGTCGCCAGGCTCGACGAAGGAGACGATATTGGCGACTTCTCCGACGGTTGCGATCCCGAGCGCGCGCGCAACGATGGCGACATGGCTCGAAGCGCCGGCGTCTTCGAGGACGAGGCCGCGCAATTTCGTGCGGTCGTAGTCGAGAAGCGCCGCCGGGCCCATGGTACGCGCCACGATGATCGCATTGTCGGGCAGATCCTCGTGCGCGGTCACGAAGTTGCGGCCGGCGAGCTGATAGAGAAGGCGATTGGCGAGATCGTCGAGATCGTGAAGACGCTCGCGCATGTAAGGATCGGTCTGCCGTTGCAGCTTGGCGCGCGCGTCGCTCTGCACGCGCTCGACCGCTGCTTCTGCCGTCAGCCCGGTTGCGACCGCTTCCCGCAACCGCCTGATCCAGCCCCTGTCATAGGCGAACATTCGGAAGGCTTCGAGCACCTCGCGATGTTCGCCCGGGCCGACGTCGCCGCGCTCGATCAGGTGGTCGATCGTTTGGCGCACCGCGTCGATTGCGGCTTCGAGCCGTTCTGTTTCAGCCTTCACATCCTCGGCAACGAGCTGTTTGACGATCACCCGCGGTTCGTGCAGGACGGCATGCCCCAATCCGACACCCTCGGCGATCGGCACGCCCTTGAGGGCGAGCGGTCGGTGCAGCGCCATCTCGGTGTCGAGCAGCCCGATCGCCTGCAATTCGCCCGAGGCGACCATTTCGGCGAGCAGCATCGCCGTCGTCTGCAGGGCTTCGATCTCCTCCTCCGAATAGAGCCGCCGCACGCGATTCTGGACGACGAGCACGCCGAGCGTGTTGCCGCCGCGCAGGACCGGCACGCCGAGAAAGGATGAATAGATTTCTTCGCCCGTCTCGGGCCTGTAGGAGAACGAGGGATGGTGCTGCGCATCGGCGAGCGCGAGCGGCTCCGCGGTTTCCGCGATGAGGCCGACGAGGCCTTCGCCCTTGCGCATGGTCGTCAGGTGAACAGCTTCGCGATTGAGGCCCTCGGTTGCAAAGAGTTCGAGCCGTCCGTCGGCGCGCAGCACATAGACCGAGCACACCTCCGCCACCATGTTGGCGGCGATGTGGACGACGATCTTGTCGAGGCGGTCCTGCGGGCTGATCGGCTCCGCCATGACCTCGCGAAGCCGTCGCAACAGCTGCCGCGGTCCGCCGATGGGGGCACGCATGGCCATTCCCTTTTCAGGAGCCTCACGCAGATCGGCAAGCCGAATCACTTGGGAGGCAGGTTTCCTATGATATTCCAAGGCAATGGGGCCGCTCCGCGGCTTCGCCGCCAGAAAATGCCCTAAAGCAATAGTTAGAGCGCGTGTCACGCATAAGTCTACGGTATCGGCGTAAACTTGCTGCGACCGCAAGCCAATTCCATTTTGCCGAACGCGCTTGAACGGCGTGCCAGCACCTGCCCATATAGTCAATGCAAAGTCCGGACCGCAAGCGCGAGCCGGACCAGCGTCGGGCGCCGTCCAAACCGCGGTGTCACGCCTTGTCGAGGCCGTAGATCGTGTGCAGCGTGCGCACCGCGAGTTCCGTATAGGCGGCATCGATCAGCACCGAGAACTTGATCTCGGAAGTCGTGATCGCCCTGATATTTATGCCTTTCTCGGAGAGCGCCTTGAACGCGATCGCGGCCACGCCGGCATGGCTGCGCATGCCGATGCCGATCGCCGAGACTTTCGCCACGTCGCCCGCGCCCTGCAGCGCAGCATAGCCGATCTGCGGTTTCGTCTTCTCGAGGATCAGGCGGGCGCGGTCGAAGTCGGCACTCGAAACCGTGAAGGTAATATCCGTCGTGACCGTGTCGTCGGAGGCGACCTGGACGATCATGTCGACGTTTATGCCGGCTTCGGCGAGCGGCATGAAGATCGCCGCGGCAACCCCCGGCCGATCGGCGACGCGGCGCAAAGTGAACTGCGCCTCGTCGCGCGAAAAGGCGATGCCGGTGACGACCTGCTCTTCCACGATGTCCTCCTCGTCGCAAATCAAGGTGCCGGCCCGCGGGTTCTCCGGATCGTCGAAGGACGACCGCACGAAGGTCTTCACCTTCTTCAGCATGGCGAGCTCGACCGAGCGGACTTGCATCACTTTCGCGCCGAGCGAGGCCATCTCCAGCATCTCCTCGAAGGTCACCCGGTCGAGCCGGTGCGCCTTCGGGACGACGCGAGGATCGGTCGTGTAGATCCCATCGACATCGGTATATATATCGCAGCGGTCGGCCTTGATAGCGGCGGCGATCGCCACCGCGCTGGTGTCCGACCCGCCGCGGCCGAGGGTCGTCACCCGGCCGGTTTCCTTGTTCAAGCCCTGGAAGCCGGTGATGACCGCGACCTCGTTGCGCTCGACAAGGCCGGAAACGATTCGCTCTCCGTCCACGCTGGTGATCCGCGCCGCGCTGGGCGCTTGCGTCGTCAGGATCGGGATCTGCCAGCCTTGCCAGGATCGCGCCGGAATGCCCATGCCTTGAAGCACCATGGCGAGCAACCCCGCCGTCACCTGCTCGCCGGAAGCGACGACGCAATCATATTCGCGCACGTCGTAATGGCTAGACGCTTCCTTGCAGAGCGCGACGAGCTCGTCGGTCCTGCCCGCCATGGCGGAGACGACGACGGCCACCTGGGCGCCGGCATCGACCTCCCGCTTGACGTGCCGCGCGACATTGCGAATGCGATCCATGCCGGCAACGGAAGTGCCGCCGAATTTCATCACGAGGCGGGCCATAGGTCCGGCAGGGCTTTCTGGCGTGGGTGAATGGATGCGTCGTCGCGGCGAACGGATCGCTCGCGCCGCAAGGACGAGCCGCGTATACACTACCGGCAGATCAAGTCAATTTGACCTGCCCGTCTGCGATCGAGCCAAGGAGGATCGCGCATGCCGCGTCAGCACGCAGACAGCATAGACCCCGAGGAAGTCGCGCGCTTCGAAAGGCTGGCCGAGGATTGGTGGAATCCGCTTGGGCCCATGCGGGCGCTGCACCAGTTCAATCCGGTCCGAGTCGATTATCTCCGCCGGCTCTTGACCAAGCGCGGAAGCCGGCCTGAATCACCGGCGAGCCCTCTGCTCGAAGGCCTCGAGATCCTCGACATAGGCTGCGGCGGCGGCATCCTGTCGGAAGCCTTGAGCCGTCTCGGCGCCGATGTGACAGCGATCGACCCGGCGCCTGCCAATATCGCGGCGGCGCGCCGGCATGCGGAGAAGTCGGGGCTTGCCATCACCTATCTTTGCACCACGGCCGAGGCGCTCGCCGAAGAAGGCAAGGAGTTCGACGCCGTGCTCGCCATGGAAGTGGTCGAACACGTGCGCGACGTGAGGTCTTTCGTCGCCGTCGCCGCCCGCATGGTGCGGCCGCGCGGCCTGCTCATCGCGGCGACGCTCAATCGGACGCTGAAGAGCTATGCGTTCGCCATCGTCGGGGCCGAATATGTGCTGCGCTGGCTTCCGAAAGGCACGCATAGATGGGAAAGCTTCGTCACGCCGCGCGAACTCGCTGCGGCGCTGAGCGCCGCGGGGCTTCACGTCATCGACGAGACGGGGATCGTCTTCAATCCGCTCAGCGGGCAATGGCGGCAAAGCCGCGACATGGACGTGAATTATGTCATGGCGGCCGAGCGTTAGGGCTTGAAGTCGCAGAGCGTCGGCCATTGGACTTGCCTCATGTATGACGCGGTGATCATCGGCGGCGGCCACAACGGTCTCGTCTGCGCCTTTTATCTCGCCGCCGCCGGCCTCAAGACCATCGTGCTCGAACGGCGCGACAAGGTCGGCGGCGCGGCGGTGACCGAGGAATTTCATCCCGGCTTTCGCAATTCGCTGGCCGCCTACACCGTCTCGCTGCTCAACCCGAAGATCATCAGCGATCTCGATCTTGCCGGCCATGGCTTGCGGATCGTCGAACGCAAGCTCGCCAATTTCCTGCCGCTCGATGACGGGCGCTATCTCAAGGTCGGCGGCGAGCGGACGAAAGCCGAGGTCGCGAAATTCTCCGCGCGTGATGCGCACCGACTCGAGGCTTATGCCGCGCGGCTCGAGGTGCTGGCGGATCTGTTGCGCGAACTCGCGCTCGAAACGCCGCCGAACATCATCAGCGCTCCGCCGCTCAGGGTGCTTAACGAGGCCCTCAAGACCGGTCGTCTCGGCAACCGCTTGCGGCGGCTGGGGCTCGAAACGCAGCGCGACCTCGTCGAAATATTCACCGCCTCCGCCGGCGATTATCTCGACCATTGGTTCGAGAGCGCGCCGATCAAGGCCGCATTCGGCTTCGACGCGATCGTCGGAACCTATGCGAGCCCTTATGCGCCGGGCACGGCCTATGTCCTGCTGCATCATTGCTTCGGCGAGGTCAACGGACGCAAAGGCCAATGGGGCCATGCGATCGGCGGCATGGGCGCGATCAGCGAAGCCATGGCACGCGCCGCCGCGTCGCGCGGTGCCGAGATCCGCGTCGCATGCCCGGTGAAGGAAGTGCTGGTCGAGAAGGGCCGCGTCGCCGGCGTCGTAACGGACGCCGGCGAGGTCTTCCGCGCGCGGATCGTCGCGGCCAATATCAATCCAAAACTGCTCTATCGCGATCTTGTCGCGCCGGATGCCTTGCCGGCCGACTTCAGGGAGCGGATCGGCAAATGGCGCTGCGGGTCCGGCACGTTCCGGATGAACGTCGCCTTGTCCGAACTGCCGGATTTTTCCGCGCTGCCGGGGCGGGAACTCGCGGAACATCATACCGCCGGCATCATCATCGCGCCTTCGCTCGGCTACATGGAAGACGCCTATTTCGATGCGCGGCGGAGCGGCTGGTCGAAGAGGCCGATCGTTGAAATGGTGATCGCCTCGAGCCTCGACGACACGCTCGCGCCGAAAGGCGCGCATGTCGCGAGCCTCTTCTGCCAGCATGTCGCGCCCACCCTGCGGAACGGCGCATCCTGGGACGAGCATCGCGAGGAGGTCGCCGATCTGATGATCGCCAGCGTCAATGCCTATGCGCCGAACTTCAAGGCTTCGGTCATCGCCCGGCAGATTTTCAGCCCGCTCGATCTCGAACGCACCTTCGGCCTTGTCGGCGGCGATATTTTCCATGGGCAGCTCGATCTCGGGCAGATTTTTGCCGGGCGGCCGATGCTCGGCCATGCCGATTATCGCGCTCCAATCCCAGGCCTTTATATGTGCGGCGCCGGCACCCACCCGGGCGGCGGCGTCAGCGGCCTGCCCGGCCATAATGCAGCGCGGGAGATTCTGCGCGACGCGCGACGGCGATGATGCGGCGCGAGGAGCTAGGGCTGGCCGCAACATTGTGGCAAATCACCCGGCCCCTCACCCTCTCCCCGTAAAGGGGGAGAGGGAATGGTCGTCACCCTAACCCTCTTCCCGCAAGTCGGGGAGAGGGAAACGCCGCTTTGCGCTTGGCCGCGGGGCCAAGGTTGGATTAGCATCCCCGCAATTTAAAAAAGAGAGGATGCGATGAGCTCGACTGCTTTTCTTGCCCGCCTGATTGGCCTCTTCACGGTAGTGATCGCGCTCGCAATCCTGATCAACCGGCGCGGCATGATCGCGGCGTTCGAGAGCGTAAGCCAGCACGGCGACACGCTTCTCGTCGTCGAAGTGATCGGGCTGGCCGCAGGGCTTGCGATCGTCATCGGCCATGAAGTTTGGACCGGCGTTCTTGGCGTCATCGTCACGCTTCTCGGCTGGCTCTTCCTTTTGCGCGCCCTGATCCTGATGCTCTTGCCGCCCGAGAAGATCGCGGAACTCTTCGCGCTCGTCGCCTGGCCGCAACGGGCGGAAACCTATGCGCTGATCAGCCTCGTGATCGGGATCCTGCTCACGATCGCCGGTTTTGCCGCATCGTAGTTCACTCCCTCTTATAGGGAAGGGCGAAGGAGGGGAAACATGTCGGAGCGATCCTGGTACATTGCGAACGCCGGCAAGCAGGAGGGACCCTTTCCTGAAGCCCACATCCGCGAACTCATCCTCGCAGGACAGATCACGGCGGACACGCTCGTCTGGAGCACCGGCATGTCCGCGTGGCAGAGGGCTGGCGACATCCCGGGCCTCATGGCCTCAGGCCACGCGCCGCCTATGCCGCTCCCCGGCGGCCCTTCCGGGCCTGCAGTTGATCTGGTCGGAGGCGCGGTCACCGCGGAGTTCGGCGTTTGGGCCCTCCTCGGTCGCATTCTCCTCGCCGCCATCGGACTCTTGCTGATCATCCCGGCGCCATGGGCGATGACGAGCTATTACCGGTGGTTCATTACGCATCTGCGCGTCCCCACAATTCCCGGGATCGGCTTCACCGGCTGGCCTGGCGACATCTGGTGGGTCTTCGTGCTCACCGGGCTTTGCAGCTACGCCGGCGTTCCGCATGCCCAGCATCTGCATGCCCACCACCTATCGATCCTCGTCATTCCGGTCGAGGCGGCTCTTTCCTGGTTGGTCATCAGATGGGTTCTGGCGAACATCAGCTCGGAGGGGCGGCCTCTTTCCCTGAGCTTCGCCGGCAGCGTCTGGGCCTATATCGGCTGGACCTTGCTCGTCTATCTGTCGTTCATCACGATCATCGGCTGGGCTTGGGTCATGACGGCCTGGATGCGGTGGGTGTGCCGGAACATCGTGGACGCGACGCGAACCGTGTCGTTCAACGCCAGCGGATGGGAGGTGCTGTGGCGAACCTTCGTGTTCGGCCTGACCATCCTTTTCATCATCCCGATCCCCTGGACGTTGCACTGGTACGTCCGCTGGTATGTCTCGCAATTCTCGGTCGCCGAGAAGACGGCATAGGGCCGAAGCGCCTCAATGCCCCTCGAAGGCGATGAGGCTGCGCACCGCCACGCCCAGCGCCTCGATCTTCTTGGCGCCGCCGAGATCCGGCAGGTCGATGACAAAGCAGGCGGAGACGACATCGGCGCCGAGCTTTTGCAGGAGCTTGACGGCCGCTTCCGCGGTCCCGCCGGTGGCGATGAGATCATCGACGAGGATCACGCGCTCGCCCGGCGCCAAGGCATCGACGTGCATCTCCATCTCGTCGATCCCGTATTCGAGCGAATAGCCGATCGAGACGACCTTGTGCGGCAGCTTGCCCTTCTTGCGGATCGGCACGAAGCCGGCCGAGAGCTGATGCGCCACGGCCCCGCCGAGGATGAAGCCGCGCGCCTCGATGCCGGCGATCTTGTCGATCTTGGTGCCGGACCATGGCTGCACCAGTTCGTCGACCGCGCAGCGGAAAGCGCGGGGATCGCCGAGCAAAGTCGTAATGTCGCGGAACATGATTCCGGGCTTCGGATAATCCGCAATGCTGCGAATGGCGCTCTTGAGGTCGATGGTCATGGCGGAGCGACTCGTTTGAGAATGGCATCGAGCTTTTTGAGGAGGCTCGCATCGCGCGCCGCGGGAGCCGTGATGAGCGCGGTCTCGAGCGCCCGGTCGGAGCCGATCGGACAGGCTTCGTGCTCGGCCGGGAAGTCTTTCAACAAGCGTGCCAAGAGCCGCCCCGCCTTGCCGGCATTGGCGGCGACGATCGCGAGAATCCCGGCGACATCGACATCGTCATGCGCCGGGTGCCAGCAATCGTAATCGGTCACCATGGCGATGGTCGCATAGGACATCTCGGCCTCGCGCGCGAGCTTGGCTTCCGGCATGGCCGTCATGCCGATCACGTCATAGCCCGAATTCTTGTAGGTCGAGGACTCGGCGAGAGACGAGAACTGGGGCCCCTCCATGGCGACATAAGTACCGCCCTTGACGCAGGCGATGCCCTCCGCTTCCGCGGCCGCCGCGATCCGTGCCTGCAGGAGGGGCGCGATCGGATGCGCCATCGAGACATGCGCGACGCAGCCATTGCCGAAGAACGAGGATTGCCGCGCGAAGGTACGATCGACGAACTGATCGATGAGGACGAAGAGACCGGGATAGAGCTCCTGCTTGAACGAGCCGCAGGCCGAGATTGACACGATGTCGGTGACGCCGACGCGCTTCAGCGCATCGATATTGGCGCGATAGTTGATGCCGGAAGGCGAGAGATGATGGCCGCGGCCGTGGCGCGGCAGGAACACGGCTTGCGTCGCGCCGACCCGGCCGAACCACAGAGCATCGGATGGCTCGCCCCACGGCGTCGATACCCTCTCTTCGCGCAAGTCCTCGAGGCCCGGCAACTCGTAGACGCCCGATCCGCCGATGATCCCTACGATGGCCTTGGTCATGCGGGTGCGCCCGATCCCCGAGAGCGTCGCAGTCTCGACGCGGCGCGCCATTCGGGCAAGAGGCGAATTTCCCCAGATTCGAGCGAAAGACGATCGCCAAGCGATCTTCAGTGCTCGGCAACGCCTTCCCAAATCGTCTTCTTCACGAAATAGAGCAGGCCGGCAAAAACAATCAGAAAGATCACGACCCGGAATCCCATCTGCTTGCGGTCGTCGAGCTTGGGTTCGGCGGCCCAATAGAGAAAGGCTGCAATGTCGCGCGAATATTGCGCCAGCGTCTCCGGCGCGCCGTCGGTATATTTGACCTGGCCATCGGTCAGCGGCTTCGACATGGCGATGACATGGCCGGGGAAATAGAGGTTCCAGTTCGGGTCGTCGGGATGGGTATAGCCGTTCAGGATCGCGACGATGTAATCCGGCCCCTGCTCCTGATATTGGGTGAAGGCGTCGAAGATGAAGAGCGGGAAGGGCCGCTCATAGCTGCGCGCCTTGGCGAGCACCGACATGTCCGGCGGCACGGCGCCGAGCGCGGCTTTGGCCGCCTCGGGATTGGCGAAGGTCCAGGGAAAGTGATCCGAGGGCCGGCCGGGGCGCTGATACATGTCGCCGGCGTCATTGGGGCCGTCCTCGATCTGATAGGTCGCGGCGAGCGCCTTTACCTGCGCCTCGGAGAAGCGGGGTCCTTCAGGGTCGGCGAGATCGCGAAAGGCCACGAGCTTCAGCGAATGACAGCCCGAGCAGACATCGTGATAGACCTTGAAGCCGCGCTGCAATTGCTCCGGGTCGAACTTGCCGAACGGGCCGGCGAACGTCCAGGACTGGCGTGCCGGGACGGCGTGCGCCTCGCCGCCATTCAGGCCGCCGCTCTGGCTCGAGTCGGACTCTGCGGCAAGAAGCAGCGGCGCGAAGCCGAAAGAGAGGCCGCTCGCGAGCATCAGCGCAAGCCATGTCTTGCGAAGGCCCAACATCTTGCGAAGACCCATGCTCGTGTTTCCCAAGGTTGGCGGGTTCCGCTCCGGCGACGTTAGGTTTTCGAACTCGCGGCCTTGGCGAGAACCGCATCGGCGATCGAGGCGGGCCGGGGCTTCGGCTTCTCGATGAAAGCGAGGAGCGGCAAGACCACTAGGAAGAACGCGAAGTAAGAGATCGTGAGGATGCGGCCGGCGATCACGTAATTGCCTTCCGGCGGATTGGCGCCGATATAACCGAGTCCGATTGCGGTGGCGACGAAGATCCAGAAGAAGATCCGAAAGAGCGGCCGATAGGTCGCCGACTTCACCGGCGAGCGATCGAGCCAGGGCAGGAATGCGAACAGGAGGACCGCGCCGAACAGGGCGATGACGCCGCCGAGCTTCGATGGGATCGAGCGCAGGATGGCGTAATAGGGCAGATAATACCAATCCGGCACGATATGCGGCGGCGTCTGCAGCGGATTGGCTTCGATGTAATTGTCGGCATTGCCGAGATAATTCGGCAGATAGAAGACGAACCAGGCATAGAAGACGAGGAAGCAGACGAGCGCGAATCCGTCCTTCGCCGTGAAATAGGGATGGAAGGGCAGGGTGTCCTTGTCCGTCTGCTTCTCGATGCCGGTCGGATTGTTCGACCCCGGCACATGCAGCGCCCAGATGTGCAGGACGACCACCGCCGCGATCATGAAGGGCAAGAGGTAATGTAGCGCGTAGAAGCGGTGCAGCGTCGCGTTATCGACCGCGTAGCCGCCCCAGAGCCACGTCGTGATCGTATTGCCGACGAGCGGGATGGCCGAGAACAGGCTGGTGATGACGGTCGCGGCCCAGAAGCTCATCTGCCCCCAAGGCAGGGCATAGCCGAGGAAGCCCGTCGCCATCATCAACAGATAGATGATGACGCCGAGGATCCAGAGCACCTCGCGCGGCGCCTTGTAGGAGCCGTAATAGAGGCCACGGAGCATGTGGATATAGACGGCCAAGAAGAACATCGAGCCGCCGTTCGAATGGGCATAGCGCAGGAGCCAGCCATAGTTCACGTCGCGCATGATATGCTCGATCGACGTGAAGGCGAGACTCGAGTCGGCCGTATAATGCATCGCCAGGACGACGCCGGTGACGATCTGAGCCACCAGCATGAAGGAGAGAATGCCGCCGGAGGTCCACCAATAATTGAGATTGCGGGGATTGGGAAAGACGATGAAGGAAGAATGCATAAGGCCGATGAGCGGCAGGCGGCTTTCGAACCATTTTGCGAGAGCGCTTTTCGGGACGTAGACTGGTTGGCCGCTCATGACTGATCTCTACTCATCTCTACTCGGGAATGGCGCCGCGAGGAGCGCGCGGCTGTCAACCAATCGTGATCTTCGAGACGGGTCTCATGGCTCGTCCCGGCCGCTATGTGCCCGCTGCAAAAAAGGTGCCGCACCTACACGGTCGCAAACCCCCATTAGAATGCGATCCAAGTATAGGCGAAGAGCATGTTGTTGTCAGACGCGTTGTGACCCGCGCCGTCGAAGTTCGTCGTGCCTCGAAAAGCGTCAGATATGCCGTGTAAGACAGATCGATCTTAGCCGTGTAAGACAGATCGATCTTAGCATTGAACCAAGGGAAGTAAAGAACCGCTGCCGTGGCTGAAGGGCATATAGGCGACATCGAAGATGAAGCCGTTGCTGTTCGGACTGCCGGTGATAGAATTCGGATAGGCCAGCGCGTCGTTCGAACCCGTCACGTTGAAATAGCTAGCCGGAAAGCTATAAGTGTTGTCGTAGGCGTAATCCACCGTAGCATTTAAGGTATTCAGAGTGTCGGTCGGATTTGCGGCAATCCCTGTGCGAATGACGAATTGTTCAGCCGATGACCCGCAGCCGCGGTTCGTTCCCGGCTTTCAACCAACCGGAGATTTGCTCGGGCCTCCATCCCTCGGCCAGTCGATCACTGACGAAGCCGCGTAAATTGACCTCTCGTTCGAGGATCGCTTCACGCCGCCTCCGCAGTTGATAGGCTCCGGCAGCGTGAAGCGGAGAATACCCGCCCGAGGCAAGTGCGTTTCGACGCAGCTCCCGAGAGATGGTGG
>DATFNQ010000014.1:0-16290 GCA_035266305.1 Methylovirgula sp.
AGCCATTCTACCGAAAAATCTGCAACTTTAGAGACATGCCACGATGGGCCGGCGAGTCGGCGACCGGGCCCGCCGATTGCGCTCCGGCACTCATGGCTTTCGGCGCAACCGTTCCAAGCCGTATAAGGCCAATCATAGAGCCGAATCGATCCGGAGACAGCAGTGCCGAGCCTTTTTCGCTTCATCGTAACGGTCGGCCTGCTGGTTGCGCTCGTCTATGGTGCGATGCTGGCGCTCGTCACCTTCGTGACCCCTGAGCCGCACGAAATCACGCAAACCCTGCCGGCCTCGCGGCTCAATAAATAGGACCTTGCATCTTGTCGGCAAAAGACCGCAGCCTCGAAGCCTTTCTGGAAATGATGGCGGCGGAGCGCGGCGCCGCGGCGAATACGCTCGAGGCCTATCGCCGCGATCTCACCGACTACCATGCCGCGATCGGCCGGGCCGGAAGGACTGCGTTCGACGTTGATACGGACGATATCAGAGCCTATCTGCGTGGCCTGAAGAAACGCGGCTTTTCGGCGGCGACAGGGGCGCGGCGGCTTTCGGCGATCCGTCAGTTCCATCGCTTTCTTTACGCCGAAGGCATGCGCGCCGATGATCCTGCCCTGATCCTCGAAGGGCCGCGGCGCAACCCGCGGCTGCCGAACATCCTGTCAGTCGAAGAGGTCGAGCGCCTGCTCACCGCCGCGCAGGCGGCGGTCGCTGAGATCGAGCCGGGAAAGGCCGAGCGGCTTCACGCGGCGCGCACCGCCTGCCTGCTCGAGCTCCTTTATGCCACCGGCCTCAGGGTCTCCGAACTCGTCGCGCTGCCCAAGGCCGCGGCGCGGCGCAGCGACCCGCTCATCCTCATTCGCGGCAAAGGCGGACGCGAGCGGCTCGTTCCGCTCTCCGATCCGGCGAAGCGGGCCATTGCCGCCTATCGGGCCTTGCTCGAAGCACGCGGCGCGGCCGACGGAGCATGGCTGTTTCCGGCCGAGAGCACGAGCCGCCATGTGAGCCGGCAGGTTTTTGCGCGCGACATCAAGGCGGTTGCCGCGGCGGCGGGCATTGCGGCGGCACGGGTGAGCCCGCATGTGTTGCGGCATGCCTTTGCCAGCCACCTGTTGCAAAATGGCGCGGATTTGCGTGTCGTTCAGGAACTGCTGGGACACGCCGATATTTCGACGACGCAGATCTATACCCACGTGCTCGACGCGCGGATGAAGGCGATGGTGCGCGATCTGCACCCGCTGAATGAGGAGTGAGTCGTCTCTGACATCGAATTCAACGCCAGCTCAAACGCGTTCCCTCCCCCCTTGCGGGGGAGGGTCAGGGAGGGGGTGTCGCAACCGATGCGGATTAGCCAGGCACGAGACGTTCGCGCTCTGAGTTCTGAATTGACTGCAGCGGCGAGCCAGATTCAGAAAGCCACCTCCCTAAGAACGCCTCCGACCAGCGCGCGACGGCGGCGTCATGCCGAAACCAGCCCTCGAGATGGAGATGGCGGGGATGCGCGCCAGGCAATTGCATGCGGTCAGTGCCGCGAATCGTCCAGCGGCACATCATCGCGTAGGTGACTTCCGGATGGAATTGAAAGCCGTAGGCGGCGGGGCCGTAGCGGAACGCCTGAGCCTCGAAATCCTGGCCCGCGGCGAGCAGGACCGAATCGCAAGGCAGATCGAAGCCCTCGCGATGCCATTGATAGACTCGTTCCGGAAACGGACAGGCGCAAACGGCGTGGCCCTCGAGCGTCGGATGGATCGGGTAATAGCCGACCTCCACTTTACCCTCCGGATGCGCATAGACCCTATGCCCCAGATGGCGCGCCAGCATCTGCGCGCCGAGACAGATGCCGAGGAACGGCTTCTCCTCCTTGAGCGGCACCTCGATCCAATCGATCTCGCGGCGCAGCCAATCCTCCTCGTCGTTGGCGCTCATCGGGCCGCCGAAGATGATCGCGCCGGCATGTTCGGCCAGCGTTTGCGGGAGCGGATCGCCGAACCGCGGCCGGCGGATGTCGAGGTCGAACCCTTGCAGTTTGAGCAGACGGCCGAGCCGGCCGGGGGTCGAATGTTCCTGGTGCAGAATGACCGCGACTTTGCGCGAGCTCTTGATAGCCTGAAGCATTGTTCCAAAACAGGTGCGATACACGAGCGGCGCTGCGCGCCTGGCCGCCGGAATGAACGCAATCGTCGGCAAGACTATGGCGGATTATTCCTTCGCGGCGAGCGCCGTCCAGGGTCCTGCAAATGCCGTGCCCGCCGCGGAGTCTTCAGCGACACGATGGCGCAGCCTGACCCTATCGTGGGGCGAGACGCCCAAGAGCTCCGCGATACGGGCGACGATATTCTCCTCGACCTCGTGGACAACGCCGTTGGCAAAGGCGATTTCCCACATCATTTCAATGATTCTGAGCCGTCCTGCCTGATCGAGTTGGCGGCAGAGGACATGCGTGAAGTGATAGAAGTCGACGGCTTCCTTGTCGCTCGCCTCGGCGGATTGGATGAGCCGCGTCGCGGCCTGCGGGTCGAGGCCGAAATTTTTTTCGATGATGCCTCTGAGCCGCGTGCGCTCGGCCTCTTCCCTCGCCCCCTCGGATTGGGCGAGATGAACGAGCAAGGCGACGGCGGCGACCCGGTAATCATCCTCGCCGAATTCGCGTGCCGTCGGCTCGCCGGCAAGCTCAGCCATGAAACTCTTCAGTCTGTCGAACATGGAATGTTTTGCTCCTTCCCTTCGGCCCGCAGCCGGTACGCGTATATAGGCCTCGCATGGCCTTTGGCGCCTTGCCCAGACAAGGAGCCACGGAACTCCAACGACTTAGCGGAAGAGATCGTTCAACGCAGAAGCATACAGGTCCAATAGCCCTGGATCCCGTTGAACCGCCGGTGCTCGGCTCGTTGCCATCCCATGCATTCCCGCCGCGAGGGAAAGCAGAGCTTCTGGTCGTGCCAAACGACGGAAGCCGCCGGCGCGCCCGGAACATAGGTGGCGAGTCCGCCGGAGAAATGCTCCAGCCAAACTGAGCGCCAGGGCAGCAGGGCTGCATCGCAAGCGATGCCCGCGCCGAAGAGCCATGGCTTGCCGATGTCTGTGCCTTCCGCGCGACCCGGATCGGCGAAGACGAGGAGGACGAGAAGGGCCAAGAGAAGGCGCAAGGCCGGAGCCTTTGTGAGTGACGTTGCGATCATCATGGTCGGCCCCAAGAGCTGCGCGTCTCAATGCTATGCCGTGGGCAGGAACGCGTCACCCCAAAAATGCGCTCGGCTCCAATTGCCTCGGTGCTTGCCCGAACGTGAGCCAAAGCTCGCTCATGTCCCCGGGTTCGGGTAGCAGGACGGCTCGCACTGCGACCATGGATGATACTGATACATCCAAGTCTCGCTCAGAATCTTGCCGCCGGAGCGCAGAAAGAGCCGCATTTCGACCGGCTCCGCGCCGGTAACCGTCAGATCGAACTGGGCCCGCCAATGGCCCGGCACATCATCGGGCACGGCCTCGGTATAGATATAGGAAAAGCTGCCGCGCGAGGCCCAGAGCACCGGTTCCGGCTTCACTCCATAGGGGAGGCCGACGAGAGGGCCGCCGAAGAACTCCACCATGAATTTGCGCACGCCTTTCGGCCGCGGCTGGCCCGGCTGGCCGCCATTGCCGAGCCGCGTCGCGACCACGCGCGCGAGTTCGCTCGGCAAGGGCTGATCGGCGAGCCAGTAGAGGCGATAGGCGCTGTTGAGCTCCATGCCGGCCACAACCGGGCTATCCGCCACCCACATGGCGACGATGTTGTCGTGGATCTCATCGTCGGTCGGGATCTCGATGAGCTGGACCGACCCGTTGCCCCAGTCGCCCTTCGGCTCAACCCAGAGGCTCGGCCTGCGGTCGTAAAACACTCCGTCGAGATAATGATCGAAGTTGCGGTCACGCTGCATGAGGCCGAAGCCACGCGGATTATGATCACGGAAGGTCGAGGCCATGATGCGCGGCGGATTGTTGAGCGGCCGCCAGAGCCGCTCGCTGTCGCCGGTCCACATGACGAGGCCATCGGAATCATGCACCTCCGGACGCCAGTCGACGGCCGTCGGTTTGATGGTTTCGGAGAACCAATACATGGAGGTCAGAGGCGCAATGCCGAACCGCGCGATGTCGCGCCGCAGACAGAACATCTGCTCAACGTCCATCACGACGCCCTTGCCGCGAGTCATCGCATATCTGCAGGCCCCGACGATCGACGGGCCTTCGAGCAAGGCGTAGAGTGTCAGACCATCCTTCGGTCCCGATTCATCGACATAGAACTTCGTAAAATCGGGAAATTCTTCGGCCTTGCCGGCGACCGCGACGTCGAGCGCTATCGCGCGACACGACAGTCCGTACTGATGCAACTCGCCGATCGCGCGGAAATAATCGGCGCCCAGAAAGGCGACCCAATCATTGTGGTGCCAATCGAGGGCGGCATCGCGCGCCTCCTGCACGCGCAGCCCGGCAAAGCCGGCGCCCTTCGGCAATTGCCGGGCCGGCGAGTCCGCCGGCATCTCGAAATAACTTGGATCATAGATGATCTCGCGCGCCTGCCCGGCCGCGACGACGTTCATCTCGACAGCCTTCGGAAAAAACTTGCCGAGATGGAAGAAGCTGACCGGAAACCGCCCCGCTCCTTGCGCAAACAGCGCCTGATCGACATCGAACTTGATCTTGCCCCAGGCCTCGTAATCAATCTTGGCGATAAGCTCCGGAGCAGGGCGCATCGGCCCGACATAGGGCTCTTTCGCCATCTCCCGCGCCTTCTCCTTCAACAGGTCGAAAGAGAAGGGCCGCGGCGGCCCCAATGTCAGGCCCGCGGCCTCAGCGCGTTCGGCGAAGCCGAGCGCCGCAGCAGCGGCGGCGGCCTTCAGGAAAGTCCGTCGATTCGTCATACCGTTGGTTGGAGTTTGGCAAGGGCCTGCGCCGGCAATCTCCGGCTCATTCTCGGATCGACTCGTTCTTGATGGCGGTCCGCATGAAATAGAAGAGCAGGAGGAAACCGCAGAGGGCAAAAAACCCCTCGAAAATACGGCTGATCACCGGATCAAGCTGCAACAGGCCGCCTAACGCCCAGCCGGCTGCCCAGGATGCGCCGACCATTTCGGTGCCGACCAGGATGCACACCGCGACGAGGGTCGATAGATGCAGCAAGTTGATTTTCTTGCGCGCTGGCACGTTCAGCCCTCTATTCGCCCGTCCCCAAAGCCCGCTCAGCGGCCGTTCTCGTCCTGTGCGCGTATACCATGGCGCGCCCTTCAGCAAGCCGGGCGGTGCCTCGAGCGGCCTCAAATGTTGGTAATATCTGAATGTTGCTACGAAGGAGAGGAGGTAGTATATCGTTGACACCGCCCCGGAACATCAAGTTGACCGTCTCGCCGGCATAAGCTAATCGTTCAGACGGAAATTCGCAGAGGAACGGACTTTGCACACGCTCCTTATCGTAACCTCAGCGCCGGAGACGGGACGGAGATAGCTCCGTTGTTCCCGCATCTGGCGCTTTACCCAGGCCCTCAGGGGCCTTTTTTATTGCCCGAATTTGCAAAAACCCGCATGAAACCTGCGGAGGACGGCATGGCCAAAGTGATGACCGGCGCGGAAATGGTGATCGAAGCCCTGAAGGATCAGGGCGTCGACACGATTTTCGGCTATCCGGGCGGCGCCGTCCTGCCGATCTACGACGTGCTTTATGGCCAAGACGCCGTCCGCCATGTCCTGGTCCGGCATGAGCAGGGCGCCGCCCATGCGGCCGAAGGCTATGCGCGCTCGAGCGGGCGGCCCGGCGTCATGCTCGTCACCTCAGGCCCGGGCGCTACGAATTCCATAACCGGCTTGACCGACGCCCTGATGGATTCGATCCCCGTTGTCTGCATCACCGGCCAGGTGCCGACCCATTTGATCGGCTCGGACGCCTTCCAGGAATGCGACACGGTGGGCATCACCCGCCATTGCACCAAGCATAATTACCTCGTCCGCTCCATCGACGACCTGCCGCGCATCCTTCACGAGGCCTTCTACGTCGCTCAGCACGGAAGGCCGGGCCCCGTCGTCGTCGACATTCCGAAGGATGTGCAATTCGCGCGCGGGACCTATTCCGGGCCGCAGAACGTCGAGCACAAGACGTATCGGCCGCGGCTCGAAGGAGACCCGCAGAAGATCGAAGAGGCCGTCACCCTGATGGCGGCGGCCAAACGGCCGATCTTCTATACCGGCGGCGGGGTCATCAACGCGGGCCCCGAGGCCTCGCGCCTGCTCCGCGAGCTCGTCGCCGCGACCGGCTTCCCGATCACCTCGACCTTGATGGGGCTCGGCGCCTATCCGGCCTCGGGCGAAAACTGGCTCGGCATGCTCGGCATGCACGGCACGTTCGAGGCCAATAACGCGATGCACGACTGCGATCTGATGATCGCGGTCGGCGCGAGGTTCGACGACCGCATCACCGGCCGGCTCGATCAATTCTCGCCCGGCTCGACGAAGATCCATATCGACATCGATCCTTCCTCGATCAACAAGAACGTGAAGGTCGATCTCGGTATCGTCGGCGATTGCGCGCATGTCGTCGCGGCCTTGCTGGCGCGCTGGCGCGCGCGCGGCTGCAAGACGGAGGCCGGCGCCCTGCAGAAATGGTGGGCCGAGATTGCGCAATGGCGGGCGCGCAAGTCGCTGGCCTATAAGCATTCCGACAAGGTGATCAAGCCGCAGTGGGCGATCGAGCGGCTTTATGCGGCGACCAAGGGCCGCGACTGCTACATCACGACGGAGGTCGGCCAGCATCAGATGTGGGCCGCGCAGCATTATCATTTCCAGGCGCCGAACCGATGGATGACCAGCGGCGGGCTCGGCACGATGGGTTATGGCCTGCCGGCGGCGATCGGCGTGCAGATGGCCCATCCGCAGGCGCTCGTGATCGACATCGCCGGCGAAGGCTCGATCCTGATGAACATCCAGGAGCTTTCGACCGCCGCGCAATATCGGCTGCCGGTGAAGGTCTTCATCCTCAACAATGAATATCTCGGCATGGTGCGGCAATGGCAGGAACTGCTGCACGGCGGCCGCTATTCCGAGAGCTATTCGGAGGCGCTGCCGGATTTCGTCAAGCTCGCCGAGGCTTTCGGCGCGCACGGGATTTGCTGTTCGGATCCCGCCGATCTCGACGCGGCGATCGCCGAGATGATCGATACGCCGAAGACGGTCGTCTTCGATTGCCGCATCGACAAGACGGAGAATTGTCTGCCGATGATCCCCTCGGGCAAGGCGCATAACGAGATGATCCTGCCCGACAGCGACGAAGCCACGGCCTCGATCGATGCAGCCGGAAAGATCCTAGTGTGAGCGCCAGTGAAAAAGGACGGAACTCCGACATGAACGTTCCCGCGGCGCCGCTCTCGCCCTATTCTTCGGCTCTCGGCAAGTCGAACGTCGAGACGCACACCTTGTCCGTCCTCGTCGACAACGAGCCGGGCGTGCTCGCCCGCGTGGTCGGGCTCTTTTCCGGACGCGGCTACAACATCGAGAGCCTGACGGTCGCCGAGGTCGCGCATGCCGAACATCTGTCGCGCATCACCATCGTCACCTCGGGGCCGCCCGAGGCGATCGAGCAGGTCGGCCATCAATTGGAGCGGCTCGTCCCGATCCACACGGTGACCGATCTCACCTTGCGCGGCAATTCGATTGAGCGCGAGCTCGCCATGATCAAGGTCAGCGGAACGGGGGCGAACCGCGACGAGGCCTTGCGCCTCGCGGATGCCTTCCGGGCGCGCGTGATCGACGCGACCATCGAAAGCTTCGTCTTTGAGCTGACCGGCGCGGTTTCAAAGATCGATCAGTTTATCGAACTGATGCGGCCGATCGGCCTCGTCGAAGTCTCCCGCACGGGCGTGGCCGCCATGTCGCGTGGCAAAGATCCGATTTGAGGGAGCTGGGTGGTGCGTGAACCCTCTCCCTGTGGGAGAGGGTGGCCGGCGGAGCCGGCCGGGTGAGGGGTTTTACGATGGTGCAATTCGACCGCGATTGTAACCCCTCATCCGCCCCGCCACAGCCCGCCGCGCGCGGCGGGCCTCATTTATTGACGGGCGCGCGGAGCGCGCCCTATGGCGGGGCACCTTCTCCCACAGGGAGAAGGTATGTGCCGCAGCGTTAGTCGAAGACGGGGGCGGCCGGGCCGTCCAAAACGAGGAAAATTGAGCACATGCGCGTCTATTACGATCGGGATGCCGACCTCAATCTCATCAAGGGCAAGAAAGTCGCCATCATCGGCTATGGCAGCCAAGGCCACGCGCATGCGCTGAATTTGCGCGATTCGGGGGTGAAGGACATCGCGGTCGCGCTGCGCGAGGGCTCCGCCTCGGCGAAAAAAGCCGCCGCCGAGGGGCTCGCCGTCAAATCCGTCGCCGAGGCCGCGAAATCGGCCGACGTCGTGATGCTGCTGACGCCCGATGAGTTGCAGGGCGACATTTATCGCGCCCATCTCGCCGGCAATCTGCAGCAAGGCGCGGCCTTGATGTTCGCGCATGGGCTCAACATTCATTTCAATCTGATCGAGCCGCGCTCCGACCTTGATGTCCTGATGGTTGCTCCGAAGGGCCCGGGCCACACAGTACGCTCAGAATATAAGCGTGGCGGCGGCGTGCCGTGCTTGCTGGCGGTCGCGCAGGACACGTCGGGCAATGCGCATGAACTCGGCCTCTCCTATGCCTCCGCCATCGGCGGCGGCCGCGCCGGGATCATCGAGACGACGTTCAGGGAGGAGTGCGAGACCGATCTCTTCGGCGAGCAAGTCGTGCTCTGCGGCGGCCTCGTCGAATTGATCCGCAACGGGTTCGAAACCCTGGTCGAGGCGGGCTATGCGCCCGAGATGGCCTATTTCGAATGTCTCCACGAAGTGAAGCTGATCGTCGATCTCATCTATGAAGGCGGCATCGCCAATATGAATTATTCGGTCTCGAACACCGCCGAATACGGCGAATATGTCAGCGGGCCGCGGATCATCACGCCTGAGACCAAGGCGGAGATGAAGCGGGTGCTGGACGACATTCAATCCGGCCGTTTCGCCCGCGACTGGATGCTCGAGAACAAGGTCAATCAGACCTCGTTCAAGGCCATGCGGGCCAAGGCTGCGGGCCATCCGATCGAAGCGATCGGCGCCAAATTGCGGGCCATGATGCCCTGGATCGGCGCCAACAAGCTCGTCGACAAAGAGAAGAACTGAGCGGCTGCACCGCCGGCCTCGGCGCCCGAGGCTCAACGGAATGTGCGGAATTCCGGCCAGCGGAAGCCTCCGTCGCTCTTGCGCCATGAAATGGGCTATTGTGCGGGCGGCACCGGCTCGAGTGACAGCCGGTCGAACCTGTTCCCGGCACCTGAGCGCCCGAGGGCGATTCTAAGATCTTGCGCGACATTCTCACCGTCCTTGCCATTCTCCTCGTCGTCATTCTGACCGCCGCTTTGGCGGTGCCCTATTTTGTCGATTGGAACGCGGAACGCAGCCTGGTCGAGGCCCAGCTCTCCAACCTGCTCGGCCAGACGGTGAAGATCCGCGGCGGCATCGACCTCAAATTGCTGCCGACCCCCTATCTTCAACTCGCCGATGTGGAAGTGACCGATCCCGCCGCGGGGACCGACATCAGAGCCGCCGAGCTGCATCTCGAAATCGCTTTGACCGCGCTGATGCGCGGCGAAGTGGATTTCGTCGAGGCGCGACTGGTGCGCCCGCAGCTGCGGCTCCGAATCGAAAACGGATCGCTGCCGCTGCCGGCCCCGGCGCGCGGCCTTTCCGAACAGATGAAATTCGAGCGCATCTCTGTCGAGGACGGCAGCGTTGCGATCGACGATCCCGCGACGGGGCGGACGTTCGCATTCCAGAAAATCACGCTCGCCGCCGAGGCCCGCGCCCTCACCGGTCCTTTCAACGGCGATGGCCGGTTCGAAATGGGGGGTGAGCCAACCGCCTTCCGATTTTCGACCGGCGAGCGTGAAGGCGACCGGCTGCACTTCAAGCTCATCGTCGACGAAAACAGCAGCCATCCGCGCGCCGATCTCGACGCCAGCCTGATCTTCGATCAGCGCGGCGCGAGCCTGCCTTCGATCAGCGGCGTCGTGAACCTTTCCGGGCATGAGCGGGGCACCATATCGCTGCCCTGGCAGCTCTCCGGCTCTTTGCGCGCCGGTCTGCGCAAGGCCATGATCTCCAGCTTGGATCTGCGGCTCGGCGACGAGAATCACCTCGCGGACCTCAATGGAACGGCGCGGTTCGATCTCGGGGTCAAGCCGCACCTCGACTTGAACCTCAAGGCGCAGCAGATCGATCTCGACAAATTGCTCTCGGCCGAGGCGGCGCCGCCGATGCAGCGGCTCGCGAACGATCTCACCAGCTTGACGGAATCCGAGGACATGCCGGGGTCTGGCCTGCCGGTCTCCCTCGAATGGTCGGCGGATTCGGTCCTTCTGGGTGGCGAGACATTGACCGATGTCGGTGGCGCGTTCACGGTTTCGGATCAGCAGGCAGCCTCGCTGCGCTTCGCAGCCAATGGGCCCTACGGGTCCCGCGTTGCAATCGACGGCAACATCGAGACCGGCGTCGCCGCCGGGTTCATGGGCCGGATTGAAGCAAGCGCCGAGGATGTTCCGCGTCTTACCGAATGGCTCGCGGCGAACCTGCCGCAGAGCGTGCCGGCCAACGTGCGTCTGCCGATCCGCTCTTTCGCGGTGAGCGGGACCGCAAACATCTCCGAGGTCGGCTTCGTTGGCAGCGATCTTTCCTTGCGCGTCAACGGTTCGACGCTTGCCGGCACTTTGGCCTATACGAAGGCACTCGGCCCGGATGCGGCAAGGCTCTTCGCCGACCTCTCTGCCCCGAGGCTCGAACTCGACAGCCTGCCGGATTTGTCGTCTCTTGCCCAGCAAACGAAGGACGTGGACCTCGCCTTGCGCCTCGATGCCGAGGCGGTGAAGGTCGGCGGCATCGAGCAGGGCGAGATCGAAGCCGGTCGAATCATTTTGAAGTTTGACCGGACCGGGCCCGACGCCAAGCTCGAGAATCTGGCGGTGCGCGGTCTCGACGGCGCCGATCTGACAGCGAGCGGCGAATGGGACGGACATGCCGGCAAGATCGCCGTCAAGCTCGATGCCGATCGGCTCGATGGGCTCGTCGGCCTGCTGCGCCGTTTTGTGCCCGGGCCGGCCGCAGACTTTCTCGTCGCTCACGCCGAGGACTTTTCGCCAGCCCATCTCGATCTTGGCGCCGAGGCAAGGATGAGCGGCGGCAAGCTCGGCCTCAGCGAATTGAGCCTCGCCGGCACGGCGCGCCAAACCAGCGTTTCCGGCAAAGCCGATCCGGACCCGCAGAACCCGGCAGATTTCGCCCTGTCGCTGCGTTTCGATGCGCAGGACTCGATCGGCCTGCTGCATCAGATCGGCTTTTCGACCTTGCCGTTGAAGAACATTGGCCGGGGCTCGATCAAGGTTACGGCGCGCGGAAGCCGCCGCCTCGATACGAACATCTCGGCGCTGCTTGCCGGAACGAATTTCACGTTTCACGGCAGCGTCGACCCCGATCTCACCGGGCCGCGTGCCACGGGCATGGTGAAGTTCGCCAGCCCGGACCTGTCAAACCTGATGCGTGCGACGACGCTCGGTCTTGCCGATTTCACCACGCGTCTTCCGGCCGATATCAGCGCCGCCATCGACGCCAGCGGCAATGGCGTCGCGCTCAGCAATCTGAGCGGCACATTGGCCGGCAGCAAAATCCGCGGCAGCCTCGCCTACGATGCCGATAAAGGTGTTGAAGGCGCGCTCGACGTCGACAAGATGTCGCTCGCCGCGGTCCTCGCATTGACGCTGGGGCCGCCGCAACAGCCGAAGGCAGGCGCGCTGTGGTCCGACCTTACGTTCGCGGCGCCTGAACTCAATCCGCCCCCAACCAATCTCGCGATGCACGTGGTGAACTTCGATCTGTGGCCGCAGACTTCCGGCCGCGACGCGCATTTCGATCTTGCAATCGCCGGAAGCGAGGCCGGATCCGAGCTCGGTATTCATCACCTTTCGATGAAGATCAGCGCCGGGAGCGCCGAAGCCGATCTCATCTTGCGGCGCAACGGTACGAGCGCCGCGGCGGACGGCCATCTGCGCCTGCGCGACTGCGATTTCGACTTGCCGAGCGCGCGCGGGCTGCTCACGGCTGATCTCGATCTCGCCGGCACAGGGGAGAGCGCCGCGGCGCTCATCGCCGGATTCGCCGGTTCGGGCACGATCGGGATCGGCGACTTGGTCTTGCCGAGAAGCGACCCAGGCGCCTTGGGGCGCGTCTTCGCCGCCGTCGAGGATGATCGGCTGGGGATCGACGAAGCTGAGATCGATCGGGTTTTGCTCAGCGAATTTGGCAAATGGTCGCTCTCCCTGGGCGAGGTCGACTTCGGTGCAGGGCTCGCCGCCGGGGTTCTGCGTCTATCGGAAAAGGATGTTGCCGGCGCGAAAATCGAGCCGGGCGTTACGGAGGATCTGCAGGTCGCCCTCGATTTGCGCGATTTGACACTCGATCAGCAGAGCGTCCTCAGCCTCCTCGCGGTCCCGAAAAATTGGAGCGGCGCGCTGCCGCAAGTCACGCTCAGTTGGAGCGGGAGCATTTCAGATCCAATGCAGAGCCTCGACGCCGCGACTTTCGTCAATGCGCTCGCCGCGCGGGCCATTGCCAGAGAGAGCGCCCGCATTCAGGCGCAGGAATTCGACGTTCATGAACATGCGTTTTTCGTCAGCCGGTTGCAGTCGGAACGCCAGCGCGAGAGTGAAAGGCTGAAAGCCGAGGAAGACCTGAGGAGCGCCGCCGAATCCGAACAGCTGCGCAACGCCGAAGCGGCGCGGACCGAGCAGAAGGCCGAAGAAGTGAACCGCAAGACGGACGACGCGGCACGCAATGCCGCCCCCCAAGCTCCACTGCAGATCGCGCCGCGGCACCCACTATGGGCGGCTCCCGCCGGTACCACGCCTTTTCCCGACCCTTCGGCGGCGGGACGCTATTGATCAACGCGATCGGCTGCGTGGCGAAGCGAGGTCAGGACGTAGACGCGGATCGCAGAGGAGAGATTGGCGGCTCCTCGCGTCGCGTCGATCTCAGCGACGAGCGCCGCCAGGGAGCGGCCGCGCGCCGCGGCGATCCGGCGCAGCGCCTCCCAAAAGGCCCGTTCCAGGGAAATGCTCGTGCGATGGCCGGCGATCGTGAGCGAATGCTTATCCAATCCCGCCGATCGCGCCGTCGCCCGCCGCGTGTGGCCTGGCTCATTCGCCATTCCGACTGTCCGGATCCGTACGTTTCGCGTCGATGAGCCGCGAAATGGCGCTGGTCGAGCGCGCGCATCGCGGCCTCTTTCGTGCGCTCGGATTTGGGAGTGCCGAAGCGCTGGCGGTTTTCCGCCGCGCGCGCATCGGCCGCGGCCCGCGCTTTCGCCTTACGGGCGCGACGCAGGTTGACGAGTGTCACGGCTTTTTCCGGAAGGTTTCGATCGAAACGACCTTGGCCTGCTCCGCCGGTCTTGGCGTCGCGGCCTTGCCGGGCTTGGCAGGCGCGGCTTGGTCTTTCGCCAAAGCCGGGCCGACTTCGGCAGGTTCGCTGCCGCTGCCGCGCGGCCTGGCCTTGTCGAGCGTCCGTGCCGGTGCTTGCGCCAGCGGCTTTTGTGGCGCAGGCAAAGCTTCGCTCGGCGGCGCCGTCAGCTGCTCGGCGGCCTCGGCTGCGAGTTCGAACTTCAGCCCGAATTCCACCGAAGGATCGAAAAAACCTGTCACCGCGTCGAAGGGAATGAGCAAGGTCTCGCTCTTCCCGTGGAATGACAGGCCCACCTCGAAAGCCTGGTCGCCGACATTCAGATCCCAGAACTGATGCTGGAGGATGATGGTCATCTCATTCGGATATTGCTCACGCATCCGGTTCGAAAGCCGAACCCCGGCGGCGCGGGTGCGGAAGGTGATGAAGAAATGATGGTCGCCGGGAAGGCCCTCGCGGGCCGCATCGGCGAGAACCTTGCGCATGACCGCCCGCAGAGCATCCTGCACCAGAAGATCGTAGCGGATGAGGTCGCTGGCCATTCCAATTTCCGAGGCGGCGCGCACCAAAGTGGAGGCTTCTGTTGCCAGGTGCCTCCGAACCCCGCCTCGAAGTGCTAACCCCGAGGGCTTTAGATCGGTACCATTACCGCATTACGCGGCAACAGCCACCGGAGCATAGTTGTCGTTGGCAACTATAGAATCGGCCCGGTGACGGCGGAACCATGCCGAGCGAAAGAACACCCTTTACACTCCCCGTCGAACCTATTTCGCCCCCGCCGAAGTCTGCGGCCTGCGCGGACTTTGGTGGAGGCGCCGGGTACCGCCCCCGGGTCCGAAGAGCTTATTGCGATGTCGTTTATCGCCATAGCTGCGCGAGGCAGCGGATTTAATATAGGCAAAGCGGGCCGATTAGAAAGAGCCGTTTCCGCAGTGGATGCGGCAAGATCATGCTTTCCGATGCGAATCGATGCGCGCCGCTGCTATGCGTGCAAGGCGCGTTTACTTTGCGGAAACCAAACGGAGTCCCATGCACCGCACGCCCGATCCCCTTCGCCAGCCCTATGGGCTCCTGGGGCTTTGCCTCAGCCTCGGCGGAATTGCCGGCCTTGCGCTGGTCATCACCGTCGCGATCGGCGGCTGCGCGGCTCTCGTCGCCGGCATGACTTTCGGGTGGCGCGCGGTGAACGGCTTTCTTGTCGACGCCACGACGCCTCAGCAAGGCGAGGGTGTCGCTCCGCTGCGGCTCGTGCTCGGCGTCGCTCTCGCCGGCTATCTGGCCATCGGCATCGCGATCCTGGCGTTTGCGCGTTGGCGGGGCGGCCCGCATTGGCGCCGCCTCGTCGGCTTGGGGCCGATGGTTTGGCGGCTCAACGACAAGGTGCTCTGGGCGATCGCGGCGGGAGCCCTGATCTACAGCGTCGCCGCAACTGCGGTGCTCGGCTATTTCTATCCGAAGTCGCAATCCTGGTTCACGGTCCCCTCGGATAGAAAAGCCTTTCTGATGCTTTTCCTCCTCGCCGTCGTTCTCGCGCCGATCACCGAGGAGCTCCTGTTTCGCGGCTGGATCTACACGAGCCTGCGTTTCAGCTTTGGGCTCTGGCCGGCGCTTGTCGTGAGCGCGGCACTGTTCGGCCTTGCCCATTACGAGAATACGCATCTCTATGCGCTGGCGGTCTTCCCAATGGGCCTCGCGCTCGCTGCGATTCGCGAGCGGACCGGAAGCGTGAAGGCCTCGATGCTCTTCCACGCTTTCAACAATTTCATTGCCTTCTGCGCCGCTGCGCTGAGCACAGGTTGAGCACATGCGGCCTTATCTCGAACTCCTCGAATCGATCCTTGCACGTGGCGAGGAAAAGCCCGATCGGACCGGCACCGGCACTTTGTCGATCTTCGGACATCAGCTGCGCTTTTCGCTCGCCGCGGGCTTTCCGCTCGTCACGACCAAGAAGATACATGTGAAGTCCGTCATCCACGAGCTGCTCTGGTTCTTGAAGGGCGACACGAACATCGCCTATCTCAAAGAGAACGGCGTCGGGATTTGGGACGAATGGGCGGACGAGCACGGCGAGCTCGGCCCGATCTATGGCAAGCAATGGCGCGCCTGGCCGACCCGCGATGGCGGCACGATCGATCAGATCAGCGACATCGTCGCGGCGATCAAGCGCGATCCGTTTTCGCGCCGGTTGATCGTGAGCGCCTGGAATCCTGCCGATCTTCCGGCGATGCGGCTCGCGCCCTGCCACTGCCTCTTTCAGTTCCATGTCGCCGAAGGCAAGGACGGCGTGCGGCGACTCTCCTGCCAGCTCTATCAGCGCTCGGGCGACGCATTCCTCGGCGTGCCGTTCAATATCGCGAGCTATACGCTGCTGACCGAGATGATCGCTCACGTGACAGGGCTCGTGGCTGGCGATTTCATCCATACATTCGGCGACGCGCACCTTTATCTCAACCACCTGGAGCAGGCGCGCCTTCAACTTTCGCGTACGCCGCGCCCCTTGCCGCGCTTGAAGCTCAATCCCGCGGTGAAGTCGATCTTCGATTTCCGTTACGAAGACATCATGATCGAGGGTTACGATCCCCATCCTGCGATTGCGGCCGAGGTCGCAGTCTAAGGTGGATCACTAGTACCTCGACACAGTGATTTTGACCGATTGACGCGACGTCAGAGTAGAACGGGCAACTGTTCCGGATCAATGAGCATTTCGATACTACGAGCAACGCCCGGCTGTCGCCGGATGAGGCCTGCGCGTTCGAGGGTCA
>DATFNQ010000015.1:0-16239 GCA_035266305.1 Methylovirgula sp.
CTGTATTGTGATGGCGCATGGCGTGGGTTCCTTGCCGTGTCTCGAACGTCGGCAAAACGTCAAAACACAGAAGAATCCATGCCATGCGCCACGTCCACAAAAATCAAACCGGACAGCCGTGGGACAAGCCCGGCCATGACGGGGTGAGGCAGCCGCGCCTTACTCCGAGGGCTTCTCCTGCCCGCGGCCGAACCACACCATTCCCGCCGTGATCGCCGCGAAGAGGACCAAAACCGCCGCGGGCCATAGGAGCGCCGTGAGGCCATGGTCGCCATAGATCCGCGCGCCTATGCCCGCGCCGATCACCAGCCCGGTCCAGAGCAAAAGGTAAGGCACCCAGCCCCACCGTTCATGAGGTTCCGAGGCTCTGAACGCGTCGGCGAATTTCTCGCCGAGGCTGACCAGCGTGCCGGTCACATAGGTGACGTTGGGTTTCACTTCGCCGGCCCTATGAACGGCCTCGTTCTGGATTCCCATGGCCAAGACGATCGGCACGATCGCCGCCGGCGAGGAGGCGATGAGCGCCGCGAGGCCGAGCAGCGCCGCGTCGAGGATGAGAACGGCAGGGCGGCACCATTCCTTAGCCCATTGAGCGCATAGGCGCCCGGCGGCACAGGGCGACGATGCCGCCGGCCGCCCCGGCCTTGCTCGCCTCGCCGTGGCTCGCAGAGACGGCGAACTGCGTGGTATCGCCGCTCATGAAGGACACGAAGAGGTGGCCGAGCTTCAAGAAGCCGACCGCATCCACGTATCCGGCGACCGCAATGAGGCTGATCGCGAGCGCGAGATGGCCGAGATCATCGCGGGTCATGATGGCGTGCCTCGCCGAGCGCTAAATGCCCTTCCCGAGTTCCAGGCGCGGAGATTCGCGACCGCCCAACCCGCAACACTACAGCAATTCTAGGATGAGCGCGCCTCTGCCGCCCAAACAGCGGCTGCCCATGGGCGCGTGAGCTGGGTTATTGCTGGGCTGTGGGAATTTCGACCCAACCTTTCTCGGTCCAGCGACATACGACGTGTGACAGGGGTCGCATCGCCGTATTGAAATCGACGTTGGCGACTTTCTGCAAGGTCACCACCGCATCCGGTCCATAGTCGGCCGTAAACAATAAGCGGTCCGTCGAAGGGACAGTCGCGATGAGCCCGCCCAAGGCATGCGCCAGCGGCGCCCAAATCTCCGGGAATGCGAAAAGACTCGCTGTATAGGAGTCGCCGACAAGCACGCCAATGCTGTCCTTGCCGGCGTCCTTACCGCTTGGAACGCGATCGCCGAGGGCGGCCTTTGTGTTTTGCTTGGCGAGCGCCAAGATCTCGTCCGGCGACAAATCAAGGGCGGTCAAGTCGCTTGGTTTCAGAACGCGGATTGTCGTGGGCTGATCGACGACGCCAATCGTCCAAAGATCACCGCATACAGGCTCGGCAATCGGATCACCGCTGCTGCCGAGGTGCGCCTTTATCTCATTGACGTACTCGGTTTGCCGGACCACGACGCGCAGAGCGGAGCGTTCTACGGGTTTCGAGGCCTCGTTATGCGAAGCGGCGATTTCCTCAACATGAAGCGGCGATTTCCTCAACATGGAGCGCAACGGCTTCCGCGCAGAGATCCTTGCTGTTGCGCAGGCAATAAGAGTAAATCGTATATAGAGGTAGGTTTCCCAAGTCTCTCCGTTTTGCTTGATGGTCAGATGCAGCGGCCCCGCAATGGTGACGCCGGCATTGGGTTGGGCATTTTGGAAGGCTTTCGCCAAAAAGACGGTGAACCCGACCGCGTCGGCAGGCACCTCGTCCGCTCCGGCGGGCACAGCCCAGAGCGCGATCGCCATCATGCAAACGAATTTGCCAAAGCCGATCATGACTCGCCTCGAGGAAAGTGGTGGCAAATCACCCAGCCCCTCACCCTAACCCTCTCCCCGCAAGCGGGGAGAGGGGCGGCTCACGCCGCCCTTTCCTTCGGCTTAATCAGCTTGCGGTTGACGAGCAGCTCGGCGATCTGCACGGCGTTGAGCGCCGCGCCCTTGCGCAGATTGTCGGCGACACACCAGAATGAAAGCCCGTTCTCGACCGTCGCGTCCTCGCGGATGCGCGAAATATAGGTCGCGTCCTCGCCCGCCGCCTCGTGCGGCGTCACATAGCCGCCGGGTTCGTGCTTGTCGATCACGAGACAGCCGGGCGCCTCGCGCAGGATGCTCCGCGCCTCGTCGGCCGACAGCGGCTTCTCGAACTCGACGTTCACCGCCTCCGCGTGGCCGATGAAAACCGGCACGCGCACGCAAGTGGCGGTCAGCTTGATCTTCGGATCGAGGATCTTCTTCGTCTCGACCATCATCTTCCATTCTTCCTTGGTCGAACCGTCCTCCATGAACACGTCGATCTGCGGAATGACATTGAAGGCGATGCGCTTCGGAAACTTCTTCGATTCCACCGGATCGGAGACGAAGATCGAGCGGGTCTGCGCGAAGAGTTCGTCCATCGCCTCCTTGCCGGCGCCGGAGACCGATTGATAGGTCGAGACCACCACGCGCTTGATGGTCGCGGCGTCATGCAGCGGCTTCAGCGCGACGACGAGCTGCGCCGTCGAGCAATTCGGATTGGCAATGATCTTCTTCTTGGCGAAACCGGCGACCGCATCCGCATTGACCTCGGGCACGATCAGCGGCACGTCGGGGTCGGTGCGCCAGGCGGAGGAATTATCGATGACCACGCAGCCCTGCCGGGCGATCTTCGGCGCATATTCCTTGGAGATCGCGCCCCCCGCCGACATCAGGCAGATGTCGGTGCCGGAGAAATCGTAATTTTCGAGCACCTTGCACTTCAAGGTCTGGTCGCCGAAGGAGACCTCGGTGCCGAGCGAGCCCTGTGAGGCAAGCGCCACGACCTCGTCGGCAGGAAATTGACGCTCGGCGAGGATGTCGAGCATTTCCCGCCCGACATTGCCGGTCGCGCCGACGACGGCGACCTTGAAACCCATAACGATCTCCTTTGCTTGCCCGAGCCTGGTAGATAATGCCGCCGCCGATCCGCGGCAATCTCATTGGAACCGCGCGGCCGCTCCCACCCCTAAGGGCAGAGATTATCGATCGGTCCCGCCATAAAGCGGTTGTTGACCCTATCTCGAAATCGCCGCCGCGCGGTAACGGCCGGCAAGATGTTGCGGTCCAGAGTGCCTCCCGAGAGGCAGGGATGGCCACCCACGTTCGTGAAATCGAGCCGACAAGGTTTCGCGCCGGATCGCGGCGGCGCACGCGTCGCTGGCCAATTGGAAGCGCCTCGGTTGCGGCGCTCCTGCTAGCCTCCGCGGTGCTCTTGGCCCGGACACAGGCGCCGCAGGCGCCGGTTGAGACGGCCGTACCGGCGGCGCCGCCGCCAGCCTGGATCGACATTTCACAGCCGATCGAACTCTTCGCCCTTGACGCGCCCGACCTCGCCAATTCCAAGCTGATCTATGAGGCGCGGCGGCATCGGACGGGCGGCGGCCGCGAGGATATCCTGACCTTTGGCAAGCTGAACGGCGAGGAGCCCTTCTTCCGCCTCATGCTCTATCGGGTCGGCACCGAGCCCGCGCCGCAAGCGCCGCTCTTCGTCGATCTCGCCCGTACGGCGGCCATGGGAGGTCTCGCGATCATCCGCAGCCTGACGCCATCGGAACTCGCGACCCGCTTCGGGCCGTTCGAAGCGGCCGATATCGATCTCGCCGCCGGGGCAAGCGCGCCGACGCCCTGCCTCGGGTTTCGTGGCGCCGGGCTGAACACCAGCTTCAGAATCAGCGGCTTTGCCTGCGCTACGCCGGCGAGGCCGATATCGCGTCCGGCGCTCAGCTGCCTGCTTGATCGCCTGGATTTGAATTCGGGCGGGGAGGACCCGGCGCTGGCCGGCTTTTTCGCGGACACTGAATTGCGACGCGATCCGGCCTGCGCCGGCACGGGGCTCGCGCCGACGCCGATTCAGGCGAATTGGATCGACCAGGATGATGCGCCGGCGCCACTCAGGCTGCGAAAAGCGCACTGACCGGGTTTTCGGGGCGCCTGTGGCGCGTTTGTCATTCGCGCCGAACTAAAAACCGTCTAGGGTGTTGTCTTAGATCATAGCCGGCCGAATCGGTTGGGGCGCGGGGCGAGGCGGAAAACGGTTCTGGGAATTGCTCCAGGTCAAAGGATCAGGGCGCGTTCGGACGCAGATTGGATCCGCTGGAGCGCTCTCGGGAAGGAGATAGTCATGCGTCCGATCACATCACTTTCGGTTGCTGCCGTCGCGGCGATGTGCGTCTTTGCTTCGGGCGCTTCGGCGGCGACGAAGACGCCGCATCATCGCACGCACCAGAATATGGCCGTCTACAATGATCCGCGCCCGCCGCTCACCGTCACTAAGCGCAGCTGGCTCGATCCGGGCCAGGTGGTCCCGCAAGGCAGCATGCAAGATTACGTGACCGAGAATACGATCTTCAACCAGACTCCCGATCAGGCCTATTACCGGTCGAGATTCGGCAACGAGACCCTGCCGCGCCGGTTTGACCTGCCCGGCCGTCCCGAGCCGCTCGCCGAGTTCTGGACTCCTCCCTTCCCTTACTGAGCGCGCCGGCCGGCCGCATTCTCAGAAATCGAGATGCGCGATGACCGGCACATGGTCCGAGGGGCGGTTCCAGCCGCGGCTCTCGCGCAGGACATTCATGCCGCAGAGATGCGACGAGAGGCTCTCGCTGAGCCAGATGTGGTCGAGCCTGCGGCCCTTATTGGCCTTGGCCCAATCGGGGGCGCGATAGCTCCACCATGTGTAAAGCCTTTGCTCGGCCGGGACATAGCGGCGCAGGGCATCGATCCAGGGTCCCGCGGCGAAGACGTTGCCGAGCTTCTCGACCTCGACCGGCGTATGGCTCACGACCTTGAGCAGCGCCTTGTGATTCCAAACATCGGTTTCGAGCGGCGCGATGTTCAAATCGCCGACCATGATCGCGTCGGCGCCGGCGATCCTCTCGGCGCGCATCCATAGTGCCATTTCGTCGAGAAAGGCGAGCTTATGGGCGAACTTCGGATTGGCGACAGGATCGGGCTCGTCGCCGCCGGCCGGCACATAAAAATTATGCAAGGTGACGGCACGGCCCTTCGCCGGACGTAAAATCACGCTGATGTGACGCGCATCGCCCTTCGCGCAGAAAGGCCGCCGATCGATCGCCACGAATGGCAGCTTCGAGGCGATGGCGACGCCGTGATAGCCTTTCTGGCCGTTGATCGCGAGATGTTCATAGCCGAGCTCGCGGAAGGCGGCAGCCGGGAATTCGCTGTCGCGACATTTCGTCTCTTGAAGACAGATGACGTCCGGCGCGTGGCCGGCGAGGAATTTCGCGACGAGATCGATCCGCAGCCGGACCGAATTGATGTTCCAGGTCGCGAGCGTCAGACGCATGCGCGGCGCTCTCCTTCGAGAGACCAGTCAACGGTCGATGCAAGTTTCAAGGAAGAATGGGAACAGTCCACAAGCCGACCACCAGCCAAGCGTCGGTTGACCACGCCAGGCGCTGCAACTCAAGCAGTCCCGGCGTTCAAGCCACAGATTTGCTCCTGAGCTCACCGGTGAGGAACTGCGCGCGGCCGTGGCCGAAAGACCAGTCTTCGTCCGTATTTTGGGTGATCGCGACCATGACGTCCGAGGGCGATATGCCGCAATGCTCTTCGAGCTCCCGGCATAAAAGCTGGTAGAGCTTTTCCTTTTCCGCGCGTGTGCGAGGCCGAGTCGTGACCTGCACCAGCACGAATTTGCTCGTTCTTGGAATGCCGAGGCCGGTATCTTCGGCGATGAGATGCGACGGCTTGTGTTCGGTCACGACCTGGTAGCGGTCGCGTTCGGGCACGCTGAAGGCGGCAAGCACCACCCGGTGAACGGCATCAAGCAGCTGCTTGATCTCGGCCTCGCTTCGGCCTGCCACCATGTCGATGCGGATCAGAGGCATGCGATCCTCCATGGGATGTCCGGCATCCCTCCGGGCAAAAGAATAGGGCGTCCGACCAGAGATCGGACGCCCCGCGGAGCGACACATAACCGGGAGGGGTCCGGCAAGCCAGCGTGACTGAACGGGGGGATTCGTCAGGCTGACCGTATCACTCTCCAGGCCGAGAAATAGGAAATCGCGGGCGGCCCCGCAAGGCGCCGGGGCAAAAAAATCAGGTTAATTACTCTGGTTGAGCCTCCGGCTATCGGTGTTTTCGATGCGGTTTTGGGTGATCTTGAACAGCGCCGGATCGGGGGGCTCGGTGAAATCCACATTGAACAACGAAACGAGCGTCTCATTGCCCTGCGGATCGGTCACTTCCCATTGCTTCAGCTGGAACTGGGCAGGATCGAACATCAGCTTGATTTGTGAGGTTCCCCCGAAGGTTAGCTTGTCTTCCACGGTAATTGTGACCGTGTCGGGATCGCTCGTCACGTCGACGACCGAGACGTCCTTGGAAAGGTCGATTTGACCCTTGAGCAGGAATTTGAGCGGTGTCTGCCAGATGAAATAGAAATCGGTGGTCGCGAGCTTGCGGTCGATGACCGCGACGGTGCTCCCGTCGGCAATGATGTCGAGGGTCGCGGGATCGGCATATTCGAAACGAAGCTTGCCGGGCTTTTGAACGTAGATCTTGCCCTCCGAACGCCGATCGCCGCTGATCTGGACGAAATCCCCGACCATCGTCGTCGCCTGGTTGAAATAGGCATTGGCCTTTTGGATCGCCAGCGCCGGGTCCATCGGCACGAAGGCTGCCGGCGCCGCGTCAGGGGATGCGGACTTGGCGGTCGCAGCCGTCGGCGCGGCGCTCGTGGCTTTGGCGGGGGCGGCGCTATCGACGGCCGATGTCGCGGGGGCGTTCGAGTCCTCGGCAATGGCGCTGTCGGATCGGGCGATCCCGGCAGCCAAACCGAAGGACAAAGCCAGGGCGAGCCCCCATCGTGTCTTGTTGATCATACGGCACCTCGTGCGCAGCGCTCAATCGCGGCGCCGGCATATTCCGAAAAGTTGCAGATTTTCCGAGGAAATCACGCAGCAAAAGTTCGAGCGTGATGCGACTCGGGTCCCAATCGCGCTCGAACGACCGGTAGTTTGTCTGTGTGGCGGCAATTGGACGATCCCGCATGGGCGGCATCTTTTGACCGTTTTGCCTCAATCGTCGCCATTCGGATCGAAAGCGCCGCGATCGATGCCGCCGCCGACCAAAATCATCCGCTTGCCGGAATGGTTCGGCGCGCTGACCACGCCCTCTTTTTCCATCCTTTCGACCAGGGAGGCGGCCTTGTTATAGCCGACCGAGAGACGCCGCTGGACATAGCTCGTCGAGCATTTGCGATCGCGCAGGACGATGGCGACGGCGCGATCGTAGGGATCGCCGCTCTCCTCCCCCTCGGCGCCGGGGAATGACTCGGCGTCCTCCCCGTCCGGATCGTCCTCGGTGGTGATCGCGTCGAGATATTCGGGCTGGCCCTGGCTCTTCAGATGGGCGACGACCTTCTCCACTTCGCCATCGGAGACGAAGGGCCCGTGGACGCGGATGATGCGGCCGCCGCCAGCCATGTAGAGCATGTCGCCCTGGCCGAGCAATTGTTCGGCGCCCTGCTCGCCGAGGATCGTGCGGCTGTCGATCTTCGAAGTCACCTGGAAGGAGACGCGGGTCGGGAAATTCGCCTTGATCGTTCCGGTGATGACGTCGACGGACGGCCGCTGCGTCGCCATGATGAGATGGATGCCGGCGGCGCGCGCCATTTGCGCGAGCCTCTGGATGGCGCCTTCAATGTCCTTGCCGGCGACCATCATCAGGTCGGCCATTTCATCGACGATGACCACGAGATAGGGCAGGACCGAAAGCTCCATCGTCTCGCGCTCGTAGGTTGCTTCGCCGGTCTCGCGGTCAAAGCCGGTCTGCACGGTGCGGGTGACGGTCTTCCCCTTGGCGGCAGCCTCGGCGACGCGGGTGTTGAAGCCGTCGATGTTGCGCACGCCGAGCTTCGACATCTTCTTGTAGCGGTCCTCCATCTCGCGCACCGCCCATTTGAGCGCGACGACGGCCTTCTTCGGGTCGGTGACGACCGGCGTCAGCAGATGCGGGATGCCGTCATAGACGGAGAGCTCGAGCATCTTGGGATCGACCATGATGAGCCGGCATTCGTCCGGCCGCAGCCGATAGAGCAGCGAGAGGATCATCGTATTGATGGCGACCGATTTGCCCGAGCCGGTCGTGCCGGCAACGAGCAGATGCGGCATGCGGTCGAGATCGACGATGATCGGCTCGCCGCCGATCGTCTTGCCGAGCGCGATGGCAAGCTTGTGTTTCGTCTTCTCGAAATCTTGCGAGGCCAGCAATTCGCGCAGAAAAACCATTTCGCGGCGCTGGTTCGGCAGTTCGATGCCGATCGCGTTGCGGCCTTGGACGACGGCGACTCGGGCGGAGACGGCCGACATCGAGCGGGCGATGTCGTCGGCAAGACCGATGATCCGCGCCGACTTGATGCCGGGCGCCGGCTCGAGTTCGTAAAGCGCGACGACCGGCCCGGGGCGGACGTTGATGATCTCGCCCTTGACGCCGAAGTCTTCGAGCACGCCTTCGAGCAGTCGAGCGTTTTGCTGGAGCGCTTCTTCCGAAACTCTGCCGCCGACCGGCCGCTTCGGCTCGCTGAGCATCAGCAGAGGCGGCAACTGATACTTGCCTTGCCCGAAACGCTCGAGCATCGAGGGCTGGATTTCGCGCGCCAGGCGCTGGCCGCCCTTGAGTGCCGCGGTCGCGGGCGTGATGCGGCTCCTAGTCTCCGCCGCGGGCCCGGCGTTCGCGCCCATTTGCGCAGCAGCGCGCTGCGCCGGCGGCGCGTAGGTGCTCGCATCGAAGAAGGCCGCATCGATGGGCGGATCTTCGCGGAGAAAGCGTTGATCGAGCGACGGACCGACCCGGCGCGCCGCGTCCTGCCAGGGTGCGGGAGTGGGCCTCGTCCGTTTTCGCGGCCGCCTCCTCAGGGCGCGTACGGTTGCCAATTTCAGCGCCAGCAGAGCGTGGATGAACGCGCCGACAAGCACGAGCGCGAAACTGGGTTCGCCGGCCCGATCCTCATCTTCCGCGCCGGGCGTGTGCTGCGGCGTTTCTTCGTCCTCATCTTCGAAGGTCGGCTCCGGCTTGGGCCGGCTCACCGAGGCTGCGAGCGAAAGAATCGCAACGGCCGCGAAACCGAGCGCGAACATCAGCATGATCGCCGCGTGGCCGCCGAAAACGCGGCGCGGCAGGAGAAGCATGGCGTCGCCCAGCAGGCCGCCAAGGCCGGTCGGCAGCGGCCATCGGCTCGTCACAGGCAGAATCGCCGCAAACCCCGCCGCGGCGAGGCCGCCCACGAGCCAGAGCATGAGCCGCCTTCCGATCCGGTCGAGATGGCGGCTTGTCATGAGCCGCCAGCCCAGGATTGCAAGCGGCGCAAGCAACGCGACCGCGGCGAGCCCCAGCATCTGCATCACGAGATCGGCGGTGATCGCGCCGGGTAGGCCAAGCAGATTGCGGACCGGCCCGTCAGTTGCGTGGTTGAAGCTCGGATCCTCAACCGACCAGGTGAGGAGCGCCAGCGCCAGCGCGCCCGTGCCGACGACGAGCGCAATTCCCGCCAATTCCGCGGCCCGCCGCACGGCAAAGGCGCGCAGCGGATCGGGAATGCAATCCAAGGCCGTGAAGCTGGTCGTCGTCCGCATCAGTTTGCGCCTGAGTGACCACCTTGGTCAAAGTCGACCATGGCAAACGCGCAGAATTCACCGATCGGCAAGCTTGCGAAGATCGAGCATGGTCGGATCAGAAATGGAGCCTCGCCGGTCGAAGGAGACGCGCGGTCAACGAAGCTCGCGCTGCGACAACCGGCGATCGGCTTCAGGCTAAAGAGGCGTGGTTAAGGCCGGTTTAACCTTGCCTATCGTGGCGGTCGGATCGCGGCGACGGCGGGTCCGAAACCTGCCGCGCGGGGAGACAAAAAGGGGCCCCAAAGGAGCCCCGAGTTTGTCCAGCGCAGAGAAGCCGGCACGTCTGTTGGACGACCTCGCCGTGAAGCGCGAGATCCAAGCCGTCGCGTTCGACCTCGGAGCTCACACGCAGACCGATCGTCATGTCGATGAGCCACAGAATGATCAGCGAGACGCGGGAGGAGCTGCTGCTGGAGGAGCCGCGGCCGGGGTCTGCGCACGGGCGCCATCGATGGCGGCAAAAGTGGCGAAGGCAGTGAATAGGATACCGAAAACCAAAACCGTGGGGGCGAAGCGCGAAGGCTTCGTGCAACATCTGCCCGCGGAAGTAACGGCCTCCCAAAGTGACGGAGTAAATTTCATTTCTTTCCCCTGCTGATCTCGGTTGAGGTCTAGATGGCGTCCGTGCCCTTTTCGCCGGTCCGGATGCGCACGACTTCGTCGAGCGGACTGACAAAGATCTTGCCATCGCCGATTTCGCCGGTGCGCGCCGCCGCGGTGATGGCCGCGATTGTCCGGTCGACGAGTTCGGAGGCGATGGCGACTTCGAGCTTGAGTTTGGGAAGGAAATTCACGGCATATTCTGCCCCACGATAGATCTCCGTGTGGCCCTTCTGGCGCCCGTAGCCTTTGACCTCGCTCACCGTCATGCCATGCACGCCGAGCGTGGTGAGCGCGTCTCTCACTTCGTCGAGCTTGAACGGTTTAATGATCGCCGTCACAATTTTCATTTCATCCTCCAGTGAGCGCAGGTCCGACCCGAACGCACATCGAGCACAAGCAGCCATCACCCGGCCAAAGCTTCATCAGTCCGGATTTGCTCAGGTCGCGGGTTTCAAGCCGTTGCGGCTTAATCTTGCGGCCGACATGCGGGCTTATTGAACCCTATCGCCTCCAATCGTGACCACGCCCCCTGCTGATCACGCGGAATGCGGCCGGCCATGGTCAAGTCCGCTAGAAAGCAAGCCATGGGCCAGCGGTCATGATTTTGCGGAAATTCGGCGCGGATCTCGGCGCGCTCAACGCGAATTTGCGCGAATTTGCGCGAAGTCACGTCGACTTGGGGCGCAGGCGGATCAAGCCTTCTTGCGCCACCGAAGCGACGAGACGACCCGCGCGTGCATAGATGAGGCCGCGCGTCAGGCCGCGGGCGCCCCCGGAATTCGGGCTATCCTGGGCATAGAGCAGCCATTCGTCGGCACGAAACGGGCGATGGAACCAGAGCGCGTGATCGAGGCTCGCCACCTGCAGGTCCGGTTCGAAAATCGTGCGGCCATGTGCGACGAGCGCCGTGTCGAGAAGCGTCATGTCGGAGAGATAGGCCAGCACGGCGCGGTGCACCGCCGGGTCGTCGGGAAGCGTACCGGCTGCTCTCAGCCAGACATATTGGACCGGGGCTGAAAGCTTATGTCCCAGATAGTGCGACAGCGCGACGGGGCGGATTTCGATCGGCCGGTCTTGCGCGAACCAGCGGCGCATCGGTTCGGGCAACATGCTGCCAAACTGGGCATAAAGCTCGGATTCACTAGGCAAATCCTCGGGTGCAGGCACGTCCGGCATGGGAAGGGCGTGCTCAAGGCCCTGTTCCCTGATCTGAAAAGAGGCGGAAAGGGAAAAAATTGGACGGCCGTGCTGAATCGCGTTGCAGCGGCGCGTCGTGAAGCTGGTTCCATCGCGGATACGGTCGACTTCATAGACGATCGGCACCGCCGGATCGCCCGGCAGCAGAAAATACCCATGAATCGAATGTGGCTCCCTGTCCGCCACGGTGCGCGCCGCGGCGACGAGCGCCTGGGCGATCACGAGGCCGCCGAAGACGCGCTGCCAGCCGACCTGCGGACTATGGCCGCGGAAAATATTGTGCTCGATCCTCTCGAGATCGAGGATCATGAGAAGATTGTCGATGGCGCTCGGCATCAAGCATGACCCGCAGGATTGTGGACCGGTTTTGGGAAGAGATCATGCGATGACAAGAGAATCCAGAGCAGGATGGGTTTCATGCGCCACGATCCTGCGTGGCGGCGTGCGGAACGCTCCGCCGGCGCATGCTTTTGCTTGCCGCGAACCGGCGTCGGCGCTGGCGTGCCCGCGCCCTCAGTCCTCGAGCGGGCGTGCCTCTTCGGGCAGCATGATCGGAATGCCGTCGCGGATCGGATAGGCGAGCTTGGCGGCGCGGGAAATCAATTCCTGCTGTTTTGCGTCATATTCGAGCGTGGTCTTGGTCAGCGGACAGACCAGAATTTCGAGCAGCCGCGGGTCGATCCGCGACGCCTCCGTTTCGCCCGAACCGGGTTTTTGATTCTTGTCGGCCATGTCGTCCTCGTCGTTAGCGCTCATTGCAGCGGCGTTGCCGCACGCTTGCCCCGTGCGAGCTGGGATTCAGTGATCGCGACGAGGACTTCGGCGCGGCGTTTGAGGTTGGGCGCTTCAAGCAGCGCCTGCTTTTCCCTTGGTCCATAGGGACTCATCATCGAGAGCGCATTGACCAGCGCCTCGTTCGGCGCCTCGCGAATGCTTTGCCAATCGATTTGCAGGTCGTTGGCGTCGGCGAATTGGCGCAAGGTCGCGAGCACGCTGTCGCGGTCGACGGCGTCTTCCCCGGCACGCGGCGTGAAATCCGCGTGGAAGGCCGAAAAATCGACGCGGCACTGGCGATAGGGGGTTGGGGCGGCGATCTCCTCGACGACGGCGAAGCGCGCAATTCCGGTGAGCGTCACGAGATAGCGCCCGTCGCCGGTTTCGGCGAACTGCGTCAGTCGCCCGGCGCAGCCGACCGAGAGGAGCGCAGGCACGCCCGACGTGGCCTCTTCGGATGCGGGCTGGATCAAGCCTATGATCCGATCGCTCTTCAATGCATCGTCGATCATCGCGAGGTAGCGCGGCTCGAAGATGTTGAGCGGCAGCTGCCCGCGCGGCAAGAGCAGGGCGCCGGGCAACGGAAACACCGGGATCACGTTGGGCACTTGCTCCGCTCCGAGATAGGGAGTGTTCATGCTCATGTCCTCGTCCCTCCTCGAAATCCTCTTTCGAATGCCCTCTTGAACCTAGGCGAACAGGAGCGCGGAAAGCTTGCGCCGGGCGGCGACGGTTGCCGGATCCATGCTGCCCCAAGCTTCGAAGAATTGCAGCAGCTGCTTGCGGGCGGAACCGTCGCCCCAGCTGCGGTCGCGTTTGATGATTTCGAGCAGCGCGTCGGCCGCCTCATTGCGGCGCCCGCGCGCGTTGAGCGCGATGGCGAGGTCGTAACGGGCCTGATGATCGTTTTGTTCCGAGGCGACGCGGCGCGCCAATTCGGCGACATCGCCGACGGAGGCGGCTTGAACCGCGTTTTCAAGCGCCGCCCGCGCCGCCGCGATGGCCGGATCGCGTTCGGAACCCGGCGGGGCTTGCTCAAGCAGGCTCTCGGCGGTTGCAAGCTCGCCCATCGCGACGGAGCTTTTGACGAGGCCGCCCAGGGCGGCAAGATCAGTCGGATCGTCACTGAGCAGAGAAGCAAAGATTTCCGCCGCCGCGGCGACGTCGCCGCGGCCGAGCGCTGCCTCCGCCTCGGCGCGCATGTCCTGACTGGCGCCGAGCGGGCCGACCAGCCGTTCAATGAAGCCGCGGATCTGACTCTCAGGCAGCGCGCCGACGAAGCCGTCAACCGGTTGCGATTTCTGAAAGGCGATGACGGCGGGGATCGAGCGGACGCCGAGCCGGCTAGCGATCTGCGGATGCTCGTCGATGTTCATCGTCACGAGCTTGATCTTGCCGCTAGCCGCCTTGACGACCTTCTCGAGAACCGGCGTCAGTTGCTTGCAGGGCTCGCACCAGGGCGCCCAGAAATCGACGAGTACGGGCTGGCGGGCGGACTCCGAGAGAACGTCGGCGGCGAATGTCGCCGTCGTCGTCACCTTGATCGGCGCCGCCGCTTCGGCCACTATCTCCCGCCCCATATATTGCGCCATTCCGCGCCTCTCCTTATGCATGTGCACGAATGATCAGGCCAAGCGGTTCGCGGCCGAATGCTCCCAACAAAATCCCGCGTTCGGACGGAGTCCACAATTCATGAATGGGCCCGAACTTCCACGCCGGCCATATCTTAGCCGAAAATGGACGTGCGGCCGTCAAATCGCAACTGCAGCGGCGCCATTTTTCCGTCAAGCCGCCTGAGAATTGCGCGCCGCAGGCTTGATTTGCAATGCGATGGGGTTTGCGGCATAAAGCCGGGGCGCGGCAAGTCCGCGCGGATGCGGGTGTAGCTCAGGGGTAGAGCACAACCTTGCCAAGGTTGGGGTCGAGGGTTCGAATCCCTTCGCCCGCTCCAAATCACATCAATGCGTTGGAGTGCCCGCGAGCATCTTATCGACTGCGGCACGGCCACTGTCGAAACGGCTTTTCACGCCATACGCCGAGAAGTCCATGCTGCCGGTCATTGGCGCGTGGTCTGCTTGAATTATCCTGAGATTTCTGAGTGCCCTCAGCCTCTGCAACCGGTGATAGGGTTCCTTGGCCCGCACTGGGCTATCGGATGGCAAGTCGCGGTCGATCTCGGCAAGCATGCTCGTAAATGCGGCGAGGCCGCCCTTAGGATCCGCGTACTGAGCCCAGAAGCGGTTCTCATAGGCGATTTCCATCATGCGCTCAAAAACCTGCGCCAGGTTTTGCGGTAGGGCGGCACGCGTGGCGAACAGATCGACGACAAAAATCGGCAGCGAATCGATTTCAGCATCGCTCAACAGATCGAGCAGTGCCTCGATCGGCGTATTGTCGAACAGCCCGCCATCCCAATATGAGCTGCGGTCAATGACAGTCATGGGAAATCCGGGTGGGAGACTGCGTCGCCAGGATATGATCGGGCGTGAGTTTGATGCGCGACACGATCGGGTTCACGTGATCGGCCCTACCGGCATTAGCGACATAGTTCGAGAAGGACACCTGCGCCCCAGTTTCCACGTCCGTCGCCGTCACGGAAACCCGAATATGGCTGGCGTCGTTCAATTGCCCGAAATCGCAGATCGCCGTGAGGGTCTCCCGCATCGGTGAGACATCGCAAAAACTAGTCCAGCGCGGCAAATTCCAAAAATCGCCGCGCGTCGACCAAAAGCGCGGATCGCCGAACATCGACCACGTGGCCTGGGCGTCGGGAGGCAAGAACGGCACGGGCGTCAGCGTTATGGCGTCCCACAGCCGTTTCAGGCTGGCGGGAATATTGCCATCTCGCGCGCCGGCAATCGCGGCCGTCGTGATCGCGCCTATCGATACGCCTGTGATGGCGACCGGGTTCCAGCCAAGTTCAACCAACCGCGTGACGGCGCCATATTCATAGGGACCGAGTGCACCGCCTCCTTGTAGAACCAAGCCCATATTCGGCATTGGCACTCCCCTTCATCGAACGATCACCGACGATTACCAAGATTTGACGACGGAAGTTTGATGCCATTATGCATTTCGCGGACCAGCTGCGTTCGCGCCAACTCTGCGGCGCGACTATCGTTGCATGCCCGGCTCCTTCGACGGAGCCGTTGGCGCGCCTTCATTGAACTTCTCGAAACATTCCTGGCTGTGCGCGGCTTTCGCGAGATCAAGTCGGATGATCGACAATTGCAAGCCTCCCACCCCGCTTGGCGAGTTTCCGAGACGGAAAAAGTTGTTTGCGTTCGAAGAGTGTCGAGCCCTTCCGGCTGCCGGAAGGCGACGGATTAGGCGCGCGCAGCGTGACGGCGGAGCACTTGTCGGGCTGCACGCGAGGCGGGCAGCCGCAGCCCGCACCGCTCGGGCAATATCTCACTGTGGTAGCACGGACCTGAGGGCCTTCATCGCCGCGTCTCTGACACCCATTGTTTTGATCAAGTCTTGTTCCATCGCGGTATCCTGATAGGTCGGCAGACTGACGCCGGATTTGTATTCCATCAGCGTCCAGCCTTGCGGATGGTCGATCAGGAACTGCAACATTGAAGCTTCGCTCTCGAGGAATTGCGCGCGCGCCTTGGTAAGCTTTTCGAAATCGTCCATCCCGTACGTCGCGGCATCCTTTGCCAGGATCGTGCGCACGTGTGCCCAATCGCCGAGGAATTTAGTGAAAGCAGCGGAAACAACTGCGACCTCCGCCCGCCGCTTTTTTGCGTCGTCGAGCGAGTTGACGCCATAGATCAGGGAGCGGCCCGGATCGTACAGCAATGGTTCCACGTCCGGATGATCGTGGCCGGTCGTGAAAATGGCGATATAGTCGTTCGCGACCGGCATAACCTGTTGCATCATCGCGGGGGACACGTCGATTGCGATTTCGCTGGGCACTTCCCTGAGCTCCG
>DATFNQ010000016.1:0-12146 GCA_035266305.1 Methylovirgula sp.
CCGTTCGTCCGAGAGATTGTTCGCCGTCTGAATGACCAGGATCTTGAACATCATCACGGCATCGAATGGCGGACGCCCGCCTTGTGCGCCGTCTGAATAAGCCAGCGCCGCGCTCAGTTCCGGGCGGAAAATCTCGAAATCCACCGTCGCCTGGAAGGCCTCGAGCTGGTCGCCGAGATCACTCAACCGCTTCAATCGATCATCGAAATCGAAAAATCCCGGCTGCCTTCGCATCGAATCATCTCCAATCCATCCATCACGATGGAATCAGAAAGGCCGCGAATTGGCGAGGTTCTTAGAAGCGTCCACCTTTAAAGGCTGTATGGACCCCGCAGTGTCTAAATTGAACCGGTTCACGATTGAGAAGGCGGCGTTAGAGGCACTCCCGGACCGGGAGTTATCTATTCTACTTGGAGGCGGTAAGATTCTGAATGAATTGAATATCAGTACCAAGTATCTAAAGTTTTGTAGCAATGCTGTGCACGCTAGCGGCGATGGCCTAGACAGGAGCGCTGCCTTCACAACGCTTTCGTTCTTCCTGCGTGCCCTTGCCGGCCATGCCTTCGAAGCATATGAATTCTTCAGGAGTAATGTCCGTGTCGATCAGTTGCGGAAATCTAAATCGAGTCTCTTGGACGACACTTTCTACAACGATATAAAATTGCTGAAGAAATATTTTGGGCAGACGAATATAATTTCTCAGATGCGAAAGCGCTTCTCGTTTCATACTGATCGCGCGCTCCTAGGTAAATCTTTCGAGCGTGTACCAGCGGGATTCACGTATGAACTTCTAATAGGACAGGAGTATCAGGGTCACAATACTTTCTACGGCTCTGAAACAATTATCATCGACGGAATTCGGCATCTGAAGCCGCATCCGTGCTGGGAGGAGGCTATTAATGCGGCTTTCGATGAAACGACTGAAATTGCCCTTCTTATATCCAAGGTCTTTCAGCGCATTATCGGCTCAATTTTGGTGGAGCATCTCAAACTCACGTTGGATGACGCGGAAGTGGTAAGCGTAACCGATGGCCCAATAATCGATGCCATTCTCATCCCTTTCTTCTGCCAACCGCCGACAAGCTAGCCCGTAGAATGACGGTCGCTAGTTGAGCTCTTCTGAAATTCAAACTGAGACACTACCCGCTGGTTGCCCGGCTTGTCGCAGAGATGATATGCCGCCCGGTGGCCAATCTAAAAGTTTGTTCAAGGGTAAGGCAGCAGCGTGGCGGGCGACAGAATATTGGTCACCGGCGCCTCCGGCTTCGTCGGTTCGGCGGTCGCGCAGGCTTCGCTTGCCGCGGGTTACAGCGTGCGTGCCCTCGTGCGCCCCACGAGCCCGCGGCTCAACCTCTCCAGCCTCGACGTCGAGATTGCCGAAGGCGACATGCGCGATGCCGACGCCGTCGCACGCGCCATGGCCGGGTCTCGTTTCTTGATGCATGTGGCGGCTGATTACCGGTTGTGGGCGCCTGATCCTGCCGAGATCCTCCGCACCAACCGCGAGGGCACCCGCAACCTCATGTGCGCCGCGTTGAAGGCCGGCGTCGAACGTATTGTGTATACGAGCAGCGTCGCCACCCTCGCCGTATCGAAGAGCGGCGAGATCATCGACGAGACCAAGCCCTTGAGGGTCGAAGAGGCGATCGGCGCTTATAAAAAGAGTAAGGTGCTCGCCGAGCAGATCGTCACGTCGATGATTGCCGAGGAACGCCTGCCGGCGGTCGTCGTTCACCCCTCGACGCCGATCGGACCGCGCGACATCAAGCCGACGCCGACCGGCCGGATCATCATCGAGGCGGCTTGCGGGCGGATCCCCGGCTATGTGGACACGGGGCTCAATCTCGTCCATGTCGATGATGTCGCCGCTGGCCATATTGCTGCGTTGCAGCATGGCCGAATTGGAGAACGCTATATTCTGGGTGGTCAAAACGTGGGGTTTGCCGCGATGCTCGCCCATATCGCCGCCTTGAGCGGCGACAAGCCGCCGTGGCTGCGCCTGCCGCGCAGCCTGATCTATCCTCTCGCCTTCCTCGCCGAGGCTAAGGCCCGCCTGAGCGCGCGCGAGCCTTTCCTCACGCTCGACGGCCTGCGCATGTCGAAATATCGGATGTTCTTCTCCTCCGCCAAGGCGGAACGCGATCTCGCCTATCGCGCGCGGCCCTACGAGCTGGGGCTCGCCGATGCCCTCGCCTGGTTTCGCGAGCACGGGTATCTCAAATGAGCGCCGATCCTTCCCCGACGAAGACGCATCGCGACGAGAATTTCCCCGTCGCTTCGCGGCTTATTGCGCGCCAGCACCGGCCGACGGTCCTCGCCTTCTACTATTTCGTGCGGGGCGCCGACGATATTGCCGACAGTCCGGTCTTGAGCCCGCAGGAGAAGCTTGAACGCCTCGACCGGTTCGAGGCTGCCCTTCTCGGCAAGGAGGATGGAATTGCCGCCGCGCGGCCGCTGCGCGCCTCGCTCGCCGAACGCCGGCTAACGCCGCGCCACGCGCTCGACTTGCTGCACGCCTTCCGCATGGACGCCGTCAAGCAGCGCTACGCGAATTTCGACGAGCTCATGCATTACTGCGCCTATTCGGCGGCGCCGGTCGGCCGCTTCGTTCTCGACGTACATGGCGAGAGCGAATCGACCTGGCCGGCCAACGATGCGCTGTGCTCGGCGCTGCAGATCATCAATCATCTTCAGGATTGCGGCGCCGATTACCGTAATCTCGACCGGGTCTATGTGCCGCTCGACGGGATGGCCAAGGAGGGCGTCGATCCGGCGGCGCTTGCCGCGCCGCGCGCCTCGCCGGGCTTGTTGGCCTGCCTTCACCATCTTGCGGCGCGGACGGAGCTGCTGGTCCGCCAGGGAAGCGCGTTGCCGCGGCAGGTGCGTGACCTGCGGCTCGGTCTCGAGACGGCGGTCATCGCACGGCTCGCGCAGAAGCTGGTCACCATGCTCATTCATCGCGATCCTTTGAGCGAAACGGTGCATTTGACGAAGCCCGGCTTTCTCGCATTCACGCTCGTCGGAGTGGGCGCCGGCCTCGTCGATCGCGGCAGGCGCGCCACGCGGCGCCATGCTTCGACCATGAGGGGCGCATGAGCCTCGCTGAATCCTCGCTGCCGAGCGCGCAGGCGCGGGCGAGCGGCAGCTCGTTTTACACCGCCATGCGGATTCTGCCGCGCAGGCAGCGCGAGGCGATGTTCGAGATCTATGCGTTTTGTCGAGCCGTGGATGACATTGCCGATGACGGCGGTGAGGTTAAGGCGCGGCGCGCCGCCCTTGCGCAATGGCGCGCGGAAATCGCGTCTCTCTGCGCCGGCAAGCCAGGGCATCTTGGCGGGCTTAGCGGGCTTGGCGAAGCCATCCGCGCCTTCGACCTGCAGCGCGAGGACTTCTTCGCCGTCATCGACGGCATGGAGATGGACGTCGTGGCCGATATCCAAGCGCCCGAATGGGCGACACTCGATCTTTATTGCGATCGGGTCGCAAGCGCGGTCGGCCGCCTTTCGGTGCGCGTCTTCGGCGTGCCGCGCGTCGAGGGCCCGGCGCTCGCGCATCATCTGGGCCGCGCCTTTCAGCTCATCAATATTCTGCGCGATCTCGACGAGGACGCGGCGATGTCGCGGCTTTATCTTCCCCGCGAGGCCTTGCTGGCGGCGGGGATAAGGGCCACGGCGCCGCAGGACGTGCTCGCCGATCCGCGACTCGGCGAAGCCTGCGCGCCGGTCGTTGCGCGGGCGCGGGAGCATTTTGCGCAGGCCATGCAAATCATGGCGCGATGCCCGCGCCGGAGCGTGCGGGCTCCACAGCTGATGGGCGACGTCTATCAAGCGATCCTCGCCGGCGTGGTGGCACGCGGCTTTGCGCCGCCGCGCGCCAAGGTGCGGGTGCCGCGTCGCCTCATCCTCCTCGCCTTGCTGCGCCACGGCCTCATCTGATGCAGGGAAAAGTCCACATCATCGGCGCGGGCCTCGCCGGGCTCGCCGCGGCGCTCCGCCTCGCGGACGGATCGAGACGCATCGCCCTTTACGAGGCCGCGCCGCAAGCCGGCGGCCGCTGCCGCTCCTATTTCGACAGCACGCTTGACATGGTAATCGACAACGGCAACCATTTGCTGCTGTCGGGCAATCGCGTTGCGCTCGGCTATCTGCGCGAGCTTGGCAGCGAGGATCAGCTTTTAGGCCCGGCGAGCGCCGAATTTCCCTTCGTCGATCTTGCCTCCGGCGAGCGCTGGCGCTTGCGGCCGAACGATGGCGCGATCCCTTGGTGGATCTTGCGCCGGCAAAGGCGCGTGCCGGGAACGCGCGCGGGCGACTATCTCGGCGTTCTCGGTCTCCTCATTGCGGCCAAGGGGACGCCGATCAAATCCGCCATGGCTTGCCACGGTTTGCTTTATGAGCGGCTCTGGCAACCCTTTTTCCTGGCCGCGCTCAACACAGCGCCCGAGGAAGGGGCAGCGAGCATCGCCGCCGCCGTCCTGCGCGAGACGCTCGCCAAAGGCGGCAAGGCCTGCCGCCCCTTGGTCGCGGCAAAGGGCCTGTCGACCGCCTTCGTGACGCCGGCTCTGCGCCGCCTCGAATCGAAGGGAGTCGCGGTTTCCTTCGAACGCCGTCTCTCCGCCATCAAGCTTGACGGCAATCGGGTCAGCGGCCTCGAGTTCGGCGGCGAGCCGGTCGAAGTCGCGGCCGGCGAGCGCGTGATTCTCGCAGTGCCGGCGCCGGTTGCCGCTTCCCTCCTGCCGGGGCTCAAGACCCCGCAGGCTTTTCGGGCGATCGTGAACGGCCATTTCAAGATCGCTCCGCCGGCCGGTCTTCCGCCTATTCTTGGCGTGATCAATGGCACGATCGAATGGCTGTTTGCCTTTCCCGACCGGCTGTCGGTGACGATCAGCGCCGCGGATCGTCTGATCGACGTGCCACGGGACGAGCTCGCGGCGACAATGTGGTCCGACGTGGCACGGGCGGCAGGGATTGCGCAGCCGCTGCCCGCATGGCAAATCATCAAGGAGAAGCGCGCGACCTTCGCCGCGACCGTAGAGGAAGAGGCCCGGCGCCCGCCGCCGCGGACGGCTTTTGCCAATCTCCTGCTTGCCGGGGATTGGACGGCGACGGGTTTGCCGGGGACGATCGAAGGCGCCGTGCGTTCTGGCTTCGCGGCCGCCGAAGCCATTCTTCGCTGTGGATAGAGACAGATTTGCGAAAGGAATAGGCTTGCGTGATGCATGATCAGGCTGTTTTCGATAAAATTCAGAAACCCGAGCTGGCCGATGTCGAGAAAGCGGTCACGGCGGCGACCAAGGCGGTTCTCGCCGCGCAGCGGGACGACGGGCATTTCGTCTTCGAATTGGAGGCGGATGTCTCGATTCCCGCCGAATACATCCTCTTCCACGATCACCTCGGTGAGCCGCTTGCGCCCGAAGTCGCGGCGAAGATCGGCAACTACCTGCGCCGCACCCAGGCTGACCATGGCGGCTGGCCGCTGTTTCACGACGGGGCGTTCAACGTGAGTTCGACCGTCAAGGCCTATTTCGCCTTGAAGATGATCGGCGATTCTCCGGACGCGCCGCATATGCAGCGCGCTCGTGCGGCGATCCTGACGCATGGCGGCGCGGCCGAGACGAATGTCTTCACCCGCTGCCTGCTCGCCACCTATGGCTTCGTGCCCTGGCGTGCCGTGCCGGTCATGCCGGTCGAGATCATGCTCCTGCCCGAATGGTTCCCGTTCCATATCTCGAAAATATCTTACTGGGCACGCACCGTTCTCGTGCCGCTCCTGGTCGTCATGAGCTTGCGAGCGAAGGCGCGCAACGCGCAGAACATCAGGTTGGATGAACTCTTCGTCGTGCCGCCGGACCAGGTCCGGCATTGGCCCGACTCGCCCCACAAGCGGTTTCCATGGACCATGATTTTCCGCGGCATCGACAAGGTGTTGCGCGTCATCGAGCCGTATTTCCCGAAAGCTGCGCGCAAGCGCGCGATCGACAAGGCGGTCGCCTTCGTGACCGAGAGGTTGAACGGCGAGCATGGGATTGGCGCAATCTGGCCCGCGATCGTCAATTCGGCCCTCATGTACGATGTTCTGGGTTATCCCCACGACCATCCGGATTTCCTCTGCGCCTGCCGGGCGGTCGAGAACTTGCTGACCGTCAAGCAAACCGAAGCCTATTGCCAGCCCTGTTTCTCGCCGGTCTGGGACACGGCGCTCACGGCGCACGCCCTCATGGAGGCGGGCAGCGATGCGGTCACTGAGCCCGTCGGCAAGGCCTTGGCTTGGCTGAAACCGCTCCAGGTTCTCGATCTCGTCGGGGATTGGGGGATCACGCGGCCCAAGACCCGGCCGGGAGGATGGGCGTTCCAATATCTCAACGACTATTATCCCGATCTCGACGATACCGCGGTCGTGGTGCTGGCGATGGATCGGGCCGGCAGCGCGGGCCTCACGGCAGACGCCGATTACACCACCTGCATTGCCCGCGGCCGCGAATGGATCGAGGGCATGCAAAGCAGGAACGGCGGCTTCGGCGCCTTCGACGCCGATAATAACGTCGACTACCTCAACTATATTCCCTTCGCCGACCACGGAGCGCTGCTCGACCCGCCGACCGCGGATGTGACCGCGCGTTGCGTCTCAATGCTTGCCCAACTTGGCGAGACGCCGCCGCGCAATCCGGATTTCGCCCGCGCCGTGGACTTTCTGATCAAGGAGCAGGAGAAGGATGGCAGTTGGTACGGGCGATGGGGCGTCAATTACATCTATGGAACATGGTCGGTGCTTGCTGCGCTCAACAGCGCCGGGGTCGACCACAAGAGCGATGCCTTCACAAAGGCCGTCGCTTGGCTCAAAGCTATTCAGAACGAGGACGGCGGCTGGGGGGAAGGCGGCGAAAGCTATGCGCTCGATTACACGGGCTATGAAAGGGCGCCGAGCACCGCCTCGCAAACGGCATGGGCATTGCTTGGCTTGATGGCTGCCGGCCAAATCGACGACCCAGCGGTGGACAGGGGAATCCAATATTTGCTCGGCGCTCAGAGGGGGGACGGAGCTTGGCACGAGGAAACATTTACCGGAACCGGTTTTCCGCGTGTGTTCTACCTGCGTTATCACGGCTATTCGAAATTCTTCCCGCTCTGGGCGATGGCGCGTTTCAGGAACCTGAAACGCGCCAATCATCACGCCGTCGTCCTGGGGATGTAGAGTCGGGTAGCATTCTCGTCGTCACCGGCTTGGCGGCGGAGGCGCGTGTTGCGGCGGGGTCGGATATTCGCGTCGTGACCGGCGGCGGCGATAGCGTGAACCTTAAGGCTCAATTGGAAAAGGCGGTGCACGCCAATGTTTCAGGCATCGTCAGCTTCGGGATCGCGGGCGGCCTGGCGCCTGGAGTTCGGCCCGGCACCCCGCTCGTGGCGCGGGGAATCATCGCGGAAAGCGCCGAATATTTCGTATGCCATCGCGGCTGGTCGCAGCGGCTCGCCAAGGCTTTGGGCGACGTGCCGATCGTCGACATGGCGGGCATCGACCTTCCGGTGGCCGATCCGGCCAGCAAGCGGGCCCTGCATGTGGCGACGCGCGCCGTCGCTGCCGACATGGAATCGCATATAGCGGCACGGATCGCCGCCGCGCATAATCTGCCGTTCACGGCCTTTCGTGTCGTCGCCGATCCGGCAGAGCGGCGCTTGGCGCCCGCCGCGCTGGTCGGCATTCGCCAGGACGGCGAGTTCGCAATCGGCCGCGTGATGCGCTCGCTGATCGGCGAACCACGCCAAATCCCGCATCTCTTCCGCACGGCCCTCGACACGAGAGCCGCCTTCGCCGCGCTATTCCGCGGCCGAGAGATGGTTGCGGGGAGCTTCGGCTTCCTTGATTTCGGCGAGCTTGTGCTGGACGTGCCGCGAGAAGACGTAATTTGCGGGTCTCTGCCGGTCTAGCGGAATATCCGCCGACATCGCACCCTCGGTGCCGATGCCCCGCATGGATAGCGCGACCGCTTCCCATGGACGCGCGAAGGACTCGGCGACGGCGGTCGCTTCGAAGCCGCAATGGACCATGCAGTCGGCGCATTTCTCGTATTTGCCGACACCATAGGAGTCCCAGTCGGTCGTCTCCATCAGTTCGGCGAAGGTCTTGGCATAGCCCTCGCCGAGCAGATAGCAGGGCCGCTGCCAACCGAACACTGTCCGCGTCGGATTGCCCCAGGGGGTGCATTCATAGGTGCGGTTGCCGGCAAGGTAATCGAGAAACAGCATGGACTGGTAGAAGGGCCAGTCCTTGCCGCTATGGCCGCGCCGGAAGATGTCGCGGAACAATTGCTTCGTTTTGCCGCGGTTGAGGAAATGTTTCTGGTCGGGAGCCCGCTCATAGGCATAGCCGGGCGACACCGTGATGCCGTCGATTCCGAACTCCTTGACCTGATCGAAGAAGTCGGCGACCCGAACGGGATCGGCATCGTTGAACAAGGTGCAATTGATGGTCACCCGGAAGCCGCGCGCTTTGGCGAGCTTGATCGCCGCGACGGCGCGATCGTAGACGCCCTTCTGGCAGACTGAGCGGTCGTGCATCTCGGCGTCGCCGTCGAGATGGATCGACCAGTTGAAATAGCGGTTGGGCTTGAAACGGTCGATGACCTTTTCGAGCAACAGCGCATTAGTGCAGACCGTGACGTATTTGCGCCGCGCGATCGCGCCCTTCACGATTTCCGGCAATTCCTTGTGCAAGAGCGGCTCGCCGCCGGCGATCACGACGACCGGAGCACCGCATTCGTCGATCGCCCCGAGGCATTCGTCGAGCGGAAGGCGTTGGTTGAGGATGGGGTCGGGATAGTCGATTTTGCCGCACCCGGCGCAGGCCAGATTGCAGCGAAACAACGGTTCGAGCATGAGCACCAGCGGAAAACGCTTGCGCCCCATAATCTTCTGGCGGAGCACATAGCCGCCTATTTGCGCCATCTGCAGGATCGGAATACCCATTTAACGCCGGCTCCCATCAAGTTGCACGGTGATTTCATCAAAGCTCATGCGTCGACAAGTTCGCACGGCAAGCATCGATGGCGCGGACCACGCCGGCGCAAAAACCGCGGGGTTGAGCCAAGATCACCTTCATTGATACCTCAAGTATCCCACGTCATCCGCCATCCGCAACACGACCAATCTTGCCTTTTTCCTTGTCCCAAGCTTTTTAGGGGTGACACACACAATGTCAAATTCGCGATATATAGCTCCTAAATGGTTCAGTTAACGCCGTATGCCGCAAATTTGCCATCGCAAAGTCACTTCACCGTACGAAACAACGAAGCTCTTGCAAAGTTGCCACACTTTGCATCGATTGGTGCCGAAAGATCATGGATGCTCAACTCCACAGCGCTGGGAAGCCGAGGCCGGCCCAGCCTCCGCCGATTGGACTGATCGGCAGGGCCATCGTCGGGATCGTCGCCTTTTGTTCGCGCTTTGCCTGGCTCGTGGTGGCGATCGCGGTGCTGCTGGCCGGCGCCAGCGGCTATTACGCCGCGACCCATTTCGCGATAAATGCCAATACTAACAGTTATCTTTCCCCGAAGTTGCCGTGGCGGCAGCGGCTCGCCGAGCTGGACAAGGCCTTCCCGCAGCGGAATGAGGACCAGATCATCGTCGTCATCGACGCGGCGACCCCGGAACTGGCCGAAAGCGCGACCGCGCAGCTCGCCGCAAAGTTGGCGGCAAGACCCGATCTCTTCAGAAGCGTCGAGCGTCCCGACAGCGGCCCCTATTTCGAACAGAACGGCCTGTTGTTCCAACCCGTCGCCGAGGTCCAGCGCACGGTCGGCGGACTCCTGAAAGCAGAACCGTTCCTGGCCACGCTCGCTTCCGATCCGACCTTGCGCGGCGTGGCGTACGCGTTTTCCTACATCACCCGCGGCGTCCGTTCGAAAGCCGGCACGTTCGACGACTTCGACCGGCCGATGGTCTCGATTTCCACGGCGCTCGACGATGTCTTGGCCGGCCGCAAGACATTTTTCTCCTGGACGGCCTTGTTCACCGGCCAACCGCCCGTGCAACGCGAACTGCGGCACTTCCTCTCCGTGAAGCCAATCCTCAACTATGCCGCGCTTCAACCGGGGCTCGTCCCTTCGAATTTCATCCGCCAGAGTGCGCGCGACCTCGGGCTCACGCCCGAGCAAGGCGTGAGCGTTCGTCTCACCGGACCCGTACCCCTCGCCGACGAGGAATATGCGACCGTGAAGCAAGGCTTCGGCCTCAACGTGACGATCATGGCGCTCCTCGTTCTGTTCATCATGTGGCGGGCGTTGAAATCCATGCGCATCGTCGTAGCCGTGGCGCTCGGCGTCATCGTCGGACTTTGCGTCACTGCGGCGCTCGGTCTCATCATGGTCAAGGCGCTCAATCTCATTTCGGTCGCCTTCGCGGTTCTCTTCGTCGGCATTGGGGTCGATTTCGGGATTCAGTTCAGCGTCCGCTACCGAGCGGAGCGACACGACGAGCCGGACTTCCACAAGGCCTTGCACATGGCTGCGGCGAAAGTCGGCCGGCCGTTGGCGCTCGCCGCGGCGGCAACGACCTGCGGCTTCTATTCGTTCCTCCCGACCGATTACCGCGGCGTCTCGGAATTGGGGCAGATTGCCGGCACCGGCATGATCGTCGCCTTCTTCACCGCAATCACCGTCTTGCCCGCCTTATTGACCCTGTTTCGGCCGCCCGCCGAGCGCGAGCCGATCGGCTATAAGTTTCTTGCGCCATTAGACCATTTCCTGAGCCGGCACCGGCACGCTGTGGTGGTCGGTACCCTGGCCATCGCGCTCGCCGGGAGCCCGCTTTTGGCTTATCTGCACTTCGACTTCAATCCGCTCGACCTGCGCAGCAAGAAGACCGAGGCGGTCGCAACCATCCTCGATCTCCAAAAGAGTCATGACACCCAGACGAACACGATCGACATTCTCGCGCCCAACCTTGAGGCAACCCCGCCGATTATCGCGAAGCTGGAACGATTGCCGGAAGTCTCGCGGGTCCTGACGTTGGCGAGCTTCGTGCCGCCGGATCAGGACCAAAAGCTGCCGATCATCCAGCACGCGGCGTCGATCCTGTTGCCCTTGTTCGATCCGAACAGGCTGCTTAATCCGCCGACCGATGCCGACGATGTTGCCGCCTTGAACAAGGCAGCCGACCAATTCTCGAAGACGGCGCAGAACGTGACGGGCAAGGGCGCCGACGATGCCCGCCGGCTCGCAGACCTGATGCGCGGACTGGCGGCGGCGCCGCCGCAGACACGTGAGGCGGCCCGTGCGCTTCTATTGCCCGGACTGCATACGATGCTCGATCTCCTGCATCACTCGCTCGAAGCCAAGCCGACCGGCCGCGACGACATTCCGGAAGGTTTGCGGCGCAATTGGATCAGTGCCGACGGTCAGGCGCTCATCGAAGTCGCGCCGGAGGGCGATCCCAACAACAACGAGGTGATGATCAATTTCGCCAAGGCGGTCAAGAAAGTGGCGCCGGGAGCCACGGGCGAGCCGGTCGCCGTGCAGGAATCCGGCGATACGGTCGTCAAAGCCTTCATTCAGGCCGGCATCGTGGCGCTGATCTCGATCAGCATCCTTCTTTACATCGTCTTGCGGCGGGTGACCGACGTGCTCTTGACCTTGGTCCCCCTGCTGCTTGCGGGGCTCGTGACCCTAGAGATCACCGTGCTCATCGACATGCCGCTCAATTTCGCCAATATCATCGCCCTGCCCCTGATGCTTGGTCTCGGCGTGGCGTTCAAGATCTATTTCGTGATGGCCTGGCGGGGGGGAACCACCAACCTTTTGCAATCGAGCCTCACGCGCGCCGTGTTCTTCAGCGCCATGACCACGGCCACCGCCTTTGGCAGCCTCTGGCTCTCGCATCATCCGGGCACGTCGAGCATGGGCAAATTGCTGGCGATCTCGCTGATCACGACGCTCTGCGCGGCGGTGCTGTTCCAGCCGGCGCTGATGGGGCCGCCGCGCAGAGCGGAGCCGCGAAGACGACTTAATCGCCTGAAGGCATGAGCCGCGCCGCGTTTCTAGAGCGCCGGATTTTCAGGTTGAATCGAAGGGATTTCGGTAGGCGGGTTTCGTGATTCACTTCCGCGAGGAGGTGATTTGCGATGCCGAAAGCCTATTCGCTGGATCTGCGTGAACG
>DATFNQ010000017.1:0-7279 GCA_035266305.1 Methylovirgula sp.
GCGCTGTCGCCTATATGTTGGGCTGTAAGCTCGCGCCTCAGCGAACTCTCGATCCTGGAGATGCCGCCGACTTAACGAAGCCGGCCGCCACGAACCGACATGCTGCAACAGGTTAAAGCGTCGGCCGCACGGCTGATGGAGCCCAGATCGAGCTTCTCCGAGACATGGCGAAAGCTCTGGCCGTATGTATGGCCGACCGGACGCCGCGACCTGGAATGGCGGGTGGTGGCGACCTTCGCCCTGCTGCTGCTCGCCAAACTTGTCACGATCGCGGTGCCTTATTCGTTCAAATGGGCGACCGATGCGCTGGTCGGGCACGCGCATGCCCCGCACAGGATCTTCGGGCTCATCGCCGGCCCGCTCGCGTTGACGCTCCTCTACGGCCTGCTGCGTGTCGCCATGGCGGGCTTCACCCAGGCGCGCGACTCGGTCTTTGCATCGGTCGCGATGCATGCGGTCCGGCGGCTCGCCAACGACGTCTTCGTTCACCTTCATCTTCTTTCGCTGCGCTTCCATCTCGAGCGCAAGATCGGCGGTCTTACACGCGTGCTCGAACGCGGTCGCAACGCGATCGAAACCATCGTGCGCACGGTGGTCCTGGTCGCGGTCCCGACCGCGGTGGAATTCGTGCTGATCCTCGCCGTGTTCTTCTTTCAGTTCGACTGGCGCTATACCGCCGCCGTTGCGGCAATGATCTTCGCCTACACGGCCTTCACCTTCAGCGCGACCAATTGGCGTATCGGGATCCGCCGCTCGATGAACGAGAGCGATACGGACGCCAATACCAAAGCGCTCGACAGCCTTCTCAATTACGAGACGGTGAAATATTTCGGCGCCGAGGCGCGGGAGGCGAGACGCTACGACAAGTCGATGGCGCGCTATGAACAGACCAGCATCAAATCCTATACCTCGCTCACCTTTCTCAATTTCGGCCAGGCTCTGATCTTCACTTTGGGGCTCACCGCGGCGATGGCGATGAGCGTCGCCGGAATCAAGGGCGGGCGCAACAGCGTCGGCGATTTCGTGCTCATCAATGCGATGATGATTCAGCTCTATCAGCCGCTGAACTTCCTCGGCATGGTCTATCGCGATATCCGCCAGGCCAAGATCGATCTCGAGATGATGTTCGACATATTGGCGCAGCATCCCGAGATCGCCGATCGGCTCGCCGCCAAGCCGCTCGTCGTCTCAGGCGGCCATCTCAGCTTCGAGAACGTGTTCTTCCACTACGATCCTTCCCGCGAGATTCTCAAGGGCGTGAGCTTCGACGTGCCGCCCGGCAAGACGGTCGCCATCGTAGGACCATCGGGCGCCGGCAAATCGACGATTTCGCGGCTGGTCTTCCGTTTCTACGAGCCTTCCTCCGGGCGTATCACGATCGACGGCCAAGACATCGAGGAAGTGACGCAGAATTCTTTGCGCGCCGCGATCGGCATGGTGCCGCAGGATACCGTGCTGTTCAACGATACGATCGGCTACAACATCCGCTACGGACGTGCCGACGCGAGCGAGGCGGAGGTGAAGGAAGCGGCGCGCCTCGCGCAAATCGACCGGTTCATCGAGAGTGTGCCCGGCGGTTATGGCGTCCAGGTGGGCGAACGCGGCCTGAAGCTTTCGGGAGGCGAGAAGCAACGCGTCGCGATCGCCCGCACCATTCTGAAGGCCCCGCCCATTCTCGTGCTCGACGAAGCGACCTCGGCGCTCGACACATTCACCGAACATGAAATTCAAGACGCGCTCGATCGCGTCGCCAAGGGCAGGACAACGCTCGTCATCGCGCATCGCCTGTCGACCGTGGTCAACGCCGATGAGATTCTCGTTCTCGACAAGGGCGAGATCGTCGAGCGCGGCGCGCACGCCGTGCTGCTTGCCCGCGGCGGCGTCTACGCCGCCATGTGGAACCGCCAGAACGAAGTGCGGCAGGCCGAGGAGATTTTGCGCCGCGCCGCGCAATTCGAGCCGGCAATCGCGCACGTCAGCCTCGGCAACGGATCGGATGGGACGCAAGCCCCGTCTTACTCCGAAGAAGACGAGGACGTCGCTCTCGGCTAAAGGCAGCGCTGTCTTTCGTTATCCCATGATCTCGGTCTTCGGCAGGATCTTTTCGCAAACAGCCGCCCGCTTTGGCAATCACGCCGGAGCGCCGTCAGGGACAAGTTGGCTCCATGAACGTGATCGATTCGATCCGCAGACAGATCGTGCCCATCCACCCTGAAGGCTATCTGTTCATCGCGATCTTCGCCGTCGTGACGGTGATTCTTTTCGCCATCTACGCGCCGCTCGGCTGGATCGGCCTGGCGCTCACGCTCTGGTGCGCCTATTTCTTCCGCGATCCGCCGCGCCTGACGCCGCTCGACGAGGACCTCGTCATCGCCCCGGCCGACGGGATCGTCGCCTCAGTCGGGCCGAGCGTGCCGCCGCCGGAGCTCGGCCTCGGCCCCGAAGCTTTGCCCCGCGTGTCCATCTTCATGTCGGTCTTCGACTGCCATGTGAACCGCGCCCCCGTCGGCGGCCGGATCAGCAAGATCGTCTATCGGCCCGGCCTCTTCATCAACGCCGATCTCGACAAGGCGAGCGAGGACAATGAACGCAACGGCCTCGTCATCGATGCGCCGCGGGGCCGAGTGGGCGTCGTTCAGATCGCCGGGCTCGTGGCGCGGCGGATCCTGTGCTTCGTCGCGGTCGGGGAAAATATCGGGGCCGGCGATCGCTTCGGCCTCATCCGTTTCGGCTCGCGGGTCGATGTCTATCTGCCGCACGCCGCTCGGCCTCTTGTCGGGGCAGGGGCGCGCTCCGTCGGCGGCGAAACGATCATTGCCGATTTCCATGGCCTGGAGCCGCGCCGCACGTTCAAGCAGAGCTAGATCGGAGGCGTAACGGCTTGACCGTTGCCGGGCCGTTCGGCGTTTCCGTGAGCGCGGATCTGCTTTATGCTGGTCGATATGAGCTCATTACCGCCAAGGAAGTTTTCGCTGCGCCCCGCCGAGGTCTCGGAGACGGAGGGCGGACCAGCGCCGAATCGGGAGAGCGACGCGACGCCCCGCCTGGGCCTTGTCCGCAGCCGCAGGTTCCGGGCCGTGCCGCTGCGCATCATCCTTCCCAATCTGGTGACGCTTCTGGCGCTCTCGATGGGTCTCACCAGCATAAGGTTTGCTGTCGAAGGCCAGTTCGAGATCGCCGTCCTCGCTGTCATCATCGCGGCGATCTTGGATGGGCTGGACGGACGCTTGGCCCGCGCTCTGCGCGGCACCTCCCGGTTTGGCGCGGAGCTCGATTCGCTCGCCGATTTCGTCGATTTCGGCGTAGCGCCCGGGCTCATTCTCTATTTCTGGAACCTGCATCAGATGAAGAGCCTCGGCTGGTTCGCCGCGCTCGTGTTTGCGATCGCCTGCGCATTGCGCCTGGCGCGCTTCAACGTCATGGCGGACGATCCGAACGAGCCGCCCTGGCAGGCGCGTTTCTTTACGGGCATGCCGGCGCCGGCCGGTGCCGTCGTCGGCTTGCTGCCGCTCTACCTCAATCTGTCGATCATAGCAGTCCCGGCGACGCATTGGTTCGCTCCTTTCGAGATCGCCTATGTCCTGTTCGTCGCGTTTCTGATGGCGAGCCGCATTCCGCATTTCTCCGGCAAGAGAATTGGCCGGGTGCCGCGCGAATATGTGATTGCCGTGCTGTTCGGTGTCGCGGTCATCGTGCTCCTGCTCGCGACCTTCCCGATGGAAATGCTGGCCTGCCTGAGCCTCGCCTATCTCGCGACGATCCCCTTCGCCATGCGCCGTTACAAATCCTTCGCGGATGGCGCGGCGCAGGATGCGCCGCATTGAACCGCATCGAACCCTCGTCGGCTGCGCCGAATTTTGCCTGGGCGAAGCGCTTTAGAATCGAATTTTCAGCGGGCCGAGCACTTTGCGCTTCGACAGTTCACAAAGCCGCCGTTCTCGATTAGGGTCCGCGCGCCGCTCTTTGCGCAAAGATTTCGTGATGGGGCGGTCGTCTTGGCCCTCGTGGCAGCGACGGTTTCAAGCAGAAGGACACAAATGTCGAAGGAAGAATTGCTCGAATTTCCAGGCATCGTCACCGAATTGCTCCCCAATGCGACCTTTCGGGTCAAGCTCGAGAATGATCACGAAATCATCGCGCATACGGCCGGCAAGATGCGCAAAAACCGGATTCGTGTCTTGACCGGTGACAAGGTCCTTGTCGAAATGACCCCCTATGACCTGACCAAGGGTCGCATCACCTACCGATTCAAGTGATCAGAGCCGAGCGGAGCAAAGAGCCGTGAGCGGCGAGAGCAAGACCTGGCGGCCCAAGCTTATTCTCGCTTCGGCCTCGCCGCGGCGGCTCGAACTTCTGCAGCAGGTGGGGCTCGATCCCGACGCGCTCATCCCGGCCGATCTCGACGAAACGCCAGAGAAGGGCGAATTGCCGCGCGTGCTGGCCGCGCGGCTCGCCGATGAAAAGGCGGAGGCGGCGGCAAAGGTCGCCAAGACGCGGCCCGAACTTGCCGGCTCCTATCTGCTCGCCGCCGATACCGTGGTCAGCGTCGGCCGGCGCATCCTGCCGAAATGCGAGGTGGTCGACGAGGCGGCCCAATGCCTGCGGCTTCTGTCGGGCCGCGCCCATCGGGTCTATTCCGGGCTGACCCTGATCACCCCCAAAGGCGCGCGCCGGCGTCGTCTGGTCGAGACGCGCGTGCGCTTCAAACGGCTCTCCCGGGACGAGATCGACGCCTATCTCGCCTCCGGCGAATGGCGCGGCAAAGCCGGCGGCTATGCGGTCCAAGGGCTGGCGGGCGGCTTCATCGTGAAGCTCGTGGGCTCCTATTCTTCGGTGGTCGGCCTGCCGCTTTACGAGACCCTGTCGCTGCTTGCGGGGGAGGGTTACCCTGCCCATGTCTTATGGCTCAACCGCATGTGATCGCGATCACGGCAAGATCAACTTGTTTCGCGCCAATGGCCATGCAACGCAACAAGGAGAGCGGCGAGAGGGACGTGGGCTTCACGGCGCGGCCTTGTCCGATCTGCGGCAGGCCGTCCAGCTTCGCGGCGCGGCCCTTCTGCTCCAAACGCTGCGCCGACATCGACCTTCATCGCTGGTTCAGCGGTGCCTATGCCGTGCCGGCTGAGCCCGACGCGGCGGAAGACGAAGGGAATGCCTCTGAAAACCCCGGATCTGAACAGAAATAATTAGCGGTCGGCTGCGATAGCTGAGTTTGGCTCTGGCGGATCTCATGTTCTTCACCATATCGAAGCTTGCCTGGCTCGTCGCGGACCCGTTCAGCTTCATCCTGCTTCTCGGCGTCATTGGCCTCGCCCTGAGTTTTGGACGGCGGGCGCGTTTCGGCCGCTCGCCCTGCGTTGCGAGCGTGGTCCTGCTCGTGATCGCCTGCTTTTCTCCGCTCGGCAGCGCGTTGCTGCGGCCCCTGGAAGACCGGTTTCCGCCACCCCCGGCCAACCTGCCGGCACCGGCCGGAATCATCGTTCTCGGCGGCGCCCTCGATGAGGATTTGACGCTCGCGCGCCATCAGCCGACCTTTACCGCGCTCGCCTCCAGGCTGACTGCCGGCGTCGCACTGGCGCGGCGCTTTCCCCAGGCGCGGCTGATCTTTACCGGCGGCAGCGCCGGCCTCTCGGCGAACGACGCCAGCGAGGGGCCCGGCGTGCGCGATCTCTGGCTGTCGCTGGGCGTGCCGGAGGGACGCATGACCTTCGAGGCGAAATCGCGGAATACCTGGGAGAACGCGATTGATACCCGCGCGCTGATCGATCCGAAGCCGGGCGAGACCTGGCTTCTCGTCACTTCCGCTTGCCACATGCCTCGCGCGATGGGCATATTCCGTCGCGCCGGATTCAAGGTCATTGCCTATGCGGTCGACTATCGCACCTTTGGCGATGCCCGCGATTTTCTTCTCGCCCGTGCGGGGCTCGACCAAATCACGATGCTCGAGTTTGCGGTGCATGAATGGATCGGTCTTTTCGCCTATCATCTGACCGGCAAGACCGATGCGTGGTTCCCGGGACCCCAATGATTGCGCGCGAGGCGATAACGAAATAAATGAGCCGGGTCCGGCCGGACGGCAAACACGAAGCCGCCATCATTTACCTCGATCGGAACAGCGTGATTATTGCCGCCGATGCCTTCGGGACCTTTCCCGATAGTTTTCATAGGGGCCGCAAGAAAGGGAGGAAGCATGCGTTGCTGGTTATTGCTTGTTTCAATCATTCCGCTCGTCATGGCTGCGGGGCCGGCCCTGGCCGCGAGTCAAACTGACATGGCGGATTGTCAGCAGATGCAGGATCTGGATCGCGGCATCGCCGGCTGCACGAAAATCGCCGAGGACCAGAGCGTGGCGGCAAGCGACCGAGCCATCGCCTATTTCGACCGTGGCGTGGACTATTACGCCAAGGACGATCTGGACCATGCCATTGCCGATTGGAGCGAGGCGATCAAGCTCGATCCCAATTACGTGCACGCCTACAACAACCTCGCAAAGGCCTATCGTGCCAAGGGCGATTATGATCATGCCATCGCCGACTACAGCGAGGCGATCAAGCTCGATCCGCATCACGCCATCGCCTACAAAGGCCGGGGCATCGCCTATCTGCTGAGCGGGCAGAGCGCCAAAGCCGAGGCCGATTTTCAGCAGGCCCTCGCTCTCGATTCCTCGGACCCGTATTCGGTCCTATGGCTTGATATCGCCACGCGCCGCAACAATCAGCCGAGCCATATCGCGCAGGCGACCACGCGCCTCAATATGGGCGCCTGGCCCGCGCCCCTCCTGCTCTTGTACGCCGGCCAGATGACGCCGCACGACGTCGCGGTCGCCGCGCAAAACGTCGATCCGGCAATAACTCAGGCGCGGCTCTGCGACGCCTATTTTTACATCGGCGAATCGATGCTGCTGAAGAGCGACAAGGACCAAGCGACAGACTTGTTCCAGCGTTCGCTCAAGGAATGCCCCAAGACCGTCGACGAATTCTCCGGCGCCGTTGCGGAACTTAAAGCACTGGGTCAGAGCCCGGGCGGAAAATGAACGCCCCGGTCTCTCGCACCTTCCAGAGGCCGGTCCAATCGTATCTCTGACGATGCGGAGTTGAGAGCAGGATCGTCGATCCTGCTCTGGATTCTTTCGTCACCGCATGATCTTTTCGCAAATCTGGATTCCCAGTTTGCGGATCATGAACGCATGTCCTTGACTCTCGTCATCGCCAACAAGGCCTATTCCTCCTGGTCGTTTCGGCCGTTTATCCTGATGCGGCATTTTGGTATTCCATTT
>DATFNQ010000018.1:0-5091 GCA_035266305.1 Methylovirgula sp.
TCTCCCCATGAGCGTGAGCGAATGGGGAGAGGGTTGGGGTGAGGGGCGAGGGGATTAGCTTGCAACGGTGTGGCAAGTCACCCGGCCCCTCACCCTAACCCTCTCTCCGCAAGCGGGGAGAGGGGCGCTCAGCCCAGTACCCTCACCCAGCTTGCTCCGCAAGCCACCCTCTCCCGCAAGGGGAGAGGGTTCGCGCTACAGCGACAGGCTGATTACTCATCCACAATTCGCGGGCCGCTCACTTCCTTGCCGCTGCGCCGCAGGATCACGCGGCTTGCCTGTTCGACCCCGTCGGCTTCGAAGCAAACCTCCCAATCGATCATTTTGCAGATGAAATTGTGGTCGTCCTTGGCGAAGAGTTCCTGCCTGCTTTGCTCGTCCGTCTCCACGAAAAGCCGCGCCCCGTCCTGGGTGACGCGCAGAACGCGGCCGGGTCCGAGCCGATAGGTGCCGACATAATCGGCGAGCAGGGCCGCATCGAGAACCAATTCGCGCTCCGCCTCGGTCACCCCGAAATAAAGCGCGGCGAGATCGCGGGCGATCTTCTGCACCGGCGCGGCCTGAATATTGGCAAGCAGGATGGTGGTGAGATCAGCGTCGGGATAATGGCTGAGCACCACGCTGAACCCGTTGATTCCGCCGGCATGGACGAATTGCCGGCGGGAGAATTGGCGCTGGATGCCCCAGCCAAATCCGTAGCCGTGGCCGTGATCGCGGAACATGAGGTCGACGGAGGCGGCGCTGATCGGCTTCGCCGCGGCGAGCGCCCTCTGCCAGACGAGGAGGTCATCGGCCGTCGAATAGATCGAGCCGGCCGCATAGGGCAGGCTCATTGCCAGGTAGGCGGCATTCTCGATCCGGCCATTCCTGGTGCGATAGCCCGTGGTTCGCTCGGGGATGATCGCCGCGACATGCTCGTACCCGGTGCCGGCGAGCCCGAGCGGCAGGAGGATGTTGCGGCTGACGTAATCCTCATAAATCAGGCCGCTCAGCCGTTCGATGACATGGCCGAGGATGACATAGCCGCCGTTGCAATATTTGAACGTCGTGCCGGGCGCGAACTCGAGCGGCTCAGCCTCGGTCAGCGCGATGATCTCGCGTGGCGTGCGATCGATGTGCGCCATTTGCTGAAAAAAGCCGGGGATGGACGTATAGCTCGCAATCCCTGACGTATGGGTCAAGAGATGCAGCAGCGTGACGCCGCGCCAAGCGGTGGGCGCTTCGGGGAAATGGCGCGCGATCTCGTCATCCAGCGCGAGCCTACCGCGCTCCATGAGCTGCAGAATGGCGGTCGCCGTGAACTGTTTGGTGAGCGAGCCGAGCCTGAATTTGCCAGTCGGCTCATGCGGCACGTTCCATTCGCGATCGGCGAGACCGAAGCCCCGCCGCAGCAGCGGCTCGCCGCCCTTGGCGACGAGCATGCTGCCGGCGAAGAGATCGGCGGCGACAAAAGGCGCGATGAACTCGGCCGCGGCCTCGGGGTAGTCGGATAGAGCGGACTTTGTCATGGGCATCCGGAGCCGTCATCGCGAGGAGCGAAGCGACGAAGCGATCCAGAACTCTACATGGACTGGATTGCTTCGCTTCGCTCGCAATGACGAAGTGGCATCAGATAGACTCCTATCCCGCCTGCAACAATTTCACCGCCGCCTCGCGCTCGAAGAGATGGAGCAGGAGAAGCAGCGCCTTGCCTTGCTCGCCTTCGAGCTTCGGGTTGACCGAGAGGATATGTCGCGCCTCGGCATGCGCGAGCTTCAAGAGATCGCCGTGCACGTCGAGCCGGGCAAGCCGAAATCCAGGCATGCCGGATTGCTTGGTGCCGAGCACGTCGCCTTCCCCGCGCAGGCGCAGGTCCTCTTCGGCGATCCGGAACCCGTCCTCGGTCTCGCGCATGATGGCGATCCGCGCCTTGGCCGTCTCGCCGAGCGGGGTCTTGTAGAGCAAGAGGCAGGAGGACCTGGCCTCGCCTCGCCCGACCCGGCCGCGCAATTGATGCAATTGTGCGAGGCCGAAACGCTCCGCATGTTCGATGACGATGATGTTTGCTTCGGGCACGTCGACGCCGACCTCGATCACGGTCGTCGCGACGAGGATCCGGGTTTCGCCCCTGGCGAAAGCGTCCATCGCACGCTCCCTCTCCTCGCTCTTCATACGGCCGTGCACGAGCCCGACCTTTTCGCCGAAGATCTGCTTGAGTGCGGCAAAGCGTTCCTCGGCGGCGGCGACATCGAACTCTTCGCTCTCCTCGACGAGCGGGCAGACCCAATAGGCGCGCGCGCCGGCCGCGATGGCGCGCTTAAGCCGCCCGGTGACCTCGCCAACCCGCTCGAGCGGCAGAGCGCGGGTCTCGATGCGCTGGCGGCCGGGCGGCTTCTCCCGCAGGGTCGAGACCTCCATGTCGCCGAAATAGGTGAGGACCAAGCTGCGCGGGATCGGCGTCGCGGTCATAACCATAACATCGACCGCCTCGCCCTTGGCGCCGAGCGCGAGGCGCTGATGCACGCCGAACCTGTGCTGCTCGTCGACGACCGCGAGGCCCAGATCACGAAAAGCGACGCTCTCCTGAAAGAGCGCGTGCGTGCCGATTGCGATATCGATCGCGCCCTCGGCGAGCGCGGCGAGCGTGCGCCCCCGTTCCGCGCTGCGGCCGGTCAACAGCGCGATCTTCAATCCGGCCGCGCCGGCATGTCTGGCGATGGTCTCGTAATGCTGGCGGGCGAGAAGTTCGGTCGGCGCCATCAGCGCCGCCTGGCGGCCGGCCTCGACCACGCTCGTCATGGCGAGGAGCGCGACGATCGTCTTGCCGGAGCCGACATCACCCTGCAGCAGCCGCAGCATGCGGACAGGCGCGGCAAGATCGGAGCGGATTTCCGCGAGCGCCTGGCTTTGCGCCGCCGTGAGGCTGAAGGGCAGGGCGGCCATGATCTTCGTCGCGCGCGAATTATCGCCCTGGCTCATGCGGCCGGGCGCACGGCGCATATGGGCGCGCGTCAGAGCGAGCGCGAGCTGATGGGCCAGCAGTTCGTCATAGGCGAGCCGCACCCGGCCCGGCGCGGTCGGCTGAATGGCCTCCGGCTCCGCCGGCCGATGCACCGCGTTCAATGCCGCGGCAAAGCCGGGCAGAGTATTCGCAATTCGCGGCGCATGCCATTCGGGCAGATCGGGCAGCCGCGCCAGCGCCGCCGCAATCGCCTTGGCGAGAATGCGCGGCTGCAGGCCCTCGGTCAGGCCATAGACCGGCTCGACGGCTTGCATGCCGGCGAGGCCCTCGGCGTCGAGCACGCGATCCGGATGGACGATCTGCCGATGCCCGTCCCAGAGCTCGAGCTTGCCCGAGATCCAGCGCCTTTCGCCGATCGGTAGGCTTTTTTCGATCCACTGCCGGTTGGCGAGAAAGAAGACGAGCAATACGTCGCCGGTCTCGTCTTCGACGAGGACTTTGTAAGGCGCCGTGGAGCGCGGTCCCGGCGGCCGATGCTCGATGACCTGCGCCTCGATCAAGACGACGCGATCGAGCGGCGCCTCGGCGATCTTGGCGCGGGTGCGCCGGTCGATCGTGGCATAGGGGAGATGAAAGAGAAGGTCGAGAACGCGAGCGCCCGCGCCGCTCTCGGTCACGAGCTTGTCGAGAAGCTTAGCGATCTTCGGCCCGACGCCGGGCAGGCTTGTCGCCGGAGCAAAGAGCGGGTTGAGCAGAAAGGGGCGCATCTGCGTCTTGATCAGCCGGTGCGAATTCGATCGTAGCTTCTTGGAAATATAGCCGCCACCCAAGCCTTTTTGGAATAGACTTACCGGCGGGCGACTGGGTTGGAAGTGAATCTGGCCGGCGGATGGTTCGAAAAGCGGACGATATAAGGGGAGACCGCATGCTTCGAGCCTACGAGTATCATTGTCAGCGGTGGAGGCAGCGTTATCTCCTATGGAAATAACCTTTTCAGGAACGCTGGAGCCCCGACTTCAACGCTGCCGCTGCAATAATCTATCGGCTAGCGATGGAAGCGAAGCGGGCATAGAATGTTCACGATGTCAGGCTGAGATTCAATGGCCGCCTCTACGTCACAGGCAACGGCAGAGACGCATAACGCTGTGCGCAAGGGAATCGGCCGGGATCGATCTTCCGGTCCGGTTTTCGATGCTCCGAAGCGCATCCTTGTGGCGTGCCATGAAATCGTCCTTACAGGAGGGCTTCTCCGCTTCGACAGGGTGGCTGCTGTCCTGCGTGGCTGGGGACACGATTTGTCTTTCGTCACGTTGGCCGATACTCCGCGTCTTCATCGCCCAACCGACGTTTCGGTTTTATCTTTCGAGGCAGCGTTGCAAACACGTTGGGACGCCGTGGTCCTTGCAGGCGCATGGCGCCCTCCTCTTCCTCGAGTCAACCATTATCGGTCAAAGGTTGTTCAGGTTCGGATTTGGACAGACCACTCTCTTGTTGACCGAACCTCTTCGACGTTGAACCGAGCGAAATCTCGGTTGGACAATGATAGATCTTAGGATGGGCCCGCAACTCGGTCAACGCGCATCAACGGCGATTTTCTGACGCCTTCGGACGGCAGCCTTGACGGTGGTGGTACAGTTTGAAATCCAACCCGGTTTGCCACACATTCATGAAAGCACGCGAGGCGATTGCGGAATTGAATAACCGAGACGTTCTAAGCTCGGTGCTATCATTGTTAAGACTTCGGGCGGCAATGTAGCGATGGTGTCCGCCTTCTCTGAGAGGAAACGGCCGTGGTGGTAATCCACCGATAAAAGCGTGCTTTCTGTTTGGGCCAACATATTTTCATGGAATGCGAGGCCAAGCGTATCGCACAAATTGCTCAATGTCTTTTTCGGGTCTGCAACCAGATCTTCGTAGCGACAAAGGGCCGTAAGGCCGCCAAGTTCTCGCAATCCCTCAAGGAGGCGCACGCCATAGCACCATTTTAGGGCTGCCTTGATAATCGGCTGGCCTGTCCGTCGGACTTTTGACTCGATGCAAGATGCACCATGGCGGATAATGAATATGATGCGGCAGCCTTCCATGGCGTTTAGGAAACGTTCGATCATATTCACGCACACGCCGTTAATCGCATTGTGTTCCTCAAGCCC
>DATFNQ010000019.1:0-4346 GCA_035266305.1 Methylovirgula sp.
GGCAATTTGGCGCTCGAGCGCCAACAACTCGCAAGTTCTCAGCGTCTTCCTTCGCCCAATGGGCGCGCCCGACGACCGCAATCTGATCAGCTTCAGCGTCAACGGGGGCGCGACCTTGAACGCGCCGTTCCAAGGTCGCGACAAAGACACGCTCGGCGTCGGCTTCGGCGTGGCGGAGGCCAGCGACTTCGTCACCGGCCTCAACGAGGACACTGCCTTCTTTTCCGACAGATCCATGCCGATCCGTTCTACAGAGACCTTCATTGAAGTCACCTACCAATGTGCGGTCACCGCGTGGTGGCAACTCCAACCCGATTTTCAATATTTCTTTCGTCCCGGCGGCGGCGTTCCAGACCCGAACAATCCGAGCGGCCGCGTCGGGGATGAGGCCGTCTTCGGTCTGCGCAGCCTCGTCACCTTCTGACCGCAGGGCGCGACCACGGCGCTGAAGGCGTGGCCTCCTGCCAGATCAAAAATTACCACGGCGTGTTTCGATTGGAACTTCAGCTCGCATTGCGTATCTCCAAATAATCCAGCGAGTTTAGAATAGTTATAATTTTTCTCAGGCTCAGAACAATATTTTAGAATTACAATAATTGTAAAAACATAATAGTTGACGTCCCCTTCGAGGCGGCCCTAGAAACGACCGCAACTAACCTTCCATTTAGCATCACGGCAACGGGGGTATTCGAGCTCGCTTAGGGCGAAGAAGATCCGCGTGGGCGATGAATCGATCTTTGGGCTGCGCAGCGTCGTCACCTTCTGATCTTCGCTATCGAGCTTGGGGACACCCAACATGCAACCCATTCATATGATCGGATTCGTCGCTGCGGGAACCTCGCTTGCCCTTGCGTTCGCCGCGATGCCTCCGGCGGCGCATGCCGAAGGGGGATTCCTGGAGACCCTTCACCGGCAGACGACTCTCAGCTCGACGGTGCCAGAGAACGGCGATCAGAATCCCTATGCCGTCATTGTCGCGCCGGTTTCGGCCGGGAAAATTCACAAGGACGACGTTCTGGTCGACAATTTCAACGACAGGAACAATTTGCAGGGCCTTGGCACGACCATCGTCTCGGTCGATCCGGCGACAAAGCAAATGAGCGTGTTCGCCATGATCCCGCGCCATCTTGCGCAATGTCCCGGCGGAATTGGGCTGACCACGGCGATGACCATGCTGAAATCCGGCTGGGTGATCGTCGGCAGCCTGCCGAGCCAGGATGGGACCACGGCCACGAAAGGCCAAGGCTGCCTCATCGTGCTCGATTCAGAGGGCAACATCGTCAATGCCATTACGAGCCCCAACATCAACGGGCCGTGGGGCAATATGGCGGTCATCGACAATGGCTTGAGCGCGACGCTCTTCCTCAGCAACACCGGCTTCGATGTCGGCGCGCCCGATGGCAACCCGCCGGTTTTGAACAAGGCAACGGTGCTGCGGCTCGAATTGACTATTCCTCAGGGCAAGCCGCCGAGCGTCAGCAAGGAGACCGTGATCGCCAGCGGATTTGGCGAGCAGGCGGATAAGGGCGTCTTCGTCATCGGCCCGACTGGGCTCGCTTTGGGCAAAGATGGCACGCTCTATGTCTCCGACGCGCTGGGCAACCGGATTGCCGCAATTCCGCATGCGGCGATACGCAAGGACAGCGCTGGGACCGGTCGAGACGTCACGAAGGACGGCCTCCTGAAGCGGCCGCTCGCCATGACAATGGCCCCAAATGGGCACCTCATCGTCACCAACGGTCTCAACGGCCAAGCTGTGGAGATCGATCCCGCGACCGGCAAGCAGATCTACGCCCGCTGGATCGACCCCAACAGGGCGCAGACTCCGCCCGGCAGCGGCGATCTCTTCGGCATCGCGATGACGCCTCCCGGTGACGGGTTCTATTATGTGGAGGACGAGGTCAACACGCTCGTTCTCGCGCAATGACGCAAGGCGGCGGCTGTCCCATGGGCTCGCGGCGTGGCTTCCTCGCCGCGGCCGGCGCGCTCGGCGCCAACATCGGCCTGGGCGGCGCCACGACATCGGCCGAGACAGGTCCGGTTGGAGAAAGCTGCGCGGCGACGGCTGTCGAGCCGTTCTTTGGCGAGCACCAGAGCGGCATTCTGACGGGCCTCCAATCCCACAGCTATTTTGCCGCCTTCGATCTTATGACGACGAAGCTGAGCGACATCGAGGCTCTGCTGCGCGCCTGGACGAGCGCCGCGGCGCAAATGACGGCAGGCAATGTGGTCGCAAGTCTCGGCAAAGATACGTATTCTTCGGCGCCCGCTTCCGATTCCGGCGAGGCCCTGGACCTTGGGCCGGCGCGGCTCACGCTCACGTTCGGCTTCGGGGCCGGCCTCTTCGTCAAGGACGGCAAGGACCGCTACGGACTGGCTGCGCAGCGGCTGGCGGCGCTCGTCGATATGCCCGCGTTCAACGGCGACCAGCTCGTTCCGGAGCACACGGGCGGCGATCTTTCCGTGCAAGCTTGCGCGAACGACCCGCAGGTCGCGTTCCACGCCGTCCGCCAGCTCGCCCGACTGGCCGCTGGGGTGGCGCAGATTCGTTGGGCGCAGGCCGGTTTCTCCTCCGATTCGGCAAGCGGCGAAACGCCCCGCAATCTGATGGGCTTCAAGGACGGCACGCAAAACCCGGTCGCTCCGCCGCCGAACGGGCGCAGCGCCGGATCGACGCGTCCCGCTCTTTCCCCGAACGAAGTGATCTTTGTTGGCGAGGAAGGCCCCGCATGGATGAAAGGCGGCAGCTATGTCATGGTGCGCCGCATCCGCATCGCCCTTGAACATTGGGACAGGTCGGATGTTGACTTTCAAGAGCAGGTGATCGGCCGTCACAAGCGATCCGGGGCGCCGCTCGGCGGCCGCGACGAATTCGACCCGGCGGACTTTCAGGCGACCGACAAAGACGGCAACCTCATCATTCCGGAGAACGCGCATATGCGGCTCGGCGCCGCCGCTCACAACGATGGCGCCCTGATATTGCGCCGCAGCTATTCCTATAATGACGGACTGAGCTTCATTGCCGAACGCTGGCCCCCTTGGCGGCAGGGCATGTTGTACGATGCCGGCCTGTTCTTCATCGCCTATCAGCGCGATCCCCGGACAGGTTTCATAAAGATCTACGATAGAATGTCGAAACTTGACGCCCTCGCTCAGTTCACGACCCATATTGGCGGCGGCCTGTTCGCCTGCCCTCGCGGGATCAAGCAAGGCGAGTTCATCGGTCAGGATCTCTTCCAGCGTGCCTAGAACGTCGCGCAATAAGCGACCGAATGCGATCGCCTCGGCATTCTGCGCCATCGGATAGATCTGCGCCTTCGTGCTTCGATCAATCAAATCGCGAAGGTCCCGCCTGCGCTGACCAGCCAGCGCGCGTCTACGCCGCAGGCCACGCTACCGCATCGCAAACAGCGAGCCGGCTCTGCTGAGACACGGCGGTTTTTCCGATCGGGCACTTGCCGTCACAGAAAATCGCTATAAACCCGGCCATTCGAACGGCATGATTTTGTGCGCCCTATCTTGATTCGCGCCGCACTGCCGGAGATCTGGGACTAGAGAAAAGGAGATGCCGATGCGACGGCTCCGCCGCTGCAAGATCGTCGCGACGCTCGGTCCGGCGACGGCCCAGCGTTCCGCTATCGCCGACCTGTTTCGGGCGGGCGCCGACGTGTTTCGGATCAACATGAGTCATGCGGGCCATGACGACATGCGCGAGCGGGTGAACATGATCCGCTCGCTCGAACAGGAGTTCGGCAGGCCGATCGCGATCCTGCTCGATCTGCAAGGACCGAAGCTCAGGATCGGGACGTTGAAGGATGGTTCGGTCCATTTGACGCGCGGCGCCCAGTTCGCCTTCGACCTCGATCCCTTGCCGGGCGATTCAAACAGGGTCCATCTCCCGCATCCCGAGATCTTGAATGCCTTGCAACCCGGCCACGCTATTCTGATCGACGACGGCAAGGTCCGTCTTCACGTCGTCGAAGCCTATCCGAAAAGGGCCGTTGCCGTCGTCGACGTTAGCGGCACGATATCGAATCGCAAAGGCGTGAGTCTTCCCGATACTGAGATTGCCGTCTCCTCGATGACGGAGAAGGACCGCGCCGATCTCGACGCGGGGCTGAACGCCGGCATCGACTGGGTCGCCGTCTCCTTCGTGCGGCGCGCCGAGGATGTCGCGGAAGTAAAAAAGGTGGTGCGCGGCCGCGCTCTGGTCATGGCCAAGATCGAAAAGCCGCAGGCGATCTCGCGGCTTGAGGAGATCATGGACATTTCGGACGGCTTCATGGTGGCGCGCGGCGATCTCGGCGTCGAAATGCCGCTGGAGAAAGTGCCGGGCCTGCAAAAGC
>DATFNQ010000020.1:0-13843 GCA_035266305.1 Methylovirgula sp.
TTCAATGCCCATCCCGCCCTCTATTGGGGCCGGCAGTCCAACTTCGCGCATCCCTTCCTGTCGATGACGGCCTCGGACCGGGATCCCACCCGCGGCATCACGTGGATAGCCGGCCATCCTTTCGATACGACCGGCTGGTTCGGCGTGTCGAACGACGCGAACGGGCAGCCGAACGAACGCGGTTTTCCTCGATTTGTGACTTGGCCCTCCGAGCAGGATCTTGCGACGGGCCGCCGCTGGCACTTCTTCTTCGCCTGGCTGTTTGTGATCAACGGCTTCGCCTACCTCCTCTCCGGCATCATCAGCCGCCATCTCGTGCGCGATCTGTGGCCATCATGGTCGGATATCCGCGATATCCCTCGCTCGGTCTTCGAGCACGTGCGGCTGCGGTTTCCGCGCGAGCGGCACTACAATGTCCTGCAGAAGCTCGCCTATGTCTCGGCCGCATTGATCGCCCTTCCGCTGATGGTCCTCACCGGACTGACGATGTCTCCCGGAATGGATGCAGCTTTTCCCTGGCTGCTCGAGGTCTTCGGAGGCCGTCAGTCGGCACGCTCGATCCATTTCATCACCGCGACTTTCCTGGTGCTGTTCGTTTTCGTGCACGTCGTGATGGTGCTCATCTCGGGCGTCATCAACAACATGCGTTCCATGATCACCGGCCGCTATGTCATCGAGGAGGAGGCGCATGATCCGCCCCGCTGAGCGCAAGCTTCTGATCTCGCGCCGCAGCCTGCTGCGGCTCGGCGCGATCGGCGCCGGTTCGCTGCTGCTCGCGGGATGCGATGACGCCGTGTCGGAAAACCCGCGCGTCCTCGCCGTCATCGACAAGGCCGAGGCCCTCACCTATCGTGCGCAGCGGCTGATCCTGCCGCGCGACAAGCTCGCGCCAGAGTATTCGGAAAGCGATATCGCCCCGGAATTTCGCGCCAACGGATCGACCAGCCCGTCCGACCAGACCTATCGGACGCTGGCCAGCGCCAACTTCGTCGATTGGCTGCTCGCGGTGGACGGCCTCGTCGAGAAGCCGATGACGCTTTCGCTCGCCGATCTGCGCGGCCTTCCCGCCCGCACCCAGATCACCCGCCACGATTGCGTCGAGGGCTGGAGCTGCATCGGCAAGTGGACCGGCGCGCCGCTTTCCGAAGTCCTCAACCGAGCGGGCGTGAAGCCGCAGGCGAAGTTCGTCGTCTTCCACTGCGCCGATCGGTTTCAAGACGGCGTGCCCGACGATTTAGAGCCGGGCGAATCGAGTGCCGCAGGTTCGGGCAGTGCGCCCTATTATGAGAGCATCGATTTCGTCGATGCGTACCACCCGCAGACGCTCCTCGCCTATGAGCTGAATGGCAAGCCGCTGCCGATCGCCTATGGCGCGCCGCTGCGTCTGCGCCTCGGGCGGCAGCTCGGCTACAAAATGGCGAAATACGTCATGCGAATCGAGCTTGTCGACTCCTTCGCCCAATTCGGCGCAGGCAAAGGCGGCTATTGGGAAGATCTCGGCTACGAGTGGTACGCGGGGATCTGATTCACCAAGTCCCAGACGTCGTATGTTGCGTCGCTGCCGGATGGGCATATCGGTGGCGAATTGGGCGGCGCCGGGGCTTGCCCCTTTTGAGTCCCGACCGTAGAAGCGGGCCAAAGGGACTTTTGATGAACGATCCGAAGGAAAGGGCGATCCCCAAGCTGCCGCGCGGTTTCGCCGATCTCGGCCCGGCCGACATTGCCGCGACCGAGAAAATGCTCGCCGAAATCAAGGAATCCTATGAGCTCTATGGATTCGATGCCGTCGAGACGCCGCTCATCGAATATACCGAGGCGCTGGGCAAGTTCCTGCCGGATCAGGACCGGCCGAACGAGGGCGTCTTCTCGTTCCAGGACGACGACGAGCAATGGCTCTCGCTGCGCTATGATCTGACCGCGCCGCTCGCCCGCTATGTCGCGGAAAACTTCGACCGTCTGCCGAAACCGTATCGCAGCTATCGCGTCGGCATTGTCTTCCGCAACGAGAAGCCGGGGCCGGGGCGGTATCGCCAGTTCATGCAGTTCGATGCGGACACGGTGGGCGCAAAGTCAATCGCCGCCGACGCCGAGATGTGCATGATGGCGGCGGATACGCTGGAGCGGCTCGGCATCAAGCGCGGCGATTACGTGATCAAGGTCAACAGCCGAAAGGTGCTCGATGGTGTGATGGAAACGATCGGGCTTGGCGGCGAGGAGAATGCCGGTCGCAGACTGAAGGTCCTGCGCGCGATCGACAAGTTCGACCGGCTTGGGCCTCATGGTGTCATACTCCTGCTCGGTCGAGGTCGTAAGGACGAGAGCGGAGATTTCACAAAGGGCGCTGATCTCGACCCATCGCAGATTGACAGCATCATGCGGTTCTTGGGCTTCGCTGCTCACGCGATACACGGTTATGTACCAGAATGGCCGACCTTCACGGGCTCGTCGAGCGACATGAATGAGGAGCGCCTGAAGTGGCTCGAAGAAAAAGTTGAGCTTGGGACAGTGGGTAAAGAAGGTGTCGCCGAATTGCGTGAGATTGCACGATTAGCATGCGCGGCTGGCTACGACGAGACACGGATACGAGTAGACCGTACCGTCGTCCGTGGCCTCGAATACTACACCGGCCCAGTGTTTGAGGCCGATCTCACCTTCGTAATACGCGGCGATGACGGCAACGCAGTGCGCTTCGGCTCGGTTGGCGGTGGCGGGCGTTATGATGGATTGATTGGCCGCTTTCGCGACGAGGACGTGCCCGCGACAGGCTTTTCGATCGGCGTCTCGCGCCTCTATGCGGCGTTGAAAGCCATCAATTCGCCCATCGTCAGCACGCGCGCGCAGCGCGGCCCTGTCATCGTGTTGGTCCTCGATCAAAGCGAGATGGCCCGCTACCAGAGCTTCGTCGCGCAACTGCGCAGCGACGGCATCGCCGCCGAACTCTATCTCGGCTCCTCCGGCATGAACGCGCAGTTGAAATATGCGGATAAGCGCGGCGCGATCTGCGCCGTCATCCAAGGCTCGAACGAGCGCGCCAAGGGCGAGGTCGCCATCCGCGATCTCGTGCTCGGCGCCAAGCTTGCGGCTTCCACCAAGGACCGCGCCGATTATCTCGACCTGCGCACCAAGGCGCAATTCTGCGTGCCGGAAGCAGAGCTTGTCAAAGCCGTGCGAGAGGTTTTGGCGCGGCATGAATGATGCCGCCCCTCTCCCCGCCTGCGGGGAGAGGGGGTTTACCGCGCACCGCGCAGCAGCGCCTTGAGATCGGAAGACGGATCGGCGACGAGCGCAGGCGTGATCGGGATCGATTCGCCGAGCAGCCGACGGGCGAGCATGTGATCGCCCGCCTTGTTGACGGATTCGACGCCGGTCAACTTGCCCGCTTTGAAGCCGAAGAGCGAATAGGCGCGCTCCTCATACGACCCGCGCAGCACGATTTTGTCGCTCTCGTCGAGAAAGCCGGCGATCTGCAGCTTCAAATCGGCCTGGTCGCTCCAGAACCAGGGTACCGCGTCGTAGCGCGCCGGCTTGCCGACGAGAAGCTTGGCGAGCGTGCGGGCCTGATCCGTCGCGTTCTGGACCGATTCGAGCCGCAGCTCGGCGCCGCCATGCGTGTTGTAATGAAAGACCGAGTCGCCGATCGCGAAGATATTCCCATCGCTCGTCGCGAGCCGCTCGTCGACCTTGATCCCGTTCGGGCAATCGATCCCGGCGGCGAGCGCGAGCTCATCGCTCGGCTTGAGCCCGATACCGACAAGAACGAGGTCGGCCGGAAGCACGCGTCCGTCGGTCAGCACGACCTCGCTGACCTTGCCCGCACTGCCTCTGATTGCCGTAACGCTCGTCCGAAAATTCAGCGTGACGCCGAGCGCCTTATGGGCGGCCGTAAAAAAGGCCGAGGTCTCGGCCGTGACCGCGCGCGCCATCGGCCGGTCCGCGAGCTCGACGACATCGACCTTTCTGCCTTGCGCCGCGGCGGTCGCCGCGAATTCGAGCCCGATGAAGCCGGCGCCGATGACGACGATGTTCTGTGACGCCTCGAGCCTTTCGCGCAACACGCGCGCTTCGGCGAGCGTGCGCAGCGACAGAACGCCATCGAGTGTTGCGCCTTCGATCGGCAGCGGCCGTTGAATGCCGCCCGTCGCGAGCACCAGCTTGGAAAATTCCAGTCTCGCTCCAGAGGCGAGACGCAAGCGGCGCTGGGCGCGGTCGATCTCGATTGCCCGCTCGCCGAGCACGAGAGCGATCTTGTTCTGCGGATAGAAACCATGCCCGCGCAGGAGGACGCCGTCCTCCGCCGTGGCACGTTTCAAAAATGCCTTCGAGAGCGGCGGCCGCTGATAGGGAAGATCCTTCTCGTCACCGAGAAGAATGATTTTTTCGGCGAATCCTTCCTCGCGCAGCGAGGCGGCAAGCTGCACGCCGCCGTGGCCCGCTCCGACGATGACAATCTGATCCGAACTCATCCTGCCGTCCTTAACGATCCGAACCTCAAAGCAGAAGGCGAGGAGCCGCGCAATCTGGGCCGCCCCTCTCCCCGCTTGCGGGGAGAGGTGAGGTGAGGGGCCGGGTGAGTGGCTTCAAGGTCTCGATTCTGGCGGCTGGCGAATATCTCAGCCAAATCTCCTTGCCCCTCACCCTAACCCTCTCCCCGTTTCACTGCGCTTACGGGGAGAGGGGATGGGCCGCCGCATGAGCAGCGTCGCCCAGCCGTCGATGTCGAGCCGGCCGACGAGCGCGATGTTCTGCATGCGATAGGCGCTGACCACGCCTCGAACGTCGCGGGCGAGAAGCCCGGACAGGATGATCTCGCCGCCCGGCGCCAAGACTTGGGCGAGCGCCGGCGCGAGCTTTCGCAAGGGAGCCGCGAGAATATTCGCGATGACGAGATCATAGGGCGCGCCGCCTTGCAGCGCGCGATGGTTGATGCCGCGCGCCTGGACCGGGCGCACAAAGGTAGCTGCGCGATTGCGTTGCGCGTTGGCCTTTGCCGTCGCAACCGCGATCGGATCAATATCGCCAGCCCTCACTTGCATGTGAAATAGTCTTGCGGCCGCAATGGCGAGCACCCCGGTGCCGGTGCCAACGTCAAGAACAGCGCGCGGGCGCCGTCGTCTGGCGATGCGATCGATGAAGGCGAGACAGGCGCGGGTCGATCCATGATGGCCCGTGCCGAAAGCCAGCGCCGCTTCGATCTCGATGCGGATGTCATGCGCGCGTGCCGCGGCGCGGTCATGCGCGCCGTGAACAAGAAACCGCCCGACACGCACGGGCGCAAGCCCTTCGAGGGAATGAGTCACCCAGTCGCGAGCTTCGACGCGGCCGAAACGCACCGCCTTCGCCGTCTGGTGGCCGGCCGCCGCGGCGACCAGCGCGCGCACTTGCCCTTCATCCGGCGCCGAGCCGAAATAGGCCTCGACGATCCATGGCCCCGCATCCGGACTATTGACCTCTTCTTCGAAGGCTGCCGCGGCCGCATCAGCCGGATCGAGACTCTCGACCACGATGGCGGCGACCCGGAGCGCTGTCGCAGCGTCGCAGCGCAGACGCATGAGGTAGGATGCATCGTTCGGCGGAAGACCCTCGAGCATGGCAGCGGGTAGCATGCGGCGAGACGAACGGCAATCAAAGCCGGCCCGGCGCTGGCGCTGAGCGCGCGAAAGCTCGCGCGGGGGCCGGCGTGGGGCATCGCACAAGGCGCTTCGGGCGCCCCGGACTTGCAGAGCCGACCGCATAGTTACGGAAATTTGACTTTGTCGGGTCCAAAGTGGTGCAGAACCCGGCGGCTTAATTTTTCGCTTACCAATTCGGGCGCTCGCCGCGCCAGCCAGGAACATTAAAGGGAGAACTGATGTTTCAGCTGCTCCGCCGGAACCCGGCTGCCACTGCGCCGGGCGAGAGCGAGGAGGCCGTCGAAGGGCGTTTCGCCGAAATCATCGAGGATTTCGCGACGCATTCGGCGTCGGCGATCCCGGTCGGGCGCTTCGGCCGGGCTCTCGCAACCCTCGTCCGGTCGATCGAAACGCGCATTCTCGACGATCTCGCGCTCGTCGCGACTCTGTCCGCGGAAGCTTCCGAAAGCGCCGTCAATGTCGGGTGGATCTCGCACGACATTCATGAAATGACGCATTCGGCGAAAGCCATTTCCGGCGCCGTGGAAGAATTGGCGACCTCGATCAATGCGCTGGCAGGAAATTCCGTCGAAAGCGCCGTAGGCGCCGACCGCACCCGCCATACGCTGGAAAATTGCGTCGCCGACAGCCGCGCCGCGACGAGCGCCATGACCGTGATCGACAGCCGCGTCAGCTATATCGGCGAGCGTCTCGCCGTGCTCGAAGCAACATCGGATCAGATCCGCGGCATGGCTGGCGCGATCGAGGCGATCGCGCGGCAGACCAATCTCCTCGCGCTCAACGCGACGATCGAAGCGGCGCGCGCCGGCAACATGGGTCGCGGCTTCGCGGTCGTCGCCGGCGAAGTCAAGGCCCTGTCCGGGCAGACCGGCAAGGTCACCGAGGAGATCCGCAAGCGGCTCGGCACCTTCGCCTCCGAAATGGCGCAGATCGAAAGCGCCGTCGTCGACAGCCACAAGGCCGTGGGCGACGGCAGCGGCATCGTCAACCAAGTCGTTGAGCGGGTCATCTCGACCGGCGATGCGATGGTCGATGTCGCGCAGCGTGCCCGCCATCTCGCCGATCTGCTCGAAAATCAGCGTGCCGCGACCTCTGAAATCGCCGAGAGCACGGTAAGGATCGCGGCAAAGATCGGCAAGACCGAAACCGAGATCGGCGCGATCAACACGCGGCTCGTCGGCTGCGAAAAGCTGGCGCAGGGTTCCTGGGACGAGGATACGAGCGGCTATCCCGGTGCCGATATCGCGCGGCTTCCGGCGGAGGCAGCGATCGTCAAGCGCCACCTCGCCGCCATGCTCATCGGGGCAGAGAGTCCGATGAATTTACCGAGCGCGCTCGATCGCGAGAGGCTCGCGGCTTGTCTTGACCGCTATCCGGTGCTGCGCCAACGGGAAGGCGCGCTCGTCAGCAGGCTCGAGCGCGCCGCAAGGAAGGCGCAGGAGCAAGCGCGGCTGCTCGTGGCATCGCTCGAAACGAAGAGTTGGGCCGCGGCCTCCGAAGCTTACGAGACCTGCGAGAAGGCGCTTGCCGATGTTGCCGACGCCGTCCGCCTCATCCTCGGAAAGCTCAAGGATGGGTCAAGCGAGGCGGCCTGAGCGAGCGGGGCGGGAATAGAGTCGCGGACGGCGAAGTTCACTTTTGCCAAGCGCGCTCTAGGTGTAGAGGGGAGCGCGCAATCCCGATCGCAATTGGGAAATGATGAAGCCCTATATCGCCATCGTTCACAAAGATCCCGCCAGCGCCTATGGCGTGACTTTTCCGGATGCGCCAGGTTGTTTTTCTGCGGCGGATGACATCGACGATCTTTTTGCCAATGCGGCAGAGGCGATTACGCTGTGGACCGAGGCGATGATGGAGGATGGGCAGAAGATCCCCGCGCCGCGCGATCTTTCGGAATTGAAGCGCGATCCGCAATGGGCAGAAAGTTTTGCGGATGCGGTCTTGGTGATCGCCGTACCGGCGCCCGGTGATGAACAGGCGGCTGCCTGATCAATCCTTGGCCCACCCGGCGGCGCGATAAATATCGCGTACCGTTCCAATGGCTATGTCTTTCTTCGGGTGCGGAAGAACGACCATTTTGCCCGTGGTTGGATTGCGAAAATGGTGATGCGATCCCTTCACACGCACAAGAACCCATCCCTCCCGTTCGAGGCGCGCTTTAATTTCGCGGCTGCTGGTAAGCATGAGGCACGGTTTTTGACGTGGTAGTGCAAAATTACTTGAAGCAGCCAGTGTCATTCTGCAGCGTGCTGTAAATCGGCAGGGAAAGGAATGAGCGCCACCATGAATCGCCGCAAGTCCTCGGCGACCTCCGGATCCTTCCTGAGTTCCGTCAGGCTGCGCGGCGGCGGGATTTTCTGGCCGCTCTCGACCATGGCTTCCGCCCAAAGCTCCAAGGCTTCAGCAGCATTGGTCATGGCCTCGTCGAGCGTGTCGCCGGCCGAGATGCAGCCCGGCAAATCGGGAAACCAGACGCCGACGGCTTTGTCCTCTTCCTCTTCCACGACAGCGACGTAATGGCTCATGTGAAGCTCAGTCTTTCGGCCGCGCGGCCCCCTCACGATGCGAGCACAGCTGCGAGGCTTCACGCCCCGATATCGATGCCCTCGTAGATCTCGGCAAATCGCAATTCGATCCCAAAATGCGAGAGCACGATTACGGAGTCGGCGCCCTCGAACTCTTGCAGCTGCCAATCGCCGCCGCGCGTCCACAGCTGCGCGCGATATTCGTCTTGGGCGACGAACAGAATGTGCTGCATGGGAGAAACGGTCTTATATTCCTCGAGCTTGCGTGTCGTATCGATCCAATGCGTGCCTTTAGAGAGAACTTCACCAACGAGACGCGGCTCTTTCAAGAAAGTGGCAGAAGGTTCGAATTGGCCGCAATCGACCGCGACGTCAGGATAACGATAATTCCCCTTCGGGGTCGCGATCTTGCCGTCGGCAGCGAAGACGCGGCAGGCGCGTCCTTTCAGCTTTTGTCGCAGAGCCACGAATAGATTGCCGGCGACCAGGATATGGGCCTGGGTCGCGCCGACCATCATGCGCGCACCGTCCCACGTCTCGAATTTGAGCTTGGGCTTGCCGTCGACGAATTCATAACGTTCGACTTGGTTTTGATGCCAAGTCTCGAATTCCTCGGGCGTCATGCGCTGCAATCGCGGTTCGGCCATTTCTCGTCCCTCATCCCGCCTGCACAAAGCTCTCCAGCACCATCTTGCGCCCAGCCTTGTCAAAATCGACGGTCAGCTTGTTGCCGTCGACGGCGGCGACCGTTCCGGTGCCGAATTTTGTGTGGAACACCCGCGCGCCTTTGGCAAACGACGAGCCGACCGAGGATTTGGCGACGAGTTCGCCTTCGATCATCAAGGGTCCGCGCCGCGACGCGGTCTCGCGCCAGCCGCTGGCGCCGCCCTTTCCGCCCTGGCTCTCGCGCTGCTCTTCGCTGCGGCGCTGCGCCCGCTGCCAGCCGGGCGTCGCATAGGACGAGCGATACATGTCCATGTTCGCGAAGCGCGACTGCGCGTAATTCCCATAGGCGCGGCCAGAGGCCGTATCGACCACCTCGACATGCGCCGCCGGCAGTTCGTCGAGAAAACGCGAGGGCAGCGTCGTCTGCCACAGGCCGCGGATGCGGCGGTTCGTGGCGAAATAGATCTTCGCCCGGCGTTTGGCGCGGGTCAGCCCGACATAGGCGAGGCGCCGTTCCTCTTCGAGTCCGGCGCGGCCCGATTCGTCGAGCGCGCGCTGATGCGGAAAGAGGCCCTCTTCCCAACCCGGCAGGAACACCGTCTCGAATTCGAGGCCCTTCGCCGCATGCAGCGTCATGATCGAGACCCGCTCCTCGGAATCCTGATTGTCCGCATCCATCACCAGCGCGACATGTTCGAGGAAGCCTGCGAGATCGGGAAATTCGTCCATCGCGCGGACGAGTTCCTTCAAGTTTTCAAGCCGGCCCGCCGCATCCGCGGTGCGGTCCTTGCGCCACATGTCGGTATAGCCGGATTCCTCGAGGATGATCTCGGCGACCTCGCCCTGCGGCCTCGAGTCGATCAGCGCCGCCCAGCGCGAAAAGTCGGCGAGGAGATCGCGCAGCACCTGCCGCTGCTTCGGCTTCAGTTCCTCGGTCTCGACCATGATCCGCGCCGACTGCATCAAGCTGATGCGTTCGCGCCGCGCATGATCGTGAAGAAGCTGCAAGGTCGCATCGCCGAGCCCGCGCCTCGGCACGTTGTAGATCCGCTCGAAGGCGAGGTCGTCGTCCGGCTGAGCGACGCAGCGCAGATAGGCGAGCGCATCGCGGATTTCGGCGCGCTCGTAGAAGCGCGGGCCGCCGATGACCCGATACGGCAGGCCCAAGGTGATGAACCGCTCCTCGAACTCGCGCATCTGGAAAGAGGCGCGAACCAGGATGGCGATGTCTTCGAGTCGTTCGCCTTTGCGCTGCAGGGATTCGATCTCGTCGCCGACGACGCGGGCTTCCTCCTCCGAGTCCCAGACGCCGGCGACAGTGGGCATCTCGCCCGCTTCTCCGTCGGTGAAGAGCGTCTTGCCGAGGCGGCTCTGGTTCTGCGCGATGAGGCCCCCGGCGACATCGAGGATATGACTGGTCGAGCGATAGTTCTGCTCGAGGCGGATGATCTTCGCGCCGGGAAAGTCCGCCTCGAAACGCAGGATATTGTCGACGTCGGCGCCGCGCCAGCCATAGATCGACTGATCGTCATCGCCCACACAGCAGATATTGCCGCGCCCTTGCGCCAGAAGCTTCAGCCACAAATATTGGACGGTGTTCGTGTCCTGATATTCGTCGACGAGCATGAAGCGGAAGCGATCCTGATAGAGCTTCAGGACATCGGGGTTCTCTCTGAGCAGCCGCAAGGTCTCGAGCAGAAGGTCACCGAAATCGGCGGCGTTCAAGACCTTCAGCCGCTCCTGGTAGAGCTTGTAGAGCTTTACCCCCTTGCCCTCGGCGAAGCCGGCGGCCTCGCCCGCCGGCACATGCGCCGGATCGAGGCCGCGGTTCTTCCAGGCGTCGATCTGATAGGCGAGCGCGCGCGCCGGCCAGCGTTTGTCGTCGATGTTCTCGGCGCGCAGAACCTGCTTCAAAAGGCGGATCTGATCGTCGGTGTCGATGATCGTGAAGGAGGATTTGAGCCCGACGAGCTCGGCGTGGCGGCGCAGGATCTTGGTCGAGATGGCATGGAACGTGCCGAGCCAGGGCATGCCTTCGGCGACGATGCCGGCGAGCAGGCCGACCCGCTCCTTCATCTCCCGCGCCGCCTTGTTGGTGAAGGTGACGGCGAGGATCTGGCTAGGGAAGGCGCGGCCCGTCGCGAGAATATGGGCGATGCGGGTCGTGAGCACCCGCGTCTTGCCGGTGCCGGCGCCGGCGAGCACGAGGAGCGGGCCGTCGAGGGCTTCGACCGCGGCGCGCTGGGCCGCATTGAGGCCGTCGAGATAGCGCAGCTGCGCCGCGCCGCTCGCCCGCGCCGCGATCCCGCCCGGGCGCATGCCCGGCGCATCGGAGCCGAAGCCTTGATTACCGAGGGGATCGCCCAATCCTGGGTCTCCGGAAGAACGAAAGACGAATCGCTAAGGGCAATGTGGGGTCTTTGCCGCCGCATGTCGACTCAAACGGAGCCGGCGGCGCTGCTTCAAAAAGCGATTGCGGCGCTTTCGGAAGGATCGCGGAATAGTCGCGCCCATGTCCGATCAGTTTCCGGCCGAAGCGCCCGCATCGCCAATACCGTCTGCCACGGGAGCAGCGTATCCGAACCCTTCCGATTTGGATCGAAGATCTTCTCTGATCATTCCAGCCGGAATCGATGTTCCAGCGCGACGGGTCCTAAGGTTAGGCGCGGTTCTTCCTGCTGGTGCTCTTCTTGGCCGTGCTCCTCCGATTCGTACTCTTCCTGGCCGTGCTCTTCCGGCTTGGAGTCTTCCGGCTCGTGCTTCTCCGGCTTGCGCTCTTCCTGGAGCTGGCGCTTTTCCTGCCTTCGCTCCGCGCTTGGCCAGTCTCGCCGCGGCGGTCCTTGGCCTTGGTCTTGCGCAGGTTCGCTCGGTTCTTCTTTGGGCTTTCGTATTTCGAGGCGCCGGCCTCATGTAAGGCGATGGCGATCGCCTGCTTCCGACTTTTCACCTTGCCGCCGCGGCTGCGCGGCAGTTCGCCATGCTTGAATTCGTGCATGACCCGGCCGACCGTTTTCTTCTGCGCCTTGGATTCATGTCGCGCCATTGTGGTGCTCCCAGGGAGAGTTGCTTCAAGTTGAAGCTTTCGACCTCATCCCGACCCCTTAACTCTCGAGATCGCGGCTAAGTTCACGAAGCGGGTGCTGCAACCGGGAACGCCGACCATCATCGGCGGTTAACGGGCAAGCGGATCGGCGGAGAGGCATCATGGGCGCGCTCAGCGTCGCTATTGCGTTCGGGGTGCGCCTTCTGCTCGTGCTCCTCTTCCTGCCGTTCAGCGCCTTGGACAAGATCTTGGACTTCCGCGGCGCGATCGCAGGCCGAACCTGAAGGCCGGCGTGAAGGAGGAGATGTAGGATTCGCCGTCCGGCGAGCGCCTCTCGGGCGCCGGGCGCCGACCCGCTCGGTTCACTGAATTGCGCACAGGACGGGGATCATAATATAGCTGCTGTTCGGATTGGAACACTGAGCGAATCCAGAATGCAAAGGCCGCCCTGGACCTCGAACCCGCGTGACTTATTGCGCGTCGCCGTTGGCGGCCTTCTCCTTCTCGTCGGCTGCTATCGTCTCTTCTTCGCCCTCTACGCCCTCTTCGGAGCGATCGTCGAGCTCGGCTCATTCAGCGACAACTACGGTCGGATCGCGGTTACCGACATCAGCATCATTCTGCTCGCCCTCGCCGCCATCGGCGCGGGGCTCGGGATCATTTTTCGCAAGGCGCGCGGGACCTGCGCCATCCTTTGCGCGATCGGCGCGCTCAGCGAGGCATTCGTGATCTACGACGCCTATTTCGAGGCTCGGGTCTGGAATTATTCGGTAAACCAAAGTTACATATCGTTCCTTGCATTCTATCTGATCACATTCCTGATCGGCTTCGTCTATCTGTTGCTGCCGCAACCGAGATCGATCCTCGTGGCGGCTACAGCCCGTCCGCAGACTCTCGATCAATCCAATTGGCGCGAGTGGTTGCTCGCGTCGCTGCGCGATACCGGGGTCGAAGCGCCGCCGGACCACTTTCTCAAAGCCGCGCTCGCCTTCGTGGGCTATGTCATCATCATCACCGGGGCCATCATCGTCGGCGATTTCGTCCTGCCCAACGTGCCCATCCTGGGCGTCCTTTGGATCATCTTTGCCATTGCGGTCCTTGCGCGGCTGCGCAACTTGTTCATGCGGCGGATGTGGCAGGCGCGCGCCCGCAGCGCCGATGAGGAGTTGCAACGGCCCGACAGCCGCCATCCCGTTCTCTACCTACGCTCCTTCGCGCTCGACGCGCAGCTCGCGGCTCCCTCGCTGATCGAGCGCCTTCTCGGCTTGGTTCCGCTCGCCAATTCCGAACAGGTGTTGACCAAGGAATTGCGCCGATGCGGCCCGGTGAGCGCCATCGGCCGCCCTGGCGAAGCACTGCCGGCGCTTGGCGCGGCGCGCTTCTATGTCACCTATGAACGCTGGAAGGAAAAAGTCGCCGACATCGTCAAAGTCGCCGAGCTCGTGGTCTGGGCGACCGGCACGACCGAGGGGCTGCGCTGGGAAATCTCACATCTGATCGAGTCGCTCCCGCCCGACAAGCTTGTCCTCTGGGCGCACCCGTCCTTGCTCCGCGTCAGCGAAAAAGAGCGCGAGGCGGAATGGACGCGGTTCCGCGAGACGCTCGGCAGCGTCTTTCCGCGACCCTTGCCTGAACGCCTCGGAAACGCCCGCTTCATCTACTTCACCGCGCAACATGAGCCCGTTCCCGTCGGTCCTGCGGGAGGCTGGAACGCGCAGAAAAGCGCGTTGCGCGCGCTGCTGCGGGCCAAGGGCTATCCCAAGCCGGACCCGATCGGCAAAGCCCGCGTGCGGCGCCGCTGGCTCATCGCTGCGGCGGCGGTGGTCGCGATCAACGCGCTTGCAGTCGGGGGCGTCACCATCGCCGAGCGCCTGCACGCGCAGAAGGAGCAGGCCCGGCGCGACGCGGACGCCTGGAATGAGTTGGCGTTCAACTTCTACTATGCTGAGCGAGGGCCGAACATCAACGGCGATCCTGAG
>DATFNQ010000021.1:0-3769 GCA_035266305.1 Methylovirgula sp.
TGAGCGGCGGCAGCGGCGGGAAGCCCGGCTGCCTCAACTTGGGCAATTGGTAGAGTTTTGGCTTTTTCGGCTTCGGCCTGCCGTAGTTGACGAAATCGGACGTGTCGGTGACCGGAGCCGGCAGGCCATATTCTGGTTCCGGCGCGGCGATCGGGTTCACATTGGCCGGCGTCTGATCCTGCGCCTCCGGCAAAGTTCCGGCCTGCAGAGAAGGTTGGTTGGTCCCGCGCAAACCCAATCCCTGCTGGTCGAGCATCTGCTCGCCAGGCGCCGGCGGTCCGTCTGCTCCGGCGCCTGCGCGTTTGGGGGAGGCGATCCAGGATCTGCCGGGGTCTGCGCCCAGGCGGACACGCTCGCGGCGGCGATAAGGATCGCAGCCGCCGAAGTCGTTATGACCGAGGCGGTCTTTGCTGCGGACCGGCACGCGCGCCTCGCTCAGCGCGGCTGACTTCGGCCACGTTCAGCGAGGGTTAGGCAAACATGGTTAACGCCATCTTAGCGAAGCCGTGAGCGGCGTGTCGAAACGGGACGGCGCGCGCGTCGAGTCCGTTCGCGAAGCTTGTTCGACGAGGCTCTCACCCGGCGCCGGCGCCTTCGCGACCGGCCGACTCCATGGCCTCATGCGCCAAGCTCGGATAATCCGTATAACCCTTTGCGCCGCCGCCGTAGAAGGTCGCCTGATCGTAAGGATTGAGCGGCGCGTTGAGGCGGAATCTTTCGACCAGGTCGGGATTGGAGATGAAGAGCTTGCCGAAGGCGATGAGGTCGGCGCGCCCTTCCGTCAAGGCCTCGATCGCGAGTTCGCGCGTATATCCATTGTTGGCGATATAGGCACCGGCGAAAGCCTTGCGGAGCGCGAGATAATCGAACGGCGCAAAGTCGCGCGCCCCGCCCGTCGCGCCTTCGATGACATGGATATAGGCAAGCCCGCGCGCGCTCAGCGCCTCGGCGAGATAGAGGAAGATCCTGGCCGGATCGCTGTCCGACACATCATTGGCCGGGGTGACGGGCGCGAGCCTGATCCCGACGCGGCGCCGATCCCAAACGCGCAGGATGGCATCCGTGACTTCGAGCGCGAAACGCGCGCGGTTCTCGAGCGAGCCGCCATAGGCGTCGGTGCGCTTGTTGGCGCCATCCTTCAGGAACTGATCGATGAGATAGCCGTTGGCGGCATGGATCTCGATGCCGTCGAAGCCTGCTTTTTTGGCATTCTCGGCGGCGGTGGCGTAATCGCGCACGACGCCGCCGATTTCCTCGATCGTCAGCGCGCGGGGCTCCGACACTTCGACGAAGCCGCTTTCGATAAACGTTTTGGTTTTGGCCCGGATCGCGGAGGGCGCGACCGGCGCGGCGCCGCTCGGCTGCAAGGACACATGCGAGACGCGGCCGACATGCCAAAGCTGGATGAAGATCTCGCCGTCGGCGTCATGCACGGCGCACGTCACCTTCTTCCAACCCTCGACTTGCGCCTCGGAATAGATGCCCGGCGTCCAGATATAGCCCTGCCCTTGTCTCGAGATCTGCGTGGCTTCGCTGATGATCAGTCCGGCGCAGGCGCGTTGGCGATAATATTCGGCATTGAGCTCGTTCGGCGCGTCGGTTCCCCTGGTCGCGCGGTTGCGCGTCAAGGGCGCCATGACGATCCGGTTCCTGAGTTCGAGATCGCCCAGACGGAAGGGCGAGAAAAGGATGTCGGCGCGCACCATCGTGATCCTCGACGAGATGAATTCGGCCATGAGGTGAAGGCCGGCAGTTGCCTCTTAGATAGGGCAAAGTTCGCAAATTTATTAGGATTAGGAGCAGGAGCCTGCTCATTTCATTGAGGTGGAACAATCGGAGGGCATCAAATATTGGCATCAGCGCAGCGCCGGGGCCTTGGCCCGATTGGATCGGTATCTGACAATCCGGGCTGTCGTGCTATAAGGACGACATGAATAGCCAGGACATCGTCGCCACATTGAAAGAGAACGAGGCAGCGCTGCGTGCCCGCGGCGTGACGCATGCCGCCCTGTTCGGCTCGCGCGCGCGCGGCGACAACCGCGCCGACAGCGATATTGATATCATGATCGAGATCGCCCCGGATGCCCCCGTCGACCTCTTTGAATACGTAGCAATTACGCAATTTCTCGCCGACCTGTTCCGGGTCCGCGTCGAGGTCGCAAACCGCGACAAGCTGAAGGCGCGTGTTCGGCCAACTGCCGAGCAAGAAGCTCTTTATGCTTTCTAACCGGGCGCGCTTGGCGCTGTTCGATATTCGTGATAATGCGCTTCTCGCTCAAGAATTCGTGGTCGGCCTATCCTTAGCTGACTTCAGAGAGGACCGGCGAACCTTCTATGCAGTCGCGCGCGCTCGGGATCGTCTCCGAAGCCGCGCGGCGGCTTCCACCCGCTCTATACGACCGCTACCCAAAGTTGCCTTGGCGGGCAATCATGGACGTTGGAAACGTCTATCGGCACGATTACGACAATGTTGCCGAAGAATTTGTCTGGCGCACGGTCCACGAAAGCCTCTCGCCGTTGCTTACTGCAATCATCGACGAAATTGAACAACTCGGCGAGGCGCCTTAAGACTCGTATCAATAATGCCTTGATTGGATCAATCCCGGCGTGCCAGAGGCCCTCAGCTCATGTTCAGCGCCTGCATGTAAGGATCGAGAATCGCTTCCCTCTCCTTGCGCTCGGCGTGATCCTGCCTGCGAATCCTGACGATCTGCCGCACGGCCTTTGTGTCGAAGCCGCGGCCCTTCATTTCCGCATAGACGTCGCGGATATCGTCGGCAATGGCCTTCTTTTCTTCCTCGAGCCTTTCGATCCGCTCCACGAACTGCTTGAGTTCCTGGCCTGCGATACCGGTTTTGGCCACATGTACCGTCATTTCCGCATCCTTTATTCGAATCGATTGCTTCCCTTGCGCAAGGCGCGGCTTGGAACGCGTCGTATTCCGGCCTCGTCGGCACGCGCATTCAAAGGGCGCAGATGGCGCTTGCCGTCTGGGCGCGCGCCGACCGGATGCGGTCTCAAGCCGGCAAGGTCAAGCATTGCCCCCTCGAAATCCCCGCAATCCTAAGATCGATCGCATGCGCCGCGCGCCGCTGCAGCCAGCGGCAGATCGACCTGATGCACGTTAAGGCGATCGAGAATCGGCTTTATGACATCCGCCAAGCAGTCGGCCCAATGGAGCGCTTGGGCGGGCTCCGCGACGAGATCCTGGCGGATTTCGATGAGAAGCCCGGCAAGCCCGCGGCGCGTGATCTCGGCATCGAGCGTATCGCCGGGCAGCGCGCCCGCATAGGGCTCGTTGTCGCCGACATCGAGGCCCTGGGCAGCGAGCGCCGCGATCAGGGGCGAGGCAAAGCGCGGATCGCCGTCCCATAGGATGCCGATCTGCCAGGGGCGCGGAGCCCCCTTCCAAACCGGCGTGAACGTATGGATGCCGACCGCGGCCGGCGGCGGTCCTACCGCCAGCATGGCGGAGATCTGGGCCGCGATCGCATCCCGATAAGGCCGCCAATAGAGCCTGCGGCGCCGATCGATCTCCGCCGCATCGATCCGCGCATTGCCGGGAATGATCCGGCTATCGGAAAGCCGCATCACCAACGTCGGATCGTCGGCGCCGCGATTGACGTCGATGAGCAGGCGCGAAAACCGCGTCAGGACCGCTGGCGCGCCAAACCGCGCCGCAAGCCGCCGGGTGATCGCCGCCGCGCCTATGTCATAGGCGATGTGCGTCGCCAGATCTTCGGGCGAAAGGCCAAGCGTGCCGTAGTCC
>DATFNQ010000022.1:0-8928 GCA_035266305.1 Methylovirgula sp.
ATCTGCGACCTGTTCGAGCCTGCCGAATGCAGAAACTACTTCGCTGCCGCCGGATATGGAGTCACTTGAGTGTCCGATGCTCTAGGCTATCAACTTAAAGCAAACTCTCCGCCCGTGGCGCCACTCGCGGGCGCGACGCCATCACCTTTTGCGGACGTCCCAGAAAAGAAAAGGTGGCCGGCGGCAAGCGGTGTCTCGAGGAGGCCACTCCTAACCACTTGCGCGCCGGCCGACCCTACGGACCCAGGAGATGCGGCGGACCTGAGCACTCCGCAGGGTATCTCATTGAAATTGAAGATAGGAATCCTTGCCTCGGCACCCCCCGAAGGCCCTGCTCCGCCGATTGCGCATCCCGCCGCCGCTCAAGGACGTTAGCGCGATGCCATTGAAAAGAAAACTGCTTAATTCATGCCGCCGCCGGCGACCTTTTATTTACCTAAACGGGCTCATCGAGCAAAGAACCGGCCCGCTCTGAGCCCGTCAGGCGGCAGCCGCCGAAACGCGGTTGCGGCCGCTGTTCTTCGATCGGTAGAGCGCCCGGTCGGCGCGCCGGAAAAGTCCGGCCGGCTGGGCGTCATGGCCGCGCTCGGCGAGACCGATCGAGACGGTGATCGCGATCCGCGATCCGTCCTCGGCGACGGCGAATCGATCCCTTTCGACCTCGGCGCGAACGCGCTCGGCGATTTTGGCAGCGACGTCGAGATGCGTATCCGGCATCACGATGACGAACTCCTCGCCGCCCAGCCGACAGACGAGATCCGGAACGCGGATCACCTTGCGCACCCGTTCGGCAAAGCCTTTCAAGACTTTGTCGCCAGCTTCATGCCCATAGGTGTCGTTGACCTCCTTGAAATGATCGATGTCGAGGATCATCAGGGACAGCGGCCTGCCGCGATCGGCCGCCTGGCCGACGAGCGCCGAAAGGTGCGTTTCGAAATAGCGACGATTGTTCAGCCCCGTCAGCGGGTCTAGCACCGCGAGTTCGATCGAAGCCTGAACGTTGTCGCGCAACTTGTCGGCATAGCGCTTGCGGCGCAATTGGGTGCGGATGCGCGCGGTGAGCTCGTTTGCGTCGATCGGCCGAGTCAGAAAATCATTGGCCCCGATATCGAGCGCACGCAGGACTCGCGAGCGATCTTCGATCTCGGCCAGACACAAGATCGGCAATTGCCGGCTGCGCTCGAACGACCGGATCTGACTGCACAGGCGCAGAGCGTCGAAGCCTTGCAGCCCAAGGCTCACGATGAACAGGTCATATTGGCCGCCTATGGCCTGGACGAGCGCCTCCTGCGGATCCTTCTCCACCTCGACCAAGTATTTGTCGCGCAGTGCAAACACGACCTGATCGGCGGAGGCGGCGCGATCATCGACGAGGAGAAGTCGACCGCCGAGGCCGTCCTCGGCGAGCGCATGGGCGAGCGGATCGGGCATGCCGAGACTGACGGAAGTCGAGGCGCGCGTGCGCAGCTCGTCGAGCACCATTTTGAGGCGGGCCAGCGAACGTACGCGCGCGATGAGGGCGACTTCATCGATGGGCTTGGTGAGAAAATCGTCGGCGCCAACCTCGAGTCCCTTGAGCCGGTCGGCCGGCTGATCGAGCGCCGTGACCATCACGACCGGTATATGCGCCGTCAAAGGATTTTTCTTGAGCCTGCGGCAGACCTCAAACCCGTCCATCCCCGGCATCATCACGTCGAGGAGCACGATGTCGCAATCGTCACGCGCGCAGACCGCAAGCGCCTCCATGCCGTCCGTAGCCGTCGTAACGTCGAAATATTCCGCCGTGAGCCGCGCTTCGAGCAATTTCAGATTGGGCACGACGTCGTCGACAACCAATATTCGAGCGGTCATCCGCACTCACCCTCACGCTTGACCCAAGACATCTATTGGTCGGCAATATAATTGCGCACCGTCTCGAGAAACTTGACGACCGATATCGGTTTCGACAGATAGGCTTCGCAGCCGCCCTGCCGGATCTTCTCTTCGTCGCCCTTCATCGCGAAAGCCGTGATGGCGATAACCGGAATGTGACGCAGGTTCTCGTCATCCTTGATCCATTGCGTGACTTGCAGCCCGGAGACTTCGGGAAGCTGAATATCCATGAGAATGAGATGCGGCCTATGCGTACGGGCCAATTCGACCGCCTCGACGCCGCTTCTCGTCTGCACCGTCTTGTAGCCGTGCGCTTCTAGAAGGTCGTTGAAAAGCTTCATGTTCAGCTCGTTGTCTTCGACGATCAGAACGCTCTTTTGCATGTTGTGAACCTGTTCCGCCCTTTGGGGCGGCGGACCATCCGCAGCCGCGCGGTCCGAGCATAGCCGTAACCGCTAGCAGATAGAAATTTACGAAAGGAAAATCCGATCGATGAAAGGGGCCATGCGGCAGGCCATCGAGGCGGCGCAGCGCTGCGCGACCGGCGGCGCAAGCGGTTGATGTTCTGCGCTTTCCAGCGGCGGGTGCCGCTCCCGGCCGGTGCGAAACTCTGCGCCGGAACCTCGGCAGCCGCCAATCCACGCTGGCGCGCTCGAGCGAGGATTTTCGCCCGCAGCCAGGTCGGGCCTGCCCGACTTGCCAGTTTCAATGCCGGTCCCGGCAACAGCCGAGAGGGCTTGTCCGGGGAACTATGCCGCGCGGAACGTTGAGCGGCCGGCCTATTTCGGGCAGGCGGGAGTCGGCAGAAGTTCGAGACTCGTCATCTGGCCGGCAAGAACGAAATCGCCATAGTCGAGACGCAGAGCGCGCGAGATGCCGTTCTCGTAAAGATCGAAGGACAAAGTGTAGTTCGGCGATTCGTCCTTCTTGCCGAAGTCGAAATAGCTGATCGTAACCGGCCAGCGTCGCATATGTTCGAGCGCCGGGATATGCGCGGCCGGCTCCTCGGCCGGCGTATCGATCGGGGGCCCGACGAAAGTGGTCGTCTCGTAGATCTTATCGCCCGTGTCGGAGCCGTCATAAACCTTGACTTCAAGCGCCTTTTCGCCGGCCTTGGCCGCAGCAAGGATATATTTCAGATGTTCGGTCGGGAAGATCACGTCGCGCTCGAGCGCCAGCCTCGTCTGCTTCGGCTTCACGAGATCGACCGAAACGGCGCCCTCCGGCACCCGTTGAGCCCGGCCGTCGACTTCATCCGACTGTTCGTCGTCGACTTTGGTCTCCATTTTGAACGCGAAGCTCTTGCCGCTGCCATCCTCGAAGGTCGCCGAACGCATGTCCGAAACGCGCGTCGGCCCTTCGGCCGGCTGCAATTCGGTCAGTTGCCGGAAATTCTGGACGTAGCCTTCGCAGGGCGAGCCGCTGAAGTCGAAGGCAATGCGGCCGCGCGCCTCCGTCGGGCTTTTCGATCCCACCGCCTTCAGCAGCGTCAAATCGTAGACCGCGCGATGCGAGGCGAGCGGAATGGCATCGACCGAAGCTTGAATGCCGGCCGGAGTCACAGCGGGATTTATATCGCCGGCAAGGAGCGGCGACGAAATGAGGCCGACGCATGCCAACGATGCGGCAGCGCCAATCGCCGTGAAAGAAGGCCGGCGCAACAGGCTACGCGATCCGACGGGAAACTCGACCATAGATTCGACGCTCCTGCGCCACGCACCCACCGCGGGGGCAGTGTTAAAGCGCTGCGATGCGACTGGCAATGGATTATAGCGGGATCCTCCGAGAATGGCGAACCCGCCGGCCAACATGCCTGAGCCCCGTTCGGCCCTCGGCTGATCTTGCGCCGTCGGATGCGACCTCGATCCCTAATGGAGTTTTCCATGAATGCCATAGAAGATCGTCTTCAGGCCCTTGGCGTCGTTCTGCCTATCGCTGCCTCGCCGGTTGCCAATTACGTGCCTTTTGCAATGTCCGGGCCGTGGCTCATCGTCTCCGGCCAGCTCCCGCTCGGCGATGACGGCAAGCTCGATCACGGCCATATCGGCAAGATCGGCGGCAGCTTATCGATCGAGGCCGGACGCGCCGCCGCGCGCCGCTGCGCCATCAATATCCTCGCCCAGGCCAAGGCGGCGGTCGGCGATCTCGACCGGATCCGCCGCTGTCTTCGGCTTGGCGGGTTCATCAATGCTGCACCCGGCTTTTCGCAGGTGGCCGCGGTCATGAACGGCGCCTCGGATTTCATGGTCGAGGTGCTGGGCGAGAAGGGCCGGCATGCGCGCTCGACCATCGGGGTCGCCGAATTGCCGCTCGATTGCGCGGTCGAAGTCGAGGCTTTGTTCGAGATTGCCGTTTGAGCGCACCTTGAATGCACCGGCGTGGCTTACGGCGCAGCCGATTGCGCATCGCGGGCTGCATGATGAAGCGCGCGGGATCATTGAGAACAGCATCGCCGCCGCGGCCGCGGCGATCGCCAAGAATTACGCGATCGAATGCGACGTCCAATGCACGAAGGACGGGGAGGCCGTCGTCTTCCACGATTTCGCGCTCGACGGGCTCACTCGGGCGAAGGGCGACATCTTCAGTTTCACCACAGCCGAAGTCACGCGTCTCGCCTATCGCGAGGGTGGCGGCAGGATCGTCGCGCTGCCGGACTTCCTCGCCGAGGTCGGCGGGCGGGTGCCGCTGATCATCGAGATCAAGAGCCGGTTCAATGGCGATATGCGCCTTGCCGCGCGGGTGGCGAGCCTCGCGGCGGCCTATCCGGGCCCCGTGGCCAATACAGAGTTTCGACCCGGATGTTCTAGCCCGATGCCGGGCAGGCATCGCCTGCCCGCTCGGCCTCGTCGCGCAAGCGAATTACGATGACGCGGAATGGCTCACCCAAGAGCAGCGCGCGCCTCTCACGCTCGCAGACGTTGGCTCGATCGCGCCGGATTTCCTCGCCTGGCGGGCCGCCGATCTGCCGCATGCCGTGCCGCTCATCTGCCGCGCGCGCATGCCGGTCCTCGCCTGGACCTTGCGCGACGCGGCATCCTGCGCGGCGGCGATGCAATGGGTCGACCAAGTCATCTTCGAGGGGTTCGAGCCGTAGCAACTTGGGCGCTAACCACGTTGGCGACAATTTCCACGCGAGATGTTGTCGCCTCAGCAGCCCAGGCGCATCTTCAGGCGACGCGGGCAGCTTGAACAAGTCCGGTGAGGATTTCGCGATGTTGAAGAAGATCGCCTTCGCGGCCGTCTCGGCCATGATTGTCGCCACGCCGGCACTCGCCGGCGGCTACGTGGATCAATATACTGGGTATTTTCGGCCGCATTGGCATCATTATCCGAACTACGCCGCCTTCATTCCCTTTGGGATTCCGATGGTCCCCTCCATACGGGCGCTGGCCTATGTCCCGGAGGCGGATTACGCCCTCTTGCCCGTCCGCGTCTATTTCATTCCGCAGGAACCGCCCTACTACAATGTCCCGCCCTACGCGGTGATCGCGCCCTATTGAGGCGAAAACATGGGTTAGAGTCCCATATGGAGCGCCAGACAAATCAATACATTACTGGTTTTCGGCTTGAGCGTGTCCAATATATGGCCAATATAGCGGGGTGGATTTGGGTGGAGTGGTTTCAGTAACTATGAGGGTAACGGCCGGTTTCGTCGCGACGCCGCCAGCTTCCTGAATCTTCGTGGCGATAGCCTTGCGCTCTGCCGCCGGAATTGCCGCGAGCTTTTGCAGACGAGAGCGCGCGTCTTTCTGGCCGCGCCGCGCATAATGGGCAACGCAGTGCGCTGAACGTCATGCCGGACTGGCGGGGAAGCGATTCTGACAGCAAGACGTGCTATCTTTTGAGCATTCAAGGCGGAGAGCGCGATGCAGTTTGCCGTCGGTTTCAAGGTGCAAGGAAAGACCGGCCACGTTGTCGTGGACGCGGAAGATGCCTTGATTGCCGCCCTCAAAGTCAAGATGCAGCGGCCGGAGGCGGTGATTGCCTACGTTCGCCGGCAAAATAAGAGAGGCGATACCCGCCATCCTATGCGTGGACTCGGCAGCGAGAACGGTTGGGAGCTGTTTAACGATTGACGAGCGCGCCCAGAAAAATGCCTGGCGTCGAGGTCACCAATGGCGGCCGGCCGGGAGTGAGATTGAGGGGAAGCCGATGATCGGCGATTGAAAGAAAGAATCTGCGCAGACCTGCGCAGATTCTTTTCCGCGGTCGCTACTATGATGGGCGCTGCTTTCGCCGCCGACCTGCCGAACATCAAGGGGCCCCCGGTCTATGCGCCGCCGCCGGTTTGGAGTTGGACAGGCTGCCACGTCGGCGCAAACCTCGGTTACGGATGGCAGAGGAATCACACTTACGACCCCACCAGTGTCCCCCCGGCCGATGCGGGTACCGACACTGGAGGCGGAATCGTGGGCGGTGGTCAGCTCGGATGCGATTATCAAGTGGGAAGCTTGGTCCTCGGCATTCAGGGAAGCTTCGATGGGGCGGGGGTTAAGGGCAGCCATTTGTATCCAGGCAGTTCGACCGAAATATTGGGATTCAATACGAGTTGGTTAGCAACGGAGACGGGGCGCATCGGTTACGCCGTTTTGCCGCAAGCTTTGCTTTATTTCAAAGGCGGCTTAGCCGAGGCGCGTATCGGCTATACGGACGTGGACCCGACTCTGAGTAACTCTTCGCCTTATTGGGGGTCGGCGAGCGCCACGCGGATCGGATGGACGATTGGCGGCGGTGTGGAATACGCGCTCACACCCAACTGGTCTATCTTCGTCGAGTACGACTACATGGATTTTGGCAGCCACAATACCACTTTGGCATACACCTCCCCCATCCCCGCCGCAGCGACGCCATACACATATAATGAGACGCATAATTTGCAGACGATTCTCGCCGGCGTGAACTACAAGTTCGACATGTTTGCGCCGCCCGCTCCGGTTGTCGCCAAATACTGATTCTTCCCAAGGAACTCCGATTAGAGGCCGCCTCAGTTGGCGGCCTCTAATCAAACAGATCGGCCGTCGCGAGTTTTGGCGGGTAGAACAGCCCGACAATGATCCAATTATTTGGATGCTGATGCACCGTTCCAACGAAGAAATGCGTATCGAATTTATCGATCATTTCAGCCTCGAAGCGTTGTCGAAAGACCCTCTCCCAATCCGCACCATAGTCGCGGCGCCAGCGACGATACGCCTGTCCCATTTCCCAATCGGTGCACATACGCGAGACCTTTGAAGGTAAGCCGGTATGGGAAGGTGTGGTGCATGTCTTCGACCTAGCCGGCCACCCTAAGGCCACGCGAGCCTATGCATGGTCGTCTCCAATTGAGGGCAGCGATAAGCGCCGGTTCTTTGCCGTGCTGCAAATGGGAGCGATCAAATCGCCGCAGGATGCGGTACGGGCGGCGATAGTGGCGGACCATCGAAGCAAATGAACCCATGGTATTGGAAGCGCCAGGATCAGGTCGGATTGGTTGTGATGTTGCTAGTCGGAGCGCTGATCGGGATTGTGATCGGATTTACCGTCACCGTCTTTGCCGACGCGATGGCGAGCACGCGATCAACCTTTACTTCTCGCATGGATCTTGTCCTTTGGCTCCAGGCACCGATTCTTTCAGGGTGGTGGCCGTGGTCGCTTTTTGGGGCAACAATTTCTGGTCTGTTGTTTTATGCCAAGCGGATAATTTCAAATTAGGACACTACCGAAATTCGATGGCATAGGCTTTGCCGATCCCGCAGTCGTCGCCATAGTTGCCGGTCGGCTGCACCTTCCAAGTGCAACAGCTCGCGCGATCAAAGAACGGCATTGGATAAAGCTCGTATTGAGATTTCGCGCATGGCTCGGGCTCCGGCTCCGGGCGCCTAAACTGGACGATCTCGCCCATGGCTCAGTCCTCCCCGCCAATGCCGAACCTTGCCAGGTCCGCTTTGATACAGCCGAAGAATGCGACTTGACGCCGATCAGTCCATCTGCATTCGCCGTCGCCGCAAAAATAGAATTCGAACGCCTCGATCTTTTGCCAGACCATGAATGGCAGCACGGCCGGCGTGACGAAGAGCAGGCGCGCGGCTTCGTCCTCACGATTGCTTCGGAGCCTGGCAGCTTCGTCGTCATCTTCGTGCGCGGGGTTGGCGTGGTCGCCGCGAGCTGTCAGCCAATTCGAATAAAGCTGCTCGAAATGCTTGCGGGCCCGGAGCCTTTGCGCCTCGTGCCATTCGGGTGAATAGGTGCTGGTGGACGCGGCGGCGTCTGCCGGAGGCAGATTGGCCGCCCTAATGGTGCTGTTCTGCATTGGGGGTTGCTCCTGGAAATGAAGCTGGTAGTATGGCTTCAGGCGTCATTCATAGCTTGACTGGCAGCATCGCGTCAAGCATCATTTCGGGCATAGGTTCGCAATGGATCATGAGGATAAGGTGAGAGAGAACCGTTTGCGCCGAATGGCTGAACGCCGGGGTTTCCTGCTGAAGAAGTCGAGGCGAAGAGATCCGGGGGCGCTTGGTTTTGGCGGGTTCATGCTCGTCAACGCGCAAATGAATGCGATAGTCTTAGGCGGCCACCCATTTGAATACAGCGCAGATCTCGATGACATTGAGGCATTTCTGACGGAGCCGCCGTTGAGTTCACGAAATGGCGGGCAGCCGGGGGTGCGGCTGAGAGGTAGCGCGGAGCCGGCAGCGAAGCCCTGGACTGGCCCCAAGTTCACGGTGCCGCCGATTCAGACGAAGAAAAAACGGTGAGATGCGAGCGGGCGTCATCTTCGTCGCAGAGAACGGCGACGGGGCCGGGGTGAGGTTGAGGACGAGAAAGCGACCGCGATGAAGAAAACAGCCAAATTCTTGGTCAGCGAAGTGCAGCCTACGAACAATGGCGATGGCTTCACCGTCCACACTGAACGTCAGGCTCCTCTTGTAACGTTCGCTTACGATACAAGGCAGGACGCGATGGACGCTCGAGAGATGGTCAAAGCGGCCATCATGAAAGTCGTTAGTGTGGACGTCGCACGGCGCTGATCGCGCGCCGGCGTCGAATTCACCGATGTCCGCGGTCCGGGACATCGGG
>DATFNQ010000023.1:0-13517 GCA_035266305.1 Methylovirgula sp.
AGACCTCGGGCGGCTTGCACGGCGTCGGCGTGTCAGTGGTCAACGCGCTCTCCGAGCGGCTCGAAGTCGAGGTCGCCCGGGGACAGATGCTCTACCGGCAGGTCTTCGAGCGTGGCGCCCCGAAGAGCAGGCTCGAGGAGATCGGCCGGGTGACGAACCGGCGCGGCACCAAGGTGCGGTTCAAGCCCGACGAGCAGATTTTCGGAAAGGCCGCGAAATTCAAGCCGGCCCGGCTGTTCAGGATGGCGCGAGCCAAAGCCTATCTCTTCGGCGGGGTCGAGATCCGTTGGCATTGCGCGCCGCAATTGCTCGATCTCGCGGCCGAGATCCCGGCCGAGGCCGTGTTCCATTTTCCCGGCGGCCTCAAGGATTACCTTGCCCAGGACATCGAAGGCAAAGATCTCGTCAGCGAGCAGAGTTTTACCGGCAAGATCGCGAAGCCGGGCGGCCACGGCTCGCTCGAATGGGCGATCGCCTGGCTCACTGAGGAGGACGGCTTCCTCCATTCCTATTGCAACACGATCCCGACCGCCGACGGCGGCACGCATGAGGCGGGTCTGCGCACCGCCTTGTTGCGCGGCTTGAAGGAGCATGCCGAGCGCATCGGCCAGGCCAAGCGCGCCACGGCGCTGACCAGCGAAGACGTCATGGGCTCCTGCGCGGCCTTGATTTCCGTCTTCCTCAGCGACCCCGAATTTCAGGGCCAAAACAAGGGCCGGCTGATGAGCCAGGAGGCGGCGCGGATCGTCGAGACGAGCTTGCGCGATGCGTTCGATCATTGGCTCGCCGCCTCGCCTTCCGCGGCGCTCAAACTGCTCGATTTCACGGTCGAGCGGGCCGAAGAGCGGCTGCGGCGGCGGGCCGAAAGGGACGTTGCGCGCAAGAATGCGGGTCGCAAGTTGCGGCTTCCGGGCAAGCTCGCGGATTGCGCGAACAATAGCGCGCAAGGCTCTGAATTATTTATCGTTGAGGGAGATTCGGCGGGAGGTTCGGCCAAACAGGCGCGGGACCGGGCGAACCAGGCGATCCTGCCCTTGCGCGGCAAAATTCTGAACGTCGCCAGCGCCACCCGTGACAAGCTCGCCGGCAATCAGCAGCTTGGCGACTTGATCCAGGCGCTCGGCTGCGGCACCGGCGCGCATTACCGGGAAGAAGACCTCCGCTACGAGAAGATCATCATCATGACCGATGCGGATGTGGACGGCGCTCATATTGCTTCCCTGCTGATCACCTTCTTCTATCGGCAAATGCCGAAGCTCATCGAAGGTGGCCACCTCTATCTCGCCGTGCCGCCGCTCTATCGCCTGACCCAGGGGGCGACGCATGTCTACGCGCGGGACGACGCGCATCGCGACGAACTGGTGCGCACCGTCCTGACCGGCAAAGCCAAAGTGGAGGTGAGCCGCTTCAAGGGGCTTGGCGAGATGCAGGTGGCGCAACTCAAGGAAACGACGATGGACCCGCGACGGCGCTCGCTCTTGCGCGTCGTGATCCTCCCCGCGGATACGGAGGAAACCGCGGAATCCGTCGAGCGCCTGATGGGCAATAGGCCTGAAGCGCGCTTCGCCTTCATCCAGGAGCGCGCCGCCTTCGCCGCCGAGTTCATCGTCGTCTAAGCGCGACGACCGTCGCTCGGCGACTTTCATTCCGCGTATTTTCGCGCATTCATCAACCCTCTCTTAACCCTGTCATCGCATCCTTGGAGCGCATCGGGCGGGAGGAAGAGGATCATGAATCTGCGCGTTTTCCTGCGCAATGAGCGTGGAAGCAGTTTCGAAAGCATGGCGCTTGCCATGTCGGTGATCGCCGTGCTCTTCGTCGCGGCCGCCGATGTCCTTCACTATGCCTCGAAAAAGAACGGCATGCTGGCGCGGATGTTCGAGCCCACGCAGGTGGCGCGCGCGACCGACGGCGCCTTGCGCGGCGAGGTCGACTATACCCCGACCGGCACCATCATCGGCCTGCGGCATCCGCCGAGCATCGATCCTTGCACGGGCGCGACAAAATAGAGCGCGGCGCGAAACTTCGATAGACGCCGACATTAAGCGGCCGGCCTGCCATGCCATTGACCTGATCGGGATGGCATCGGCTCTAGCTTCAAGTCGTCAGCGAAGGGGCAGCGAGACGGTCGCCTTTCGATCGAGCTTGCCCCATCCGACGAGCGGCCCGAGCAAGGCCATGACCGCGGATTTCACGACCACGTAGTAGAGGATCTGGCGGTAGCAAAAGCGCTGTAGGCCGAGCCAGAGCATTAGCTTCCAGTTTTCGTTGCGCTCGATGATGAAGGCCAAGGCAACGGCGGCAAAGTCCGTCGCCATGAACGCGACGAAATAGGCAAGCGTGATCATCAGACTGTCCGGATTGAACTGATCCCCGTGCTGCAGGTAATCGAGGCCGGTGCGCAGGATCTGCCAGACCAGCATGAAATCGACGAGCGGCGCGATGATCGCAAGCAGAACCTGGAAAAGCCAGACTTGCGGCACGGCAATCATCCCGAGCGTGCCGAAGCGCGGCCGGAATGTGACGTCGCGATGTTTCCAGAGGCATTGCAATGTGCCGTAGGCCCACCTGAAACGCTGCCTAATGAGACCCTGGAGCGTGTCCGGCGCTTCCGTCCAAGCGATCGCCTCGCTGTCGTAGACGACGCGATACCTGGCCTTCTGGACCGCGATCGTAAGATCCTGGTCCTCGGCCAGCGTATTGACCGGAAAACGGCCGACGCGCTCCAGCGTCTCGCGCCGCCAGGCGCCGACCGCCCCGGGGACGACAGTGATGCATCCCAAGGCGACGAGGGCGCGGCGCTCGAGATTTTGGGCGCTCACATATTCGAGCGCCTGCCAGCGTGTCACCGTATTGATCCGATTGCCGACCTTGGCATTGCCGGCGACCGCTCCGACGGCGGGATCCTCAAACCAGCGCGCCAGATTTGAAATCGTATCGGCCCCGAAAAGCGTGTCGGCGTCGAGCGCGACGATGATGCTCCCCTTCGCCCCGGCGAGCCCGAGATTGATCGCATTCGCCTTGCCGCCGCTCGTGGTCGTGATCAGTTTCACGTTGGGAATATTGCCGAAGCGGCCGGCCACGACGGGGGACGTTCCGTCGGTTGAGCCGTCGTCAACAACGATCACTTCGAGATCCGGATAGGAGCTCGCGAGAATCCGCTCGATTGATCTGGCGATCACCTTCGCCTCGTTATGGGCGGGGATGATGACGCTGACCTCAGGATAGATGCCGGCGACGACCGGCTTCGGCCGGCGCAACTCTTGCCAACGATGCACGAGACCAAGTCCGCTCAGGAAGAGGACGCGCGCCAGCCCGAGCCAGATCGCGCCGATGAACAGGGCCTGTAGCAAATGCTCCGACCAGCCGAGCGTGTAGAACACCGAGCGATTGAAGAGCGGCGCGAACATAGCGGGCGGCAACGTCGGCATCGCCTGCTCGCGCGTGAGCCCGGCAAGCTCCGACACCGGCACGAGCTGGTATCCCCTGGCGCGCAATTCGTCGATCAGCCGCGGCAGGGCCTTCACCGTCTCTGAGCGGTCGCCGCCGGCGTCATGCAGCAGAATGACGTTGCCGGCGTTGTCCGGGTCCTGGTCGGCCACTTGTTTGAGAATGCGGTCGATGATCGTTTGCGCCGGCGGTCGCAGCCAATCGTTAGGATCGATTCTAAGCCCGACCGTCACGAATCCCATCTTCTGCGCCACCGACACCGGGTCGAGTTCGTCGATTGTGGTCGGATCGGAATCGCCGAGGAAGGGAGCCCGGAAGAGCCGCATGGAATGGCCGGTGATCGCTTCGAACAGCCGCCGCGTCGCGTTGATCTCCAACTTCGCCATGCCGAGCGGCAACTCGACCACGTTCGGATGCGTGAACGTGTGGTCGCCGATGTCGTGGCCCTCGTCGAATTCGCGCTGAACGATATCGGGGCTCGCACCGGCGTTTTCGCCGACGATGAAGAAGGTCGCGCGGACGTTCTTTTCCTTCAAGATGTCGAGAATCTGCGGCGTGAACGTCGGATCAGGGCCGTCGTCGAAGGTGAGCGCCAACTTTTTTGGCTGCACGCCGAACCTCTGGATGACGAAGGACGTGGGCAGAATCGTATAATTCTCGTCGACGATATCGCCGGTCTCCGGATCGAGTTCGATGGTGCGTTGGCCGTCCGAAGGCTCCGCCGCGACGTGCAGAATCTCGCCCTGGTTCTCGAAATAGACCTCAGGGCTCGAAGGGATCGTCTTCAACGCGTCGGGCGCGGCGGCGTCATAGGGCCGCCCCAGCACCGACCAGACCGAGGGGTCCTCCGAGCCGAGGCGCCAGAGCGCATAGCCGGCCGGCTTGTAAATGTCGGAGGCGTGGATCTCGTTGAACACGGTGACCGCATCGAGGAACCAGACGTCGTGCGGCGTGCCGTCCGCGCCCTTGTAGGTGAGATGCGGATTCTCAGCGTCCGAATCGAAGTCGATCTCGGCGTCGCTTGTCCGCGCGAGCCGCGCGGTGTCCTGGAAAGTCAGGTCTTCCGCTGGGTTGCCTTGCCTCCAGTCATAGCCGTAGTTGCCGAGCGCGATGATCGTATGATCGGGGTCGAGATCCTTCATCCTGAGGTCGAGGAGGCGCTCGAACCAGCCTTGGCTTGCGATGCTACCGGGCGTTCCCGTGTCCCAATGCTCGTCGTAAGCCATGAGAATCGTAAAATCGACAATGTGCGAATAGGCGACATAGTCCCACGAGTCGTCGTCGAACGGCACGGCCAGAAGGATCAGCCAGCCGCGCGGCTTGAACGCCGCCGCCATTTCTTTCAGGAACGTCTTGAGATCCGCCTGGGCGCTGTCCGGTACCGACTCGAAGTCGACCGTCAGGCCTTGCAATTTGTTGAAGTCGAGAAATTCGATGATTTCCTTGAGACGCGCGGCGCGTTTGGCGGGATCGGCAAGCCATCGGGCGAGCCCTGCCCCGTCCCATTTTCCTTCGACGGAATTCTGCAGCAGCGGAAAGATCGGTTTCGACGGATCGGCCGCCCTGATGGCCGCGAGCCCGCGATAATCCAGGTCGTTGCGAATGCCGACATCACTTCCTTTCACGCTGAGCCAAGTCGGAATGACCCAATCGAGGTGCGGCAGATCCTTCTTCAGTGCCGAGAAGGCGCTCTGGTCCCAATTGGCGTAGAAGCCGATGCTCAGCGCACGTCCTGGGATGGCGCGTAGGACGCTTGAAGAATCATCCGATCGATCCTGGGTTCCAGGCTTGATGTGGGCGATGCGCCAGAGGTCGCGTTCCTGGCCGCGCAGCTCGGCGGCGACGCGCTCGGCCGATTTCGCCAGCGAATGGCGGGTGACGACCGTCGCCGCCGGCGGCCGGAACAGCGCTTCGGCCGATCCCTCGAGATCGGTGCTGAACGGCGCATCATTTCCCACCAAAAGAATGATGAAGATGGCGCAGACGACGGCCACCGCCGCGGTGCCGATCCGCATGGTCCACGAGATCAGCGAGGCGCGCCGGCCGGTCGGATCGAAGAAGATGGGCTTGGTCCGCATCGCCGCAAAAATTGTCTGATTCGAAGCTGACTAGGACTTAGCGCTGTGCCGCATGAACGGATGCTGAACGCAGGTTTTCGGCCATTCGCGTCGCGAACTGCGGGAGAAAGGTCACACTGGCGCGACGGCGCTGATACCGGCCGGCGCCGCAGCCGCCCCGACCGCAAGAGCCCGAACCCAGCCCCAATTCACGCGGCAAAACCGCCAATTGAAAGGGAGTGCCGGTTAGGCGATAAGGGGTAAATGGCCGCCTAAGCCCGCCGGCGGCAAGACCGCGCGATCGAGATTTGATCGGGCCGCCTGAATTCATGAAACCAAGGAGAAGAGAGGATGGCCCGCATTAGCGCCCTCGTAGCAAGCCTCGCCGTCGCCCTTACCGCTTTCACCTTCAGCACGCCGCTTGCCGCTGACGAATTCTCTGCGTCACAGAAAAGCGAAATCGAAACGATCATCAAAAATTACCTCATGCAGAATCCGGAAATCTTGCGCGACGCCATCAACGAGCTTGAAAACCGCGAAAAGACCGCGGAGGCCGAAGCGCGCGGCAAGCTTCTCGGCAATCTGCAAGGCCCGCTCTACACCTCGCCCTATCAGGCGGTCGTCGGCGACCAGAACGGCAAGCTGACGCTGATTGAATTCTTCGACTACAATTGCGGCTATTGCAAAAAGATGCTGCCGGACATCGCGCGCCTCATGAAGGATGAGCCGGATCTGCGCGTCATTCTGCGCGACTATCCCATTCTCTCCGACGCTTCGGTCGAAGCCGCGACGGTCGCCGCGGCCGTCCGCAATCAGTTCCAGGGCGAGAAATTCTGGGAATTTCACCAGAAGCTTCTCGGCTCGCACGGCCCGGTCGGCAAGGCTCAGGCGCTCGCCGTCGCCCAATCTCTGGGCGCAGACATGGACAAGATCGCCAAGGACATGGAGGCGCCAAGCGTCAAGGAGGGCCTCGACGAATCGGATCGGCTTGGCCGCGACCTCGCGCTCAACGGCACGCCCTCCTATGTGATCGGCGACGAAGTTGTGGTGGGTGCGGTCGGTTATGACGCTTTGAAAGCCAAGCTCGACAACGTCAGGAAATGCGGAAAAGTCGTTTGTTCCTGACCTGTTCGCAAGAAGCCGGCGCGCCAACGAGCATAGACGCGTCGGGAGTGGGTGATCTTGCCGATCCTGCGCTTTCTTTGCCGGATGAAGCCGGCTAAGAAGCCCATGGAATCTGCCGCTGGTCCCTAATCTGATGATCAAGGCCGTCCACGTTCTCAACGGGCCAAATCTCAATCTTCTCGGCACGCGCGAACCCGCAGTCTACGGGCCTGAAACGCTTGCCATGATCGAGGCGCGTTTGGCCGAGACTTGCAGAGCGCATGGCGTGAATTTGCATTTCCGCCAAACCAACCACGAGGGCGATCTGGTCACCTGGGTCCAGGACGCCGGCCGCGCCGGTGAACCGATCATTCTCAACGCCGGCGCCTATAGCCACACCTCGATTGCACTCGCCGACGCGATCAAAGGCTCGAATGCGCGCGTCATCGAGGTTCATCTCTCGAACATCCATGCGCGCGAGAGGTTTCGTCATTTCTCGCGTGTATCGTCCGTCGCCTATGGCGTAATTCTTGGATTCGGCGCGGCCTCTTACGATCTTGCGCTCCAAGCTCTCTTGTCGGCTGCAGCGGAGAGTTGAAAGAATGACAGAAAAGAAGGCGGTGCCGGCGCCGATCGACCCGCACCTGGTGGAAACGCTTGGGGAAATTGCAAACCGCCTCAATCTCAGCGAGATCGAGGTGACGCAGGGCGAGCTGAGGATTAGGGTCACACGCCAGGGAGGGGCGCTGTTGGTCACGCCGGCTGCCGGCGCGTCCGTCGTTCCCGCCCAGCCGTCGCCACCTCCTGGCATCACATGGCCGGGGCTTGCCCCTGCTCATCCGGGCGCGGTGAAATCCCCGATGGTCGGCACCGTCTATCTGCGACCTGCGCCAGACACGCCGCCCTTCGTGGCGATCGGCTCGCAAGTAAAAGCCGGCGATAAGATCTTGCTGATCGAGGCCATGAAGACCTTCAATGAAATCGTCGCGCCGCGCGCCGGGACCGTGACGGCTATTCTGGTGGAAGATGCCCAACCGGTGGAATTCGATCAGCCCCTCGTCGTCATCGAGTGAGACGGCGAATTTGCTCCGCTGTGGGCGTTTCCACGAACAATGGATTGATGGAGGCAAGACAAGTCGATGGCGCGCATACCTTTTCCCTGTGGGAGAAGGTGGCCCGGCGGAGCCGGCCGGATGAGGGGTTGCGATCGATGGCGAACGGCACCATCGTAGCCCCTCACCCGCCGCCCATAGCCTTGCGCTTCGCGCAAGGCGTCAATAGAAGCGACGGGCGCGCGGAGCGCGCCCTATGGGCGGCACCCTCTCCCACAAGGAGAGGGTTCGCGCTGCATTCTGCCACTTCGCCCCGTCAAATCGTGAATGCGCTTGTTGGGCGCGGCGTCGAAGCGCTGCAGGTTCGCTCTCTCTGATGGATGGTATGTTCGATAAGATCCTCATCGCCAACCGCGGCGAAATCGCGTTGCGGATCCTGCGCGCCGCCAAGGAATTGGGCATCGCGACGGTCGCCGTTCATTCGACCGCGGATTCGGAGGCGATGCATGTCAAGCTCGCCGATGAATCCGTCTGCATAGGCCCGCCGCCCCCCCGCGACTCCTATTTGAACATTCCCGCTTTGCTTTCGGCCTGCGAGATCACCGGCGCCGAAGCCGTTCATCCGGGCTACGGATTCCTGGCGGAGAACGCGCGTTTCGCGGAAATCCTTGCCGAACATCAGATCGGCTTCATCGGCCCGACTCCCGAACATATTCGCCTGATGGGCGATAAGATCGAGGCCAAGCGCACCGCCAAACGCCTCAATATCCCCTGCGTGCCGGGATCGGACGGTCCGGTTACGCCCGACGATGCCTTGCGGATTGCCGAGGAGATCGGCTTTCCGGTGCTCATCAAGGCCGCGGCGGGAGGCGGCGGGCGCGGCATGAAGGTTGCCCGCAGCGCGCAGGACCTTTCCGTCGCGCTGGCCACCGCCCGCAGCGAAGCCAAGGCCGTTTTCGGCGACGATTCCGTCTATCTCGAAAAATTTCTCGACAACCCCCGCCACATCGAGGTTCAGATTCTCGGCGACGGAGAGGGCCATGCCATCCATCTCGGCGAACGCGATTGCTCGCTTCAGCGCCGCCATCAAAAGCTGTTCGAAGAGAGCCCCTCGCCCGCCCTCAACAATTCGCAGCGCCTCGAAATCGGCGAGATCTGCGCCGCCGCGATGCGCGAGCTCAGATACAAGAGCGCCGGCACAATCGAATTCCTCTATGACGACGGCCGCTTCTATTTCATCGAGATGAATACGCGCATCCAGGTCGAGCACCCGGTCACGGAAATGGTCACCGGTTTCGATCTTCTGAACGAGCAGATCAAGATTGCCGCAGGCTCGCCGTTGAGCATCGCGCAAAGCGAGGTCGTCATCACGGGCCATGCGATCGAGTGCCGGATCAATGCCGAGGATCCAGTCACGTTTCATCCCTCACCCGGCAGGATCGACTATTATCATCCGCCCGGCGGCCTCGGTGTGCGGGTCGACAGCGCCGCCTATGCGGGATACTCGATCCCGCCTTACTATGATTCCCTGGTGGGCAAGCTGATCGTGCATGGCCGCACGCGCAACGAGGCGCTGTTGCGGCTGCGCCGCGCCCTCGACGAATTCATCATCGATGGGATCGACACGACACTCCCCTTGTTCCGGACGCTGATCCGCAATCCCGACATCCAGAACGGCCTGTATGACATCCACTGGCTGGAAAGATTTCTGGCGAGCGGCGGAATGGAGGCATCTTGACGGTTGGGCCGTCCCGGGGGCTTCGGGATGTGCGTCCCTCGCGAATTCCGAAGACTTCAGCGGAGCTGATCGATCACGCTCTCCTTTGCCTCCTTGACGCCGGCATAGGCAAGAACCCATCTTCATGCCATGACCCGACCGCGCGACGATTTCGAGATCACTCCGGACATCCTCTTGCGGGCCTATTCGATCGGCCTTTTCCCCATGGCGGAGAGCGCCGAGGACCAGAACCTCTTTTGGATCGATCCCGAAGCGCGCGGCGTCTTCCCGCTCGATGGGATGATCGTTTCGAAGAGGCTCGCCAAGACGATTCGATCGGATCGTTTCGAGGTCCGTGTAGATTGCGATTTCGAGGCCGTGATCGAGGCCTGCGCGAGCGTCTCCGCCGGGCGGGAGAAAACCTGGATCAATTGGCGCATCAAACGGCTCTATCGCCAGCTCTTCGAGCAGGGCCGCGTTCACACGGTGGAAGCATGGCGCGACGGCGCCCTGGTCGGCGGCCTCTATGGTGTCGCGCTCGGCGCTGCCTTTTTCGGCGAGAGCATGTTTTATCGCCAGACCGACGCCTCCAAGGTCGCGCTCGTCCACCTCGCCGGCCGACTTGCGGCGGGCGGCTTCCGGCTTCTCGACACCCAATTCGTGACGCCGCATCTCGAAACCTTGGGCGCCATCGAAGTCTCCAAGGAGCACTACCGGGTGATGCTGGCCGAGGCGGTCGCGCAAAAGGCAGATTTCTGGGTCTGGCCGAAGGACCGAACGGTTTCGGGCCGGGAGGTCTTGGACGCCCTGCCCCGCCCGGCCGAACCGAACCGGCAGATACCCTGAAAGTCGATCCCAAGGCCCGTGGCGGAAGCTGGGTTCAGAACCCGCCGGTGCCGTCCGGCGGGGGGGTCGTCGGGATGGACTCTTGGGTGGTCGGCGGCTGAGCGCCCGGCGGAAGAAAGCCTGGCGGCGGGCCGACCTCGATGGGGCCGCTTGGCTGGCCTTGCCCTTGAGTGTTCACCGGTCGTTGCGGCTGCGGCGGCTCCGGTGGTTTTGCGGCCTCGACGGGTGGCGTCTCCGCCTCTGCGGCGGCAGGCGGCGACGCGATCACTTGCTGATCTCCTTTGCAGTCGGTGAGCCAGATATCATAGACGGGATGATCGAGCGCATGCAGGCCCGGACTTGCGGCAAACATCCAGCCCGTGAAAATCCGCTTGGTCTGGTTGTCTGCATCGACCTCGTCGACCTCGACGAACGTGTCGGTCTGCGGGGCCTCGGTCGGCGGGCGCGTGTAGCAGACACGCTCCGTGATTTGCAGCGAGCCGAACTGCACCGTTTCATCGGTCGCGACTTCGAAGGAGATGATCCGGCCCGTGATCTTGTCGAGCCCGGAAAAGACCGCGATCGAATGCTTGATCTTATCGGCCGCGGCCGCATCGATGGTTAAGACCGATGCGGCGAAAAGGCCGGCGAAGCCGACGAGGAAGATAAGGCAGCGCGTCTGGTTTCTTCGCATGTCCGGTGTGGTGCCAACTTCGGAAGGAACTCGGATCTTGGATCGAATCCCGCCAGCCGCGACGAAGCCAACATGAAAGTCCGGCCGGAATAGGGCCAAGCCACGCCACAGAGTGAGACTTGGATGCCTCGAACGCGCCCCGCTCAGCCGACGATCTCGTTGCCGGAAAAGAACTGCGCGATCTCGATCGCCGCGGTCTCCGGTGCATCCGATCCATGCGCCGAGTTCTCGCTAACCGATAGGGCGAATTTTTTGCGCACGGTTCCTTCTGCGGCCTTGGCCGGATCGGTCGCGCCGAGAACCTCACGATATTTTCTGATCGCGTCCTCGCCCTCGAGCACCTGCACGACGACAGGCCCGGCGGTCATCGTCTCGACGAGCTCGCGGAAGAACGGCCGAGCCTTGTGAACCGCATAAAACGTCTCGGCCTGCGCGCGCGTCATGAGGACCCGCCTCTGGGCGACGATCCGCAGTCCCGCGGCCTCGATCATCGCGTTGATCGCGCCGGTAAGATTGCGCCGGGTCACGTCGGGCTTGAGAATGGAAAAGGTGCGCTCTACCGCCATTCGTTTCGCGATCCTGCCAAGGTGGGCGCTTATAGCCGCGCCTGCCAAGCTCGGCAAGGAAGCCGCTGAACCTTACGTGCTGCCTGAGGCCTTGGCGCGCTGGACAAGGCGGACGCCGCTTTCTATAAAGCCGGCCCGCGCCGGCGCACCGGCCTGCCCAGGTAGCTCAGTTGGTAGAGCAGCGGACTGAAAATCCGCGTGTCGGTGGTTCGATTCCGCCCCTGGGCACCAGGACGCATCCCTCATAGCTGTGATGCGCCGCCGGGCTCCGGCCGAACGACGTATTCGGCCGCCTCGGCGGCGAGGAATTTGCCGTGGTGTTGCCGCGATCGAGTATCGAGGCGGCTTGCGCCCGCGCCGAGCGGATCCGTGTCGCTTTCGCGGAGAACTGCCGTTTCGTCGAGGATCATCAGGTCGATGCGACGGTGAGCTGCGGTCTGGCGCCGAGCGTGAATGCCGAGCAGACGCTGAGCGCGCTGCTCGAACTTTCCGACGTGGCGCTTTACCGCGCCAAGACCGAGGGGAGGAATCGCGTCAAGCGCGCCGACCAGCCCAAGCCGGAAGGCGGCCTATCGAGCGTGATCCGCGTGGCGTGAGCATCAAGGGGCCGGCCTTGACCCGCGCGGCCCGCGCGCTTGACGCGAAGCGTGTCGGCTCCGGGAAATGTCCCTCTTGCCTCAGCAAGGGAAATCAGACGCGCAGCGCATTGAGCCAGGCCGTGTTGCTTCGCCCGCACCCCCGGGAACCAAATGGTTCGCACGGCTTTTATCGAGACCGCCCTTTGCTGTCGCCCCCGAGGATTTCCATGGCGCAATCATTACGACGCCCTGTTTTGCTTTGTTTGCGCGGCTGCCATCGCCTGCCCTCCTCACGACTGTCGCGCGGGCGAGCTGAACTTGACCGTAAAGCGCGCCCCGCGGCCGTTATCACCGCGCGCGAGCTGCAACTCGCCACCAATCTGCTTCAGGAGCGAAAGTATGATCTTCATTCCAAGTCCTTTGCTGTTCGCTGGGTCGAATCCCGCTGGTAATCCTGGCCCGTCATCCAACACCGACAGCAAATGACCGCCGGTCGGCGTTGTTTCCAGTCGAACAATGATGTTGCCCTTCGCATACTTCGCCGAATTGGTGATCATCTCGTTGACGACAAACCCAAGCGGGATGGCGAAGACAGTGGGTATCTCATACTTGGCGCCCTCGACGATGATGGTGAAACCGGCTCGCTCCCACAACAGCAGATCCGAAAGATCCTCGCACAGGTGCTGAAGATATCGCTTAAACTCAACCCTCTCCTGATGATCGAGGAGGTGTAGACGGCGATGCACACGTCCAAACGCAGCCACGCGCCGCGCCGCGATGGCCAATTGCGTTGCGACTTCAGGTGTAGCGCCGTGACTTTGCAACGACAGCAGACTTACGATCAACTGCAGGCTATTGACGAGCCGATGCTCGAATTCCTCCGCCAGCATGCCTTGGCGCTGCAATAGATCAGACTTGTCGCGGAGCAGTGCTTCTTCCCGCGCCAGAGCAGCGTGCAATTCGCTCGTCAGCGCGTCACGCTGCTTCTGCTCGCGCGCATTGCGCCCGATCGCGCGCCATCGGGGAAGCTGAATGCGGCCCTTGGCTACAGTCTCTGAGAAAATCGCGGGTTCGAAGCGCCGCGCGCGTTTTTCTGTTTTGGGGGTTTCGGTCCGCTTGCTCATCTCGGCTCCTTGCCGTTCGGAATTGGAGCACAATTGCGGCGCACCTGTATAGAATTGCTCACTTCGGGCGATTGGACACTTCCATGTCTTCGACGTCGCGAAAGCTCAACATGAGTCTGACATCTAGTTAAATGGCCTGTTGGATGACCACGGGAGCGGAAAACCTTAACAGACGTGGACGCTTCTATCAATCGTCTGTGTTTGTCTGGCCGGGTGGGTTTGATCGGTTTTCACGCGGGATTTTGTTTGACGCGAACTCCTCGCGGGACGCTTCCGGGCGCCAATGGCGGGTTTCGGGCGCTATGCCTGCGCGATGCGGCGCAGGAAGAGCAAGCGTTTGATGTTGTAGA
>DATFNQ010000024.1:0-2189 GCA_035266305.1 Methylovirgula sp.
CGCCGGAGCGATGGTGGTAAGCTGGCGGCCGCTGACGGCATGCACCGCTGAGTGAAATGACTCCGGCCGAATTCCAGAGGTCGCTCGCCAAGCGAACGCTCCCATCCGGGCTTTCGCCCGCGCTCGCGGCGCTGTGGTGGATGGGCAAGAACGAGTGGGATAAGGCGCACGAACTCGCCATGAGCGAGGAGGCTGCCGATTGCGCCTGGGTGCATGCTCATCTGCACCGCGTCGAAGGTGACCTCGACAACGCCCGCTACTGGTATCGGCGTGCGGGGCGCGCGCCCGCAACGGGCGAGTTGGCGGCGGAATGGGTGGCGATTGTTGCCGCGCTGCTCGCAGCGTCTCGCTGATCATCGGCGCGTCTTGGTCCGTCCGACCCCTGGTCAAGGGCGAGCGATGCCTTGGTACATGTACGCGAACGGATTCCTGCCGTGCAAATATCCGGTGTCGAGACGCTCGATTGTGAATGCCGCGGCGGCGATCAGATCATCGATCTTACGGTTGAGATGACATCCTCCACCGATGCACTTCCAGCACGGCGTCAAGCGCATTTGCCAACGCACGATTGAGGCGTCGGGCGCCAACCCATGCTCGACGAACAGGAGCCGGCCGTCACTGCGGAGCACCCGTCGCATCTCGCGAAGCGCCAGCTCCACGTCAGGTATTGTGCACAGGGTCCAGGTCGTCACGACCGAGTCGAATGCTTCATCTTCGAACGGAATCGCTTCGGCAGAGCCTCTGATGAATTCTCCTAAGGTCGCGGTCGGCTTACTGGCCGCCCTTCGGAGCAGGCCGGCGGACGGTTCGATGCCGCACACGCTCGAAACGTCGCGGCCATAAAGCGGCAAGTTGATTCCGGATCCAATTCCAACTTCCAAGACGCGCCCTCGTGCCGCCGCAATGGTTCTCTGCCGGTAGTCGCGCAGCCAGCGGTTCGACATGGAAAGGTGAATGAGAGAGGGCAATATGTGTTCCTGATAGAAATACAGGACCCTGCTCGACGCGCCTTTTCCAACCACCATGGATGCTCTCAACGTTTCGATCTCGGCTCAGCGCCCGCGTGAGCTGCGGAGCTCGCGCGCTTCCTCCGATTGCAACGCGGCACTCGCTGCGGCTTCGTAGCGGCGCCGCGGCAGCGACTCGGGATGCTCCCGCTGCAGGAAAGCGATCAACTTTTCGCGCAGATCGACGCTGACATTGCCTGTCGCAGCCGCCGAATCCGAATCCACCAGAATATGAACCTCGACCGCTTCGGCGCTTGCGTTGGTGACTTGGACGCTGGTCACCTTGGCGTTGCCTTGTTTTGCTTCGGCAACGAGTTCCGTGGCCTTCTTGCGAATGACGTCGACCGGGGCGGCGTAGTCGAGGTAGAGAACGATGTTGCCGATCGTAGGCGCAGCCTGCCGCGTCCAGTTGTAGAACGGCTGCTGGATGAAAAAATTAAGCGGCACGATCATCCGCCGCTGGTCTTCCAGGCGAATCACCACATAGGTCGCCGTTATTTCTTCGATCCAGCCGTACTGGTTCTGTACCGTGACGGCGTCTTCGAGCCGGATCGGCTGTGTGATCGCAAGCTGCACGCCGGCGATGAGGTTGCTCAGCACCGGCTGTGCGGCGAGACCGAACACGACGCCGGCGACACCGGCAGAGGCGAATAGGCTTACGCCGTATTGGCGCACCGCGTCGAAGGTCATCAGGGCAAGGCCCAAGGTGACGAGCACGATGACGGTGTCGAGCACGCGCATCAGCACGCGCACTTGGGTGAGGTGCTTGCGTGCCAACAGGTTGTCCTCGACATCGATACGGAAGCGCATCAAATAGAGGTTGGCGGCGAGATGCAGCGCGGTCATCGCCATCCAGCCGAGCAGGCAAATGGAGCCCAACACCAGGAGGCGCGCGATCACATTCTTGGTGTCGGATCCGAGCGACGCTGTCGGCAGCGCGATGGCAAGCGCAACGAGCAGCAGGCCAAGGCGCGTCGGATTTCTGGTCTCATCGAGAACCGATCGCAGATAGGGCCGGCGTCCGCGCAACAGCCGGCGCAGGATCGCAAGAATTGCGGCATGCAATAGCCACGCCGCCGCGGTTGCCCCACCAGGAGCACCAAGGACACGGCCCAGGGCGGCGCGAAGGAAAGCGCGGTGTTTAGGGCACTCAATGCCGATCGGGCGCTTTGGACGAGGTCT
>DATFNQ010000025.1:0-14263 GCA_035266305.1 Methylovirgula sp.
CGACCTCTCAAGGAGACCGGGTCAGCCTCCGGGAAACGCCAATTGGCCGAAAATCGCGCCCGCACCGAAACGGCCACGCGCGCAGCCGTCGATCCGGCGCGGTTTCGCGAGGCGATGAGCCGCGTCGGCGCGGCGGTTCACATCGTGACCACCGACGGCCCGGCGGGACTGGGCGGGATCACGGCAAGCGCCGTCACCTCGATCACGATCGAGCCGCCGATGATGTTGTTCTGCATCAACAAGGCCTCGCGCTGCGCCGCCAAGGTCATCAAAAATGGGGTTTTTTGCATCAACACGCTGGCGCGCGCCGATCAGCAGCTCTCCGATATGTTCGCTGGCCGCACGGGCCACAGGCTCGAAGAGAGATTCGCCTCGACCGCATGGAGAGTGCTCGCGACCGGCGCGCCGGTTTTGGCTTCGGCGCTCGTCGCCTTCGATTGCCGCCTCATCGAAGCCAAGGAAGTGACCACCCATCTGCTGATGATCGGCACCGTTGAGGCGGTCGAGATCGCGCCCAAAGCCGAGGCGCTCATGTACGCGCATCGCGAATACTGGAGGCTGTAGCGCGCGTTGATCAGGCGCCCACCTGCTATTCCCAAGAGAAAAGCTCTCGCGCGCCACGTAAAACCTTCGATGGCGCGGCGAGGCGCGCAGGTCGGCGCCGCAACAGGATGCGCGGCCGCCGCTTGGCGAGACTCATGCCCCGCCGGCGCGGACGCGCCGCCGCATTGCGCAAGACGCTCGCCCCGGCGCAAAGCGCGGGCCTGGAAAGGAAACGTGCCCAGCCTTGCCAGATTTGCAAAATGGCGGCCGTATCCGCGCCCTGATGCAGGTTCACCGACAAATCCGGATCGCTGTGCGCAAGGATAATGCGGCAGAGAGGCCGCTCGATGTTGTCCTGACAGGTCAAGAGAACGCCCTGATAGGCTTCGATGGGAATTGAGAGACGCATCTTCACGCCGGAGACCGAGCGTTCGATGCGCACGCCACGTGGCGTGAGCCAGACGGTGCGAATACCGCCGTCGGCGCGGAGATCTGGTACGCAATGGGCCAAGGTCTCGATGTCGCAATGGAGGTTCGGCATGAGGGCACCTCTCTGCCGCCGCGCGGATATTGCGCCGTCAGGATGGAGCGCGATGGCCTGCAAGCCTTGCCGCCAATCTGCTTCCCGAAGGTTGGCTTGAACGCTAAACATTTGAATGAAAGGCGTTCCCTGCCGCCATGCCTGCCAGAGCCTTGGCTGAAATGGAACAATTTTACGCAAAGGCGCGCTTCGCCGCAGGCCCAGAGCCGAAATATCGAGCCTCTCCCTATGCACGGCAGAGCTGGTGTGAATAGAGGCTCCGATCCCGCCTGGATTTCGCTCGAATTAATCATCGCGCGTTAGGATGGCCCATGCGAGACGCGGATCGGCCGTGTCGCTGGCCTGAAAGAAGCTTGATGCGTCAGAAGATCACTCCGAACCGTAGCGATCTCCTCCGCCTCTTGGCGCGGCGCCGATTTTGCGTTGAACTTCCTGGAAAACCTGGCCCGCGGCCAGTATATCAAGAGAGCGATTCGCTTTTGAGTTCGGTTTCCTTCGAGGCGCCGGGTAGCGGCTCCGAAGGCGGAGAGGCAGCCTCGTGTTTCGTCCGCAAGCGCCCTGACTTCTCGGCCCGCGCGGTTCCGGCCGAAGCAAATCCTTCTCTCGGGCCTAGGTTGCAGCAATCGGAGAGTGAACCGGGATGAATGCGCCGCTTTTCAAAAGGTCTTCCAAGAATGAGGCCGATCCGGCGGAGGTTGTGACGGGCTGGCGGGACCTCGACTGGGAACGGCTGTCGCATGCCGATGGCGTGGTCTGCGCGCTGGTCGAGGCGACCCGAGCCGCTGGAGACCTTGCGCTTGGCTTCTTCCACCCAGGCGAGAAGACCAGCGCGGCCATTACCAAGAAGACCGGCGGTTCGCCCGTGAGCGAGGCCGATCACGTCGTCAATCGCTATCTCGAACAAAGGCTCCGCGCCATCCTGCCGGAGGCAGGCTGGCTTTCCGAGGAGTCGGAGGATTCGGCGGAACGGCTTGAGCAGGACCTCGTCCTTATCGTCGATCCGATCGACGGGACCCGCAGCTTTGTCGCGGGAGAGCGGGGCTGGGCCATTTCCGTGGGCGTCGTCTATCGGCATCGTCCGGTCATCGGCATCGTCAATGCGCCGGCGCTCGGCGAAACCTATGTTGCAGTCAGAAACGGCGGCGCACGCCTGAACGGACGGGAAATTCGTGTCTCCAACCGCACCCAGCTCGATGCCAGCGCGTTGGTCGCCGGTCCTCTCGCCCTTGCCCAGGAATTGCGCGACGCCGGGCTCCAATTCGACCTGCTGCCGAAAATTCCGTCGCTCGCCTTGCGCATCACCAAGGTCGCCGCCGGCGTGCTCGATGCCGGCCTCGTCTCGGCCAATTCGCATGATTGGGATATTGCCGCCGCCGACCTCGTCGTGGACGAAGCCGGCGGCCGGCTTGCGACCCTTTATGGTCGCCAACTCCTTTATAATCGCTCTGGAACCCGGCATAGCGAATTGGCCGCGGGCTCGGTGCCCATCCTCGCCGAAATCACTGCGGCGGCCATCCGCGCGAAAGTACAGTAGCCTTGGTTCTTTTGCCCAATTTTTGCTAGTACGTTCTGGCGGCTCGCGATGTTCACGGCGAAACGCTGCGCGCGGCGCGCGGGAGCCCGCGCACGCAGTGCCTATTTTGTAGCGATGCCGCGATGCGCATCGCAATGGCATCAAACCGAGTTTCTTTGCATGCAGAATGAGTGCTCCAAACAACTTCTCCACCTCGTTTTCGGGGGCGAGCTCGTCAATCTCGAGGGGACCGAGTTCCGCGATCTCGACAGCATCGATATCGTGGGCGTGTTTCCCGATTACGCTTCGGCACATAAGGCGTGGAAAGCCAAGGCACTGGCGACCGTAGATAATGCCCATATGCGCTATTTCGTGGCGCATCTTCATCGCCTTCTCGATCCGGCCGAGCCCAGCAAGTAAAGCGTCGGGTGGGATGAGGCGTGGTTCTCCCTTTATTCCCGCGTGCACTTCATAATATTGAAGCGGCGGTCTTCTGGTCATCAAACCGTCGTTTTCGCTCAGCAAAAACGATTTCTGAGAATGCGCTGAGCAAAATTGCCTGCGGTTTCGCAACAGGAGGCGGTAAGAAGATTGTTGTGACGTGGTAAGCCAGTTTATTGACGAGAGAAATAGCGAAGCTTCCGAGTACTTGCTCGAAGCAGTGTCCGGCGTCTCCTTCTGCGTATGTCCCTCGTGGTCAAAGGTCTTCCCATTCTGCCTCTCTACCAGGCTGTGAGCGCGTCGTTCGCGCCGCTGAGCCCCCTGGTGCTTTATTGTCGGCGCAAATGGCGGCAGGAGCAGTTTGACCGGACCGGCGAGAGGTTCGGCTGGCCGAGCTTGGCGCGACCGGAGGGGCCGCTCGCCTGGCTGCACGGCGCGAGTGTCGGCGAAAGCCTTTCGCTCTTGCCGCTCATCGAAAAGCTTGCCGCCCGCGGCTTCAACATCCTGCTTTCGACCGGCACCACGAGTGCCGCCGCGGTGATTGCGCCGCGCTTGCCGGCGGGTTCGCTGCATCAATTCCTGCCGCTCGACGTGCCGCAATTTCTGGCCCGGTTTCTCGATCATTGGCGGCCGGATCTCGCGCTCATGGCCGAATCCGAAATCTGGCCCAATCTTTTCCTCGAAATAAGGCGCCGCGAAATTCCCTTGGTTCTGGTCAATGCCAGGGTCTCGCAAGGCTCGTTTCGGCGCTGGCGTTGGATTCCCTATTTCATCGAGTCTTTGCTCGAATGCGTGGACCTCTGCCTGGCGCAGAGCGAGGCCGACGCCGAACGCTTCGCCAAGCTCGGGATCAGGCACGTCAACGTTGTCGGCAATCTCAAATACGACGTCATGCCGCCGCCCGCCGATCGCAAAGCGCTCGCCTCGCTCGCGGCGCGAATCGGCGCCCGTCCCGTATGGGTCGCCGCTTCGACCCATCGGGGCGAGGAGGAGATCGCCATGGCGGTGCACCGGGCGCTGGCGCATCAGTTTGCCGACCTCCTGACGATCATCGTTCCCCGCCGCGCGCGGCGCGGCGACGAAATTGCCGCGCTGGCCGGCGCGCAGGGACTGGCGGCGCTGCAGCGTTCGCGCGAGGCTCCGGATGGCCCTCTGCCGGACGTCTATATCGGCGATACAATGGGCGAACTGGGGCTCCTCTATCGCCTTGCAAGCATCGCTTTCCTCGGCAGGTCGCTGGTCCGCCCCGGCGGCGGCCAGAACCCGATCGAAGCGGCCAAGCTCGGCGGCGCGGTCCTTCACGGACCCTATGTGGAGAGTTTCGCCGAGGTCTATCGGGCCTTGGATGAAGCGCGCGGCGCCGCGAGGGTCGCCGATGCTGACACGCTCGCCCGGGTCGTCGCGCTGCTGCTCAACGATGCCGGCAAGCTCCGCAAGATGGCACGTGCCGGCGGCGAGACCGTCAAACGCCTTGGCGGCGCCTCCGCCGCGATCATGGCCGCCATTGAGCCGCATATCGTGCAATTGATGGTCGAAAAGCGCAGATGGGAGGCCTAGCGCATCGCGCGCGAAGCGCGCACACGTCACCGTCATGAAATTGCGCGCGCCTTCCTTCTGGTGGCAGGACTTCCATCCCGACGCGTCGGCGGCTGACCTTTTCGCGCTAAAGCTGCTGACGTCGTTCGGTACTCTCTATGGCGGTGTTGCCGGCCGGCGCATGGTGCGCTCCGGCATTCGCCTGCCGATCCCGGTTCTCTGCGTCGGCAATTTCGTCGTCGGCGGGGCCGGCAAAACGCCCGCGGCGATCGCTTTGGGAAAGCGCCTCGCCGGCAGCGGCGAGAACGTGTTTTTCGTCTCGCGCGGCTATCATTCCTCGGCCGAACACGGGCGGCCGCTTCGGGTCGATGCGCTGCGGCACGGGGCAGCGGAAGTGGGCGACGAGGCTTTGCTGCTCGTCCAAGTCGCGCCGACCATCCTCTGCGCCGATCGCGTCGCCGCCGGGCGGCTGGCGGTCGAGCAAGGCGCGAGTGTCCTCATCCTCGATGACGGGCTGCAAAATCCGGCGCTCGAGAAGGACATGCGGTTGGCGATCGTGGATGCGGCGACCGGTATCGGCAATGGCCTCTGCCTGCCGGCCGGTCCTTTGCGGGCCCCGCTTTCGGTGCAGATCGAATTTGTGACGGCCGTGGTGATCGTCGGCGCCGGAACTCCCGGGGCCGAGATCGCCGAGCGGGCGCGCGCCGCCGGTAAGCCGGTCTTAACCGCCGAGCTTACCCCCGATGCGGCGATCGCGGCCAGGCTCAAAGGGCAGCGGGTCTATGCTTTCGCCGGGCTCGCCCGCCCGGAGAAATTCTACGCGACGCTCGCCGATCTCGGGGCCGAGATCGTCGGCACGGCAAGCTTTCCCGACCATCACCTCTATCGCCGTGCGGAAATGACGAGCCTGCAGCGCGCCGCGCGCGGCGAGAATGCGCTGCTCGTGACGACGGAAAAGGATTTGATTAGATTGGCGGGGCGGAGCGACATGATCGACCCGGACCTTCCACCGCCCATAGCCCTGCCGGTCGAGATGCGGTTTTCGGATGCCCGACCTTTGGAGGCGCTCTTAGCTGCGGCGACCCACGGCGGAGCTTTGTCTGGACATTAGACGGCCCGCGAGCGACGCGGACGCGTCACTTCCCGAGCTTGATGCCCATGCGCTGCAGCTTGGCCTCGTGATGGGCATAGGCCTCCTGCAGGTCGACATTCCAATAGCGCAGGTCCTCGATAGGGATCGGCACCCCGGTCACGGCGCAGCGCACAAAAGTGCCCGGCCGCAGAACCCGGATCTCCCCGTCAAGATATTCGAGTTCCGCTTCTCCGGCGGATAAAGGGCGACGTTCGTAGCGGTTCATTTCGGCTTCAGCTGGTGAGACGACGAAAGATAACTCAGCCCGGCGAGATTTGCCACAAGGCATTCCAAACAAGTGGGACCTCGCGGGGCCAAGATTGCGGCTCAGCGGCCGAAATAGAGGCGGGCCGCCAGAAACTCCGGCAGGCCGGCGGCCCTGATCTTTCGCGCCGCGCCCTCGATGTCATACGACGCGCGCACGAACGTCAGCAATTTCCGCTCGTCATCATAGAGGCAAAAGGCCGCGGCGGGGATCTCGTCGCGCGGCTGTCCGACGGAACCCACGACCGCAAGCCATTTCAGGTCCTGCGCGAGCAGAACCGGCTCTCCCGTGGCCGGAATGCGGCAGACCGGCAGCTTGCGCTCCGCCTGGTGATAGAGCTGCGGGCAATGGACATGGCCGCAGATCGTCACCCGCTTTTGCGTCGCGCGCATCGAACGCTCGGCTTCGATCGGATGCGTGATGTAATCCCAACGCTCTGGATGGGCCGCTTCGGCGTGGACAAGGAGGGCCTCGCCCAACTCCGCCGTGAACGGAAGGGCAGCGAGAAAATCCTTTTGCGTCTTGCTCAATTGCGCGCGCGTCCAGTCGCACGCCGCGCGGGCATAGGCGTTCATCCCGTCGCTTGGGTCGAGGATCGCCGCGTCGTGATTGCCTTTGATGACGATCGCGCCGTCGGCGTTCAATTGCGCCGCGAGATCGACCACATAACCGGGATCGGCGCCATAACCGACGAGATCGCCGAGAAAGACGAAACGCTCGGCGCCGCGCGCGCGGGCCTCGGCGAGACAGGCGTCGAGCGCTTCGCGATTGGCGTGGACATCGGCGAGGATGGCGAGGAGCGTCAAAACAGCGAACCTTGCGCTCTATTTTTCAGGTCCGGAGCGGCCTTTGTCTCGCGCGGCTTGTCCCCGGCCGTCGCGGTGCGATGACCATCGGCGAACTCGATGTCGAGCCGGGCGCCTGCGGCGACCTGGGCCGCGAGGCGCAGCGGGCGGCCCTCGGCGTCACGCACCAGCGTGAACCCGCGCGCAAGGACCTGCCGATAGCCCAGCGAGTCGAGAAGCTTTTCTCTGGCCGTTAAAATCGCGCGGCGCCGCTCGAGTCCGGCATGGACGAGGTTCAGCATGCGCCGATCCAGGCCCGCGATGCGCTGTCGGCAGGCCGCGATCCGCTCGGTTTCGAGAAGCCTGCGGGCGGTGAGCGCGCCGCGCAATCTGCGGTTTGCGTGAAAAAGCTCTTGCCGGCGGCGATCCCTGGCGACCGCCAGACAGTGCCGCAGGCGATGCTCGAGCGCTTCGAGTTTCTGGGCGGCGCGGGCCATTTTCGCTTGCGGCGATTGGTTGGCCAGCCGATGGGCGACCCGCGCCAAGGCGATGCGCCGCCGGTCGAGCGATGTGGCGATGAGGTTCGAGAGTTGCGCGCCGGCGCGGTCGCATCTTTGCCGCGGCAGGGCGATGATTTCGTCGGCGCGGGGCAGGGCGCGCAGCAAGGCGCGCCATTCGGCCCGTCGCTGCGCGAGGAAGCGCAGAGCCGCGCCAAGATGGCGGCGGGCGAGATCGGCGAGGATGGCCGCGAGTTCGATTTTCACCGGGACGGCCTTTTCCGCCGCGCCGGTCGGCGTCGGGGCGCGCAGGTCGGCGGCGTGATCGATCAGCGTCCAATCTGTCTCGTGACCTATGGCCGAGATCAGGGGTATGCGGCTCGCCGCGGCGGCGCGCACCACGATCTCTTCATTGAAGCCCCAGAGGTCTTCGAGCGAACCGCCGCCCCGCGCAATGATGATCACATCGGGGCGGCGCGGCGCGCTGCGCTCAAACAAGGCATTGAAACCGTCGATCGCGGCGGCGACTTCGGCGGCGCAGGTCTCCCCCTGCACGCGCACCGGCCAGACTAGGACGTGGCGCGGAAAGCGATCGCCGATCCGATGCAGGATGTCGCGGATGACGGCGCCTGTCGGCGAGGTGACGACGCCGATCACCGCGGGGAGGAAGGGCAGGGCGCGCTTGCGCGCCTCGTCAAAGAGCCCTTCAGCGGCGAGCTTGCGACGGCGTTCTTCGAGAAGCGCCATGCGCGCGCCGATGCCGGCGGGCTCGAGAGCCTCGATGACGATCTGATAGGCCGACTTGCCGGGAAACGTCGTGACCTTCCCGGTGGCGATGACTTCGAGCCCTTCCTCGGGCTTGGTCTTCAACCGGATGAAGGTGCTCTTCCAGATGACCGCGTCGATGCGGGCGTTCTGGTCCTTCAGGCAGAAATAGGCATGCCCTGAGGAATGCGGGCCGCGATAATTGGAGATTTCGCCGCGCAGGCGCACGAGGCCGAACGTCTCCTCGATCGTTCGCTTCAAGGCGCCGGCGAGTTCGCTGACCGTGAATTCGGGCGTGTTGGTGGAAGGCGTTTCTGACATGACGCAAAGATGGCGGATTTGGCGGCCAGAGGGAAGGGCCGCGCTCGGGCTCGGCGCCGTCCTGTTGCCGGCGGTGGCCGTCGGCCTCGTCGCGGTCCTCCTCCTGAATAGAGAATCATTGCCCTCGGCGCGGGAATCGCCAAGCTGGGTCAGGAGCCGCCCGACGGGTAATCGACGGGGGATGGAATGACGCTCGCGCCTGAGCACACCGAACATTACAAAAGCATCCTCATTTTTCTCGCCACGGCCGGCGTCGTGGCGCCGCTCTTCCGTCGGCTGAAGCTCAGTCCGATCCTCGGCTTCCTCGCCGCCGGCTTCTGCCTCGGGCCGCATGGGCTGGGCCTTCTCGCGCAAAGCGCGTCGGCGCCTTCTTGGGTGCCCGCCCGGGTTTCCTCCGCTCTTTCCGCGTTGACGCTCGACAATATGGCGGAGATCGCCCCCTTCGCCGAATTCGGCGTGGTCTTCCTGCTGTTCATGATCGGCCTCGAATTGAGCTGGGAGCGGCTGATGCGCCTGCGCGGGCTCGTCTTCGGCTTCGGGGCGTCGCAAGTCTTCGGCTGCGCCGCGGCGCTCGCCGCAATCGCGCTCGCGCTGAAACAGGGGCCGGCCGCGGCGGTGATCCTCGGCTTCGCGTTGGCTTTGTCCTCGACTGCGATCGTCATTCCCGATCTGGCCGACCGCAAGAGGCTCGGCACGACGGCCGGCCGGACGATCTTCTCCGTCCTGTTGTTCCAGGATTTGCTGGTCGCCCCGCTCCTGTTCCTGGTCGCGACGCTCGGGACGCTGCACGACGGGCCCGGCGTCCTGCTGCTTTACAGCGTGCTACCGGCCTGCGCCGGCATCGCGATCGTCGTGCTTGCCGGCCGGCTCCTCCTGCGGCCGTTCTTTCACCTCGTCGCCGCGGCGGGCTCGGTGGAATTCTTCATGGCCGCCTGTCTTCTCGTCGTGATCGGAACCGGCTTTCTATCGGCCATGAGCGGGCTTTCGATGGGGCTCGGCGCCTTCATCGCCGGCCTGCTCCTGGCAGAGACGGAATACAGGCGGCAGATCGAGGTCACGATCGAACCGTTCAAGGGGCTGTTGCTCGGCCTTTTCTTCGTTTCGGTCGGCGCAAGCCTCGATCTCTCGCTGATTTTCTCCGCGCCGTTGCGCACGCTCGGCCTCGCCCTCTGCATCATCCTCGTCAAATTCGCGGTGACGTACAGCGCGGCGCGGGCCTTGCGTCTTGGCGGAGCCGTCGCGACTGAGGCGGCCTTGATGTTGGGGCCGGGCGGCGAATTCGCCTTCGTGATGATCGTCGCGGCTATCGCCAGCAAAGCCTTGCCGGCCGACGTGGGCGCTGACGCCATGGTCGGCGTGACGCTCTCGATGTTCGCCATTCCGCCGCTCGGCGCCTTGGCAAGCCGCTTGCCGCGCCCAGCGCCGGATGCGGACATCGCCCGACTTCCCGAGGAGGATGCCGGGGCGCGCAAAGCCATCATTGTCGGCTTCGGCCGCGTCGGCCAGCTCGTCGGCGAAATGTTGAAAGCGTATCAGATAGCGTTCCTCGTCGTCGAAACGAACCCCGGGCTCGTCCGGCGCTTTCGAAGCCAGGGCGTCGAGATCTATTGGGGCAATGCCGCGCGGCCGGAGTTCTTGACCCGCAGCGGCATCGGCAAGGCCCGCGCGCTCGTCGTGACCATCGACGCGTCCGAAGCATCCGAAGAAATCGTCGCGACCGCACGCGGGCTGAACCCCGATCTCACGATCGTCGCGCGGGCGCGCGACGCCGAACACGCGAGGGCGCTCTATACGCTCGGCGTCACCGATGCCGTGCCGGAGACGGTCGAAGCGAGCCTTCAGCTCTCCGAAGCCGTGCTCGTCGATCTCGGCATTCCGATGGGCCATGTCATCGCGTCGGTCCACGCCAAGCGCGACGAGTATCGCAAGATGCTGCAGCCGAAGGGCGGGGCGGCGCAGCGACGCGAGTTCAGCTCGCGGCGGCGGCGCCGATGAGCAGGTCCGCGATTTCGAGGCTTGGCTCAGGTGCGAAATTCAACGCCTTTGCTTGGCGTGAAGATCGAGCTTTGGTCCGTTCGGCGACTCTGAGTTTGGCCACAGCCATGCGCCAACGGCGACGGCCGCCAGCATGCCGATGAGTTGCGCCGCGATGAAAGCCGGTACGCCCGCCGGAGCGATCCCGGAAAAGGTGTCCGAAAGTGACCGCGCAAACGTAACGGCCGGATTGGCAAACGACGTTGAGGCGGTGAACCAATAGGCCGAAGTGATGTAGAGGCCGACGGCATAGGGGACCGCCTCCGCCGCGCGCGCCCTGCAACCGAGAATCGTCAGCAGCAGGCCAAAGGTTGCGACGGCTTCCGCGAACCACTGGCCCTGTCCCGTGCGTGCAGTCACCGAGAATTGCCACAACGGCAACTCGAACATCAGATGGGCCGCCCATACGCCGGCAATGCCGCCGACCAGTTGCGCGAGAACATAGGGCGCCGCTTCCGACCATGGCAGCGCGCGTCGCATGGCGAGCGCGATGCTCACGGCCGGGTTGAAGTGTGCGCCGGACAAAGGGCCGAAGGTCAGGATGAGCACGGCAAGAATTGCGCCGGTCGGGAGGGTGTTGCAGAGGAGCGCGAGCGCTCCGTTACCGCCTGCCAGCCTTTGCGCCATGATGCCCGATCCCACCACGCCCGCGAGCAGGAACGCGGTGCCAAGGGCCTCGACAAAAACACGCTGCGCAATCGACGCCATCAGCTCGGCTCGCGAGCCTTCGCCGTCGAACCTGCCATACGGCCGATATCTCTCAGCTTCGCCTGCAGGCTCAGGTGATCGAGGCTTTTGATCGGCAGCGCTGCGAACACCCCGATACGCTGGCGCAGCATGCGATAGGCGTCCTTGAAGGCAAGGGCGACTTCGGCCGGAGACCCTTGAGCCTGCGCCGGATCGGGAATCCCCCAATGGGCCGTCATGGGTTGCCCCGGCCAGACCGGACAGACTTCGCCCGCGGCGTTGTCACAGACGGTAAAGACGAAATCGAGGGCGGGCCCGCCCGGCGCGGCAAATTCATCCCACGATTTCGTGCGCAGGCCGGAGGTATCGTAGCCAAGCCCTCGCAGCAGATGGATTGTTTCCGGGTGCACGTGTTCTTTTGGGTGGCTTCCCGCGCTAAAGGCGCGGAATTTCCCCGCGCCCATCTCGTTCAGAATGGCTTCAGCCATGATTGAGCGAGCCGAGTTGCCGGTGCAGAGAAACAGAACATTGATGGGACGTTGCGCCATGGCGGGCCTCTGCATTCGCTTGGTAACAGCACCTCTAGGCAGGAACCCTGGTGCGCTTGGGGCGCGCCGGCTCGCATGCGGCAGGTGAGCCGCACCTATCCGGCGCTCCTCGGCAGCAATTTTCGGTGAGATAGCCGAGCAGCGCGTTCATGCTGTCGAAGCGGGCTGCGTAGATCATCGAACGGCCTGCGCGCCGGACGGTGACAAGCCCAGCGGCGCGCAGCCGGTCGAAGTGAAAGGTCAGCGTGTTGGGCGGCAAGGCGAGGGCGGCCGCGACCTGACCCGCCGACATCCCGTCGAGCCCGGCTTGCACCAGCAGGCGAAACACATCGAGCCGATTATCCTGAGCAAGGGCGGCGAGCGCCGCCACCGCATCTGACTTTTCCATAATTCAACGAATATTGAAATCTCTGGACTGGTCAAGTTATATTTTCGCGCTTATTGAACGTTCGAGCGAGAAGACGGAGGCGGCATGAAGCGGCGTGAGTTTCTCGTCGGCGCGTCGGCCGCCGTTGCGGCGGCGCTGCCGCAGGCCACATCGGCGCAGTCGGACGCGGGCGAGGCGGATAGGCATCCCATCGGTGATTTCATCTTGCAGCATGCCGGAGGCGTCCTGCGTGTCTCGCATCGGCAGAAGCCGGAGCGGGTGCTATGGAAGACCGCCCCCGACGGTAATTTCATTATCGCCGAGAAGGCCGTGGCGAATGTCCGTGAATTCGGAACGCCGCAGGGCTCGTTCCAAATCAGCGATACGGTTTCATTAAGTTACGGACGACCGAGTATCGATGCAATCGATCTCGCGCCGAGCCGCGCGACCGTATCGGGCCGGCTTAATAGGGGTGCCGGGCAGCGTCGGCTACACGCTGAGCTTCGAGGCGATGTCGTCGACGCACCTGCGGTTCGAGATCAGAACCGCGAGTGCGGCAGACATCAATCGCATTGAGCTGCGAACGGAGTCGGTACCCGACGAAGGTTTCTTCGGGTTCGGCGAACAGCTCACCTATTTCAATCAGAAAGGCAATGTCCTGCCGATCCTGGTGCAGGAACATGGTGTCCGCCGCGGCAGACCAATCCTTACGCAGGCTGTCGACATCCTCGCTTCTGGCGGCGGCGGTAGCCCTTACGTCACAGAGGCGCCGGCGCCGCATTTCATTTCAAGCCGGTTGCGATCGCTGTTCCTCGAAAACACCGAATATAGCGTCTTCGACATGCGCGCGGCGAACCATACCGAAATTAAAGTCTGGTCCGGCGTCATGACCGGCCAGATTCTCTATGGCGAGACTCCGCTCGATCTGATCGAAGCCTACACGGAATATGCCGGCCGCATGCGTGTTCTGCCGGACTGGGTGCATAATGGCGTGATCGTCGCGCTGCAGGGCGGCACGAAAGTGGCGCGCCCGCAGTTCGAGGAATTGCTGAAAGCCGAGATCCCGCTCGCAGGTCTGTGGATCCAGGACTGGATGGGCATCCGCATCACATCTGCCGGCGTGCAGCTTTGGTGGGATTGGCGACTCGACGAGTCCTACTATCCAGACTGGCATCAACTGGTCGCCGATATTGAAAAACAGGGCGGCCGCATGATGATCTACATCAATCCGTTCCTTAGCAATACCGAAGGACACGATGCGCTCTTCAACGAGGCCGCAGAAAAGAATTATCTCGTGAAGACGGCCAGCGGCACGCCCTTTCTTAACAAAAATACCACTTTCTACGCCGGGCTGATCGATCTGAGCAATCCTGAGACGCGTACCTGGATCAAGGGAATCATCAAGGACGAGCTGATCGCAAAAGCCGGCGCTTCCGGATGGATGGCCGACTTCGGCGAAGCCTTGCCGTTCAATGGCAAGCTTTATGGTGATGCAGATCCAGCGGTCTGGCACAACCGCTTCCCAGAAGAATGGGCGAAGGCGAACCGGGAAGCCATCGAGGAGGCGGGCCGCGGCGACGACATCGTCTTCTTCAGTCGCTCCGGCTTCACACAGAGCCCAACTTATTCGCCCCTATTCTGGCTCGGCGATCAGATGGAGACCTGGGACGAGTACGACGGGATCAAGACCGCTGTCGTCGGCGTCCTGTCAGGCGGCGTCTCGGGTTTCAGCCTGCTCCACAGCGACACGGGCGGCTATGTCTCACTTAGCCTGAAGGTCGCGGGCCAAAAGATTCCAGTCATCGCGCGAACAAGCGAGCTGCTGCAGCGCTGGATGGAGCTCGCTGCCTTCACCGCCGTTTTCAGGACCCACCAAGGACTCGATCCGTCAATTGAGGCGCAGTTCGACACAACTCCGGCGAACATGGCGCATCTCGCGCGTTTCGCGAAGGTCTACAAAGGGCTCGCGGCTTATCGCAAGGGCCTCGTCGCCGAAGCGGCGCAAACCGGCCATCCCGTGGTGAGGCATCTCTTCCTGCACCATCCGGACGATGCGAACACTTATGCGCTGCGCTATCAGTTCCTGCTCGGTCCCGACCTAATGGTAGCGCCTGTTTTGGACAGGGGAGCCGACACGGTTGATGTCTATTTCCCCGTCGGGAGCGCGTGGATCGATCTGTGGACCGGCACCGACGCCGGGAGTGCCGGCGATTGGAGCACAATGCCGGCGCCGCTCGGCAGGCCCGCTGTTTTTCTTCGCAAGGGCGCGGCGTCGGCCGACCAGATCG
>DATFNQ010000026.1:0-3828 GCA_035266305.1 Methylovirgula sp.
TGATGATGTTCAAGATCCTGGTCATTCAGACGGCGAACAATCTCTCGGACGAACGGACCGAGTTCCTCATCAACGACCGCCTTTCATTCATGCGTTTTCTCGGACTGGGATTGTCGGATCGTGTGCCCGACGCGCGCACGAAACAGCAATCAGGATTATCGCAACGTTTTGAGATGGGAGGATTTTGTTGTGATCGCCACTGCACATAATGGCGCTTAACTGTTGCCGATGATCTGCGACCCTTTCGGTATGTTAAGACCTCTTTTTGAGAACATTTGACCAAGATCTTAATCCTTCAACAATCAGCAGCGCGTTTCCATTGGGGACTACACGTGCACCACATGGGCCTTCATTTCGCGGAAACCTTTGGGGATTGTGGAAATCCGAGATCACCTCCGCAAGCCCGTTGCTAACTATAACTAGGAAAAAGCGATGTCCGACGATCGCGAGGCCGTGCGCCTCCTCAAGATCTCCGCTGACCAAGGAAACGGAGATGCGCAGTTTAAGCTCGGGTCATTGTACACGCGAGACACTTGCGGGCTGCCGAAGATGGACTGGCGCGAGGCCGAGGCCGAGCGGCTCTTCAGGCGTGCCGCCCGCCAGGGACACGCTGGGGCGCGGGAATGTCTCGAACTGTATGCCCCACCGCATCCGATAGCCAAATGGCTCTATATGCGAGGGCTTGGCCGAGTTGGGTACGCGAGATCCTAGTAGCAATAGCACGGAGCCGTAACAACTGACTGAGGGAGCTGTCGCGCGAGAGCAACAAAGCAGGCAGAAGGAGCGAGGTCGTCGGATGAACTACCTTGATATTAAAGGCTGGGTTGATGCCGCAAAAGACACAATAAGCTTGTTAACCGCGGCCAAGAACGCACTTCCCAAAGGCGAACATCGCGATGATGTTGAGGAGAAACTTCATCAAGCGGAAGAATCCATAAAAAGGGCTGACGCTCGGCTTGCAAAAGAGCTTGGCTTAAAGCTGTGTGACTGCGAGTTTCCACCGAACGTCATGCTTTGGCGGGAAACTGAGCAGACACATGTCTGTCCGCATTGCGGGCGTCGACGTAACAAGCCTATCGTCTCTCGCGGAGTCAATTATCACCAGCGATAGCTGCAAGGGCCTTGCGCAAACCTTCGGGGTCGGCCTTGATGGCGCGCAACAGAGTCCGCGCGGGACCGCTCGGCCTTTTGGCGCCCCGCTCCCATTCCTGCACGGTTCGGACGCTGAAGTCATAGGCAGCGGCGAACTCGGCCTGCGTCATGCCGGCGGCGCGCCGGATGGCGCGCACATCGATTTCAGGGGCCATGTCGGGCGCGGCGTCGGGATTGGACGCGATCTGCCGGGCGATGTCCGCGTCCGTCATCGCGTCCACCTTGCTCCAGTCCGTCGCCGCCAGCGCCTTGCGCGCCGCCTCACTCAAGGTTTTCGCCATAGCGATTCACTTATCGTTTGTTCGCCTTACGGAGCGAGATCACCCGTCGTTCCGCTTCACGGTCGGCATAGACGCACACAAAAAGACGATCATGAATGAGGCCGAAAGCCACCTGGCGAACCTCGCCGTAGTCAAAACGATCGTCAGTCATGGACACGTGCGCCCGGCGAACAGAGCCAATGCAAGAGAAACACCGTGGTTCGCCTGGTTGACCGCATCCTTGGCAGGATCGAACACATATCTCACAATTGCCCAATATACGCCAGAAGCGTATATTGGCAATTGTTCACACACCGTCGGCGTAGCGTTTCGAGGTGAAGCGGGGCGCCTCAATGCACCCGATCGATGCAGAAATTGACGACATCGTTCAACGCGGCTTTCCATGCCGAGGCGGGAAAGAGTTCCAGAGCATCATGCGCCATCGCCCCGTAGTGACGGGCGCGCTCGACGGTATCTTCGAGCCCGCGATGCTTGTGCATGGTCGCGATCGCCGTCTCGAGATCGCCATCGCCGATTTCGCCGCTTTCGAGCGTGCGTCGCCAGAACATGCGCTCCTTCTCGGAGCCACGCCGAAACGAGAGGACCACGGGCAAGGTGATCTTGCCTTCGCGGAAATCGTCGCCGACGTTCTTGCCGAGCTTGGCCGAGGCGCCGCCGTAGTCGAGCGCGTCGTCGATGAGCTGAAAGGCGATGCCGAGATTGACGCCATAGCCGCGGCAGGCGGCGATCTCGGCCTTCGGCCGTCGCGCCAGGATCGGCCCGACCTCCGAGGCGGCGCTGAACAGGGCCGCCGTCTTGGCTCGGATCACCGCAAGATAATCATCTTCGCTCGTCTCGGTGTCCTTTGCCGCGGCAAGCTGCATCACCTCGCCCTCGGCGATGATCGTGGCGGCTGAGGAGAGGACTTCGAGGCAGGCAAGCGAGCCGACTTCGACCATCATCTTGAACGCCTGCCCGAGAAGATAATCGCCGACCAGAACCGTGGCCTCATTGCCCCACAGCATGCGGGCCGCAAGCTTGCCGCGCCGCATGTCGCTTTCGTCGACGACGTCGTCGTGCAGCAAGGTCGCGGTGTGCATGAATTCCACCGCGGCGGCGAGCTTGATATGACCATCGCCGCAATAGCCGCAAAGGCCTGCCGTGGCTAAAGTCAGCATCGGCCGCAGCCTTTTGCCTCCGGAGGAAATGAGGTGGTTGGCGATGTCCGGAATCATCGCCACGTGCGAGGCGGCATGGAGCAGGATCGTCTGGTTGACCCGTTCCATGTCGGCGGCGACGAGCGTCGAGAGCGCCTCGACCCGGCCTTCGTGCGCATCCTCAAGGGGAATGACGACGCCCAAGATTTCGCTCTCCGATCGAAGCATTCGCCTGAACGCAACGCGCCCGCCATGAGAAGCGCCGATCCGACCAAGGTTAAGGCGCTGCTGCGCGCCCTGCAACCGGCGGGGGTTCCCAATGTGGTGATCTCGATAGGCACTTTGTCCCAGGCCAACCGATCTGCCGATCGACAAGCCTCACCGTCGCGGATCTGCGGGACGGAGATTCCGACTCGCCGAACGCGCGCGGACGGTCTAGTTTCGCGACGTGTCATATCGCTGACCGCCGCTCAAGACCTCGGTCAATTATGGCGAAGCGAGCAGCCATTCACAGCCGCGAGGCCAATTGTCTCATGATCGAACTCCTGCGGACCAACGATCTCGTCCTGATCTCGGCGGTCGAAGCCATTCTCTCCGATAATGGAATCGATGTTTTCGTCGCCGATCAATTTATGAGCGCGACCGAGGGATCGCTCGGCTTCCTGCCGCGCCGCATCCTCGTTCACAGTGACGATGCTGCGTCGGCCCGCCAGGCGCTTTTGCAGGCAGGCCTTGCCGGAGAGCTGCCGGATGAGTGATGGCACGCCGGTCACCGAGGATGCTTTCCTCGGTGACCGGCTGCGGTTGCGGCAGCCTGCCAAGGGCCACCGGGCCGGCACCGATGCGATTCTTCTCGCGGCGGCGGCGCCGGCGGAAGTCTCTGGACTGGCGCTGGACATCGGCGCCGGGGTTGGCGCCGCCGGCCTTGCTTTGGCGAAGCTTCGCCCGCAGATCACTTTCGGCCTCGTCGAAAACGATCCCTTCGCCGCGGCACTGGCGCGCGACAATCTCAGCCTCAACGGCCTCGCCGGCTTGGGCCGCGTTTACGAGGCCGATGTGCTGAGCTCTGAGAGCCTCAGTGCCGCCGGTCTCCTGCCCGGTTCGGCGCGACTCGTGATCACCAATCCGCCGTTTCTCGACCCGGCGCGCGCAAGACTTTCGCCTCAACCGGGCAAGCGCGCCGCGCATGCCATGCCGGCCGCGCAGCCGCGCGCTCTTGCGGCCTGGATCGTCGCCTGCATCGCGCTCCTCGAAACTGG
>DATFNQ010000027.1:0-10264 GCA_035266305.1 Methylovirgula sp.
TAATGGCGTCTCGGATTGCACGCAGGCGGAGAGCACGAATGCGGCGAACAGGATCAGCGCAACGGGTACCAGAGGTGCCATCGCTGTTCGCGATTGATTGTCGGGCATATCGTCCTCTTTGGCGTGGCTTTTGCCGGCGGATCATTGCGGCCTGCGGACGCACACGCATCTTTCCGCGTCCAAAGTTTCGGGTGGATCGACGCAAGCCGAGGAACGAATTGGCTTCCTCGGAACGGCCTCCTCGCAGGAGCATTTTTTCTCGTTGAGGCGGGATTCCCTGGATGACTGCTTATCTGGCGTGAATAGTAGACATTTTCTGAATTGGCCGGAAGCCCAGATTTGAGGAACGGCTTTTGACCACGATGGCGCGCATCTCCATAATTTAGATGGCATACAAACCGTCGCGTTTTAAGCAATACCTTGAGGATCTTTGTCGCGATTTTCCCGCGACATTGTCCTCGGAGGAGCGCCCAGAGCAGGTCGAAGAGGCGAAGCTGGGGGCAATTTGCAGAGAAAGAAAACGTCGCGCTGAGACCTTTTCGATCCACTCGCGCCAACGTGTCGGGCGAACAGGCCACCGAAGGCCGTTGCGTCACGCTCAGCGGCCGTGCATGTATGCGGCGTGTCGATTGTTGCAAGCCCGTTCGTTCTCACCATTCTAGGAGATTTGAAATGGTTCTCACCACCGGTCACATCGCGCCGATCGTCGCCCTTATCGCAGGAATTTTGATCCTGATCATGCCGAGCCTGTTGAACTACGTCGTTGCCTTCTACCTCATCGTGGTAGGGTTGATCGGGCTCAACGACACCTACCATTTCATAAAGTAGGTTCGCCGAACCGTTCGTTGGACCAAAGCGAAGATCCGCCAAAAGCGCCGCAAAGCCCCGTATCGCACCAACGATTCGGGGTGCTGGCGACGAGGATTAGGTTTCGATCGCAAAGTCGCGCCGCGGCGGGCCGGCCTCGCGGCAGAGTGAACTCAGGCAGGGCGGAGGCGTTGGTCGGACGTGAAATTTGCCAGCTTGGCGGCGATCGGCCAAGCCAAGGGGACCCTGATGAGCGACGACAAGCAAGAACTCAGCGGGCCAGATCTCAGCCAAGGCGTCGCACTCGCAGCAATCGCCGACGGTGCCATGCTGCTCGGCCATGTCGGCGAAGAGCCGGTGCTTCTCGCCAGACGAGGCGACGAATTCTTCGCGATCGACGCGCTCTGCACGCATTACCAAGGCCCGCTCGCCGAGGGAATTCTCGTCGATGACACGGTGCGTTGCCCTTGGCACCATGCCTGTTTCAGCCTGCGCACCGGGCAAGCGCTACGCGCCCCGGCGCTTGAGCGGGTTGCGTGCTGGCGCGTCGAACGGCGTGACGGCAGAATCTATGTTTCGGACAAGATGCAACCTCCGGCGCCACCCGCCATCCCCGCTCGGCCGGGCGTGCCCCGCTCGATCGTGATCCTGGGGGGCGGCGCGGCCGGCAATGCTGCGGCGGAAATGCTCCGCCGCGAAGGCTTCGCTGGCCGCATCACGATGCTCAGCGCCGACCACTCAGTCCCGGTCGACCGGCCCAACCTCTCGAAGGACTATCTCGCCGGCAACGCGCCGGAAGAATGGGTCCCGCTCCGCCCGCCGGCGTTCTACGAGCAACATGGCATCGATCTGAAGCTCGGCGCCCGGGCCACACGGATCGATCCCGCCGGCCGATCCGTCGAACTGGCCGACGCCTGCCGGCATTCCTATGACGCGCTGCTTTTGGCGACCGGTGCCGAACCGGTGCGGCTCAAGCTGCCCGGCGCGGAACGGCCGCATGTGCATTATCTGCGCAGCTTCGCCGACAGCCGCGCGATCATCGCCGCGGCCGAGAAGCCGGAGCGCGTGGTCATCGTCGGGGCAAGCTTCATCGGTCTGGAAGTCGCGGCCTCGCTGCGGACGCGACGCCTCGACGTCCATGTGGTCGGCCCGGAAGCGCGTCCCCTCGAGCGGGTCATGGGCGCCGAGATCGGCGATCTCGTCCGCGCGGTCCATGAGGATCATGGCGTCGTCTTCCATCTCGGAGAGAACGTCTCCGAGATCCGCGAGAGGAGCGTCGGGCTGGCGAGCGGCGAGAGCCTGCCGGCCGACCTCGTCGTGGTCGGCATCGGCGTGCGGCCGGCGATCGGCCTCGCCGAACAGGCGGGCCTGGCGATCGACCACGGCATCAGCGTCAATGAACATCTGGAGACGAGCGTGCCCGGCATTTTCGCCGCGGGCGACATTGCGCGCTGGCCGGACCGGCTGACCGGCGATCGCATCCGCGTCGAACATTGGGTCGTCGCCGAACGCCAGGGGCAGGTCGCGGCGCTCAACATGCTCGGACGGCGGCAGGCGTTCGATGCCGTGCCGTTCTTCTGGAGCCAGCACTACGACGTCTCGATCCGCTATGTCGGCCACGCCGAAAAATGGGACAGGACCGTGATCGACGGCGATGTCGCGGCGAAGGATTGCCAAGTCGCCTATTATCGCGACGGCCGCAAGCTGGCGGTCGCGACGATCTCCCGCGACCCCGACAGCTTGAAAGCGGAAGTCGGGTTCGAGGCGGTCATCGCCGCCGGATCATGACGGCGACACCGCCCTTGCCCGCCAGACGTTCAGCCGCCGCGGCGCGGCCGACAATAATCAAGCGTCTCGCTTCTCGGTCTCGAAAGGCGAGCGGGCTCGGCTCGCGCCAGAAGGCGCGGCTCTCTATTTCTTCTTGGCCGCCGTTACCTCTTTCACCGATGGCGCCGGGGCCGCGGCCTTCGGCTTTTCCTTCTTCGGCTTTTTGGCTTCCTTGTTGCTGCGAAGTTGACCTTTTGCCATAACTCTTCTCCTCTGGCGGCTCGCCGACGGCGAGCGCGGCATCTTGCGAGCGGCTGCTGCACTGGCGCCCCCGAGAAAGACGGAAGATCGGCGAGGATCGGACCGGCGATCTTCCGCGACTTGCTCCGCACCAACGAATGGATCAGCAGACAGCCGCGAAATTATCATGCCAACGCATCCTTTGCGCGGCAAGAATTTTATCGCTGGTCGAGCACCCGCTGCTCGCGTTTTTCAAAGGATTCAAGATGCGCAGGATCGACACTCTCCTGCTCACAGTTCTTCTCGTCGCCGCGGCGGCCCCGCAAGGCGCCGGCGCGGCGCCCGCCGTGGCCGTCGGGCCGCAATATGATACGACGCATGTCTACGTGCCGCCCGAGGAGTTCGACCGGTTCGTGGCGAGTTTCGTCGCGACTTTCGGTGGGACCACGTCAAAGAAGGGCGTGACCACGGTCACCCCGACGCCGAGCCGCACGCTGTGGCAGGCGGTGCTGACGCCCGTCGGTCCCTTGTCGGTCTTCGGTTTCGAGACGCCCATCCCCTATCCCTTCGGGATGGAGCGAAGCGGCTATCTCGTTGCCGACTTGGACGCCGCGATCGAAGCCGCCCGCGCCAGCGGCGCCGATGTGATCGTCGCGCCTTTCTCCGATGCGATCGGCCACGACGCCATCATCCAGTGGCCGGGCGGCGTCACTATGCAGCTCTACTGGCACAATGTCGCCCCGAACTCCCCGCAGCTCAAGACGATCCCCGAGGACCGCGTCTATCTGTCCCCGGACCGTGCCGACGCCTTCATCCGCGACTTCACCGCCTTTGCGCAGGGCAAGGTGGCCAACGACGATGCCAAGGCGCCCGGGATCGAGATCGGCCGGCCCGGCGAGACATATAGGCGCGTGCGCATCGAATCGACATTCGGCAGGATGGTGGTTCTGGTGACCGACGGGCACCTGCCCTATCCATACGGACGCGAGCTGACCGGGTATGAGGTCGCCGACCTCGACGTTACCCTTGCCAAGGCCGAGGCGGCGGGAGCCATCGTTTTCGTCCAGCCCTATACCGAAGGCCAGCGCCGCGCCGCGATCGTGCAATTTCCGGGCGGCTATATCGCCGAAATTCACGCCACGGTGCGGCCGTGACCGCCCGGTTTCGGCAGCCAGCTCCTCCCGCCAATCGCGCTATCGCGTTGCGTGATCGTACGCTTCGAACAGTTCCGCCACTCGGGATTGGAGCTTGCGTGCCTCGGTCAGGTCAGCATTGCCTACCTCCGCATCTCCCTCTCCCATGGCGCGCTTGCTGAGGCCACGGCCATAGAGTGCCTCCGCATAGATCTCCGAAGAATCCTGATCATGGAGCAGCCAATCGAACGTGGACGCGGCAGCTCGATAGTTTCCTTCGTCCAAGAAGACCAAAGGCGGGTTGCCGCTCCCCTTGCAGCCGCGCGGCGTGCTAAGCTGTTTTCTGCGAACGGTCGGCGTGACTTGGAGCAGCGCCGTCGCATTGGGAGGCTGAGATGAGCTGGATCTTGCTTGCCGTCCTCGTTGTCCTGGCCGTGTGGCTGGCGCTTTCCTACAATGGACTCGTGTCGCTCAGGCAGCGCTGCCGGCAAGCCTTCTCCGACATCGACGTGCAATTGAAGCAACGCCACGATCTCGTTCCCAATCTGGTGGCGACGGTGCAGGGCTATGCCGCGCATGAACGGGGCACGTTCGACGAGGTGACCAGGGCCCGCAGCGCCGCCATGGCGGCGCAAGGCCCGGCCGCGCAGGCGGCGGCGGAAGGCGCTTTGTCGGGCGCGCTCGGCCGACTCATGGCAATCGCCGAAGCTTATCCCGACCTCAAGGCCAACCAAAACTTCCTGCAATTGCAGGCCGAATTGGCGGACCTCGAAAACAAGATCGCGGCGGCGCGGCGCTTCTTCAACAATGCGGCGGCCGAATATAACGCGACGCGCGAATCCATGCCGGCGGCTTTCTTCGCCAACGCCATGGGATTCGCGCCGCAGGATTTCTTCAATCTCGACGCGAGCGAGAAGCAGGCCGTCGAGCAGGCGCCAAGCGTGAAGTTCTGAGGCAGCGCTAAGGGCGCCTGGTGATGTTCAAGGCCTATGGTCTTTATACGCAGATCCGGCAGAACCACCTGCGTTCCATCCTGCTGCTCGCCGGCTTCGTCGTCCTGCTGCAGGCCTTGGGCTTCGCCTTCGCGCTGCTCATCGAAGCGGCCTATGGCGGCACGCTCGCGCAGATCGTGAGAGCGGCGGTCAGCGATTACGCGCATGATTGGCCGATCGCGATGGCCGCCGCCGCCGTGTGGTTCGCGATCGCCTACGCCTTTCACCAGAGCATCATCGATTTTGCGACCGGCGCCGGCGGGGTTGCCCGCCAAGACGTGCCGAAGCTCTATAATGCGCTCGAAAACCTGTGCATCTCGCGCGGCCTGCCGATGCCGCAACTGAAGATCATCGAGATCGACGGCTTGAACGCCTTCTCCTCGGGCCTGCGCGACAGCAATTATTCGATCGCGGTGACGCGCGGGCTTCTCAAGCGGCTCGACGACGCCGAGCTCGAAGCCGTTCTCGCCCACGAGCTCACGCATATCCGCAATCGCGACACGCAGCTCCTGGTCGTGGCCTTGATCTTCGCCGGCATATTCACCTTCGTCGGCGATCTCATCTTCCGCTTTTGGGGTTTCGGATTTCCCTCGCGGCGCTCATCGGACGAGGAGGAGCGCAGGTCCGGCGGCGGCGCCATCATCGCCGTCATTATCGCGCTCGTCATCATCGCGATCTCCTGGGGCCTTTCGGTACTGATCCGCTTCGCTCTGTCGCGCACCCGCGAATATCTCGCCGATTCGGGCTCCGTCGAACTCACCAAAAACCCCGATGCCCTGATTTCGGCCTTGCGCAAGATCGAGCGATATCCGCAGATCCCGAATATTTCCGAACGCGTGTCCGGCTTCTTCATCGAAAGCCCGACGGGGGAGCCGCAGACGGGGTGGTTTTCGACCCACCCGTCGATCGAGGACCGGATCGCGGCCCTGGTGCGCTACGACGGCGGCCATTATCTCCCGCCGCAGCCTGAGGCGCCGGAGGCGGCGCAGGCGCCGCCTCTTCTGCCGCAGGAGCCGAGTGGACCGTGGGGGGCCCACAAGGGACCCTGGGGATGATCGGCTCGGAGCAGTGAGATCATCGATGTGTGCACGCGCGCGACTTCCGGAGGACTACTCCGAGATCAACATCAAGCTGCGCTTCGACGATCTCGCGCCGGCGCCGAACCTCCGGCCCTCCTGGAACATCGCCCCGACTCAAGACGTGTTGACCGCGATCCGCGAGCCCAAAACCGGTGCCCGTTGGCCGAGGATCATGCGCTGGGGATTGATCCCCGCCTGGGCGAAGGATGCAAAGCCTTGGGGGCGCACGTTCAATGCGCGATGCGAGTCGATCGATACGACGGCGGCGTTCAGAAGCGCCTGGAAGGCAGGACACCGCTGCCTCGTCGTGACCGACGGATTTTACGAATGGCGCAAGGGCGACAAACAACCTTTCGCGGTCGCGCGGGCCAACGACCAGCTCACCGTCATGGCCGGGTTGTGGGACACCTGGGTCTCGCCGGCAGGCGAAACCATTCGCAGTTGCGCGATCATCACGTGTCCAGCGAATGAACTGATCGCGCCGCTGCATGACAGAATGCCGGTGATCCTCGCGGAAGAGGATTGGCCGAAATGGCTCGGCGAAACGCCTGCGACGGCGGCGGAGCTGAAGGCGCTGCTGCGCCCCTACCCGGCCGATCGGATGAAGCTCTGGCCGGTCGCCCGCGACGTGAACAATTGGCGCAACGACGGACCGCATCTTATTGAGCCGATCGCGGTGTAGACAATCATGTTCAGGTGTCTCTGCAGGCGATCTCGCGCAAATGCGCGAACGGGCGCCACCCATCCGTGTGAAGCGCCTCGCGCCCCAGGCGTCGTAGGTCAGCTTTGGGACTAGCCCACAGAGAGTGCCCTACCCCTTCGTCTGCGCCGGCAGCTCGGCCCTCTGCTCCATCGAAAAGAGCGCTAAGGCGTCCTGCGAATCCCATTGCGCAGGGCCGGCCATCGCGCCGATGTCGCAACCGTCCTTGCCAACCAGAATCGTGGTCGGCAGCCCGAAGACTTTGCCGTCCTGTTTCAAGACCTGGAAAACATTGGCGGTGTTGTCGGCGTAGAAGGCGAGATTCTTGACGCCGATCTCGTGCAGGAAGGCCTTCGGCCAGTCGAGCCGGACGGTGTCGATATTGATCGCGACGACTTGGAAGTCGGGGCCGCCGCGCTCGGCCTCCAATCGGTCGAGCGAAGGCATTTCCTGCCGGCAGGGCACGCACCAGCTCGCCCAAAGATTGACGAGCAGGTCGCGACCGCGGAAATCCGCCAATTTCACCGTCTTGCCGTCCGCGCCGGTGAAACTGAGTTCGGGCATAGGCCGCGGCTCGTCCGAAAGGGCCAGCGCCGCGATCTCGCCACGCACCAGCGGCGCAACCCGGTTGATCACGGCGCTGGTCGAGGCGCAGGCCGCCGTACCGGTTTCGTTGCGATGCCTGCCCTCCATCACGTATATGAAGGCCAGCACCGCGGCGAGGATGGCGAGACTGATGAGCGGCGAAGGGATACGGCTCATGAGTGAGCCGCTTCCTGTCGGTGAATTATCTTCTGTCATGCCTTTGGGGTCATCTGAGAGCGAGACGATGAGCAACAAGATGTGGGGCGGCCGGTTTGCCGGCGGTCCCGACGCGATCATGGAAGAGATCAATGCCTCGATCGATTTCGACCGTAAGCTCGCCGAGCATGACATAGCAGGCTCGCTCGCCCATGTCGCCATGTTGGAGAAGACCGGCATCCTCACGCAGGCCGATGCCGCCGCGATCCGCGACGCTTTAGGTGACATCCGTGGCGAAATCGAGAAGGGCGAGTTCAGCTTTTCCCGCCGGCTCGAAGATATTCATATGAATATCGAATCGAGGCTCGCAGACCTGATCGGCGCGCCCGCCGGACGCCTCCATACGGCGCGCTCGCGCAACGATCAGGTCGCGGTCGATTTCCGCCTCTATATCCGCGCCGCGATCGATACGCTCGATGCCCAAATCAAGGGGCTGCAGATCGCGCTGGCCGACAAGGCCTTGACCTATGCCGCGGCAGTGATGCCGGGCTTCACCCATATGCAGCCGGCGCAGCCGATCACCTTCGGCCATCATCTTCTTGCCTATGTCGAGATGCTCGCCCGCGACCGCGGCCGGTTCAAGGATGCCCGCGCCCGGCTGAATGAGTGCCCGCTCGGCGCGGCGGCGCTGGCCGGCACCTCATTTCCGATCGACCGCGGCTTGACCGCGGCGGCGCTCGGTTTCGATCGGCCGACCGCCAATTCGCTCGACAGCGTGTCGGATCGCGACTTCGTGATCGAGACGCTCGCGGCGGCGGCGCTTTGCGCCGTCCATCTCTCCCGGTTGGCCGAGGAGATCGTGCTTTGGGCGAGCCCGCCATTCGGCTTCATCCGCCTCTCCGACCGGTTTTCGACCGGCTCCTCGATCATGCCGCAAAAGCGCAACCCCGACGCCGCCGAGCTGGTCCGCGGCAAATGCGGCCGGATCATCGGCGCGCTCACCGGTCTGCTGGTCGTCCTGAAAGGCCTGCCGCTCGCCTATTCGAAGGATCTGCAGGAGGACAAGGAAGGCACATTCGACGCGCTCGAGACCTTGTCCCTCTGCCTTGCGGCCATGACCGGCATGGTCGGCGATCTCGAACCTGACCTCGCACGCATGCGAGCCGCGGCTGGCGCGGCCTATGCGACCGCGACCGATCTTGCAGATTGGCTGGTCCGCGAGCTCGGCATGCCGTTCCGCGAGGCGCATCATGTCACGGGCCGGCTCGTTGCGCTTGCCGCCGCCAAGAATGTCGGGCTGGAGGATCTGAGCCTGCCCGAGATGACGAGCATCGAGCCGCGCCTGACTGGCGCCGTATTCGCCGTGCTCGGGGTCGAAAATTCCGTCGCGAGCCGGACGAGCTATGGGGGGACGGCGCCGGCCAACGTGGCGGCCGCGGCCGAGAAATGGCTGGCGGCGTTCAAGAAGGATGAAGGATGATCGGCCTGCCGCGATCGCTTTCTCTTTCCGGCAAGCTTCGTCTATATAGGACCTGCCTTTTGGAGCCGGCCCGTGCCATCGCGCGTCACATTCGTTCTTTGCCTGATGCTTCTTGCCTTGGCCGGTTGCGGGCGGGCCGGTCCGCTCGAGCCGCCGCCGGGGACGCCCACGGACCAGCCCACGGGCTCGGTCAACACCACATCCACGATGGCCGGCAACGTCAACGTCGCTGTCCCGCCGCAACAGACCCCCCCAACGGGGTCCAACGCCAACCCGCCATCCAAAGGACCGTCGTTCTTCCTCGACCCCTTGGTGAAATGATACGCGGATGCATCATTTCACGCTGAGAGACGGCGTCATGCACGCCGAAGGCGTCGACGTATCTGAGCTCGCCGAGAGCGTCGGCACGCCGTTCTATTGCTATTCCACGGCGACGCTCAGCCGTCATTACGAGGTTTTCAAAGCCGCCTTCGAAGGGCTCTCGGTCCTCATCTGCTACGCGGTGAAAGCCAATTCCAACCAGGCGGTCTTGAAAACGCTCGCCCGGCTCGGCGCCGGCATGGATGTCGTTTCCGAAGGGGAGTTGCGCCGCGCCCGCCTGGCCGGCGTGGCGGCCGACAGGATCACCTTCTCGGGCATCGGCAAGAGCAACGCGGAAATGGCCTATGGACTCGAGGAGGACATCCTCTGTTTCAACGTCGAGTCCGAGCCGGAGCTCCTCGCGCTCTCGGATCTTGCCGTGGCGCGCGGAAGGCGGGCGAGGATCGCTTTGCGCGTCAATCCCGACATCGACGCCAAGACACATGCCAAGATCGCGACCGGCACGTCGGAGACCAAGTTCGGCATTCCGTTGAGCCGCGCCCGCGCGGTCTATAGGCGCGCGGCCAGCTTGCCGGGCATCGCGGTCGCTGGCGTCGACATCCATATCGGCTCGCAGATCACTGAGCTTGAGCCCTTCGACAATGCCTTCGCGCGCCTCGCCGATTTCGTCGCCGAACTCGAAGCCGACGGCCATCGGATCGACCATATCGATCTCGGCGGCGGGCTCGGCATCCCGTATCGCGAGGAAGATCATGCGGACGCCTTCCATCCCGACCGCTACGCCAAGATCATCAGGCGCCATTTCGGTCCGCTTGGCCGGCGGCTGATACTCGAGCCGGGTCGGCTCATCGTCGGCAATGCCGGCATTCTGGTGACGCGCGTGCTCTACGTGAAGAAGGCCGAGCACAAGACCTTCGTGATTGTCGACGCGGCGATGAACGATCTCGTCCGCCCGACGCTTTACGAGGCGCATCACGAGATCCTCCCGGTGCGGCCCCGGGCGG